>NZ_WIQI01000054.1 GCF_009602535.1 Ornithinicoccus halotolerans | reverse complement strand
GGCGCCGCCGACCCGGCGGCCGTCACCGCGCTCGGCGCGGCGCTGCGGGACCCCGAGGGGGTGCGTGCGGACCCGGTGGCGGCGCGCGACCTGGCGGTGCGGTTCCAGCAGACCACCGGCCCGGTGATGGCCAAGGGGATCGAGGACACCGCCTTCTACCGGTGGCACCGGCTGGTGGCCCTCAACGAGGTCGGTGCCGACCCGGCCACCGGCCGGCACCCGGGCACCGAGCGGCTGCACGGCTGGGCGGCCCACCAGGTCGAGCACTGGCCGGGTGGCATGACCACGCTGTCCACCCACGACACCAAGCGCAGCGAGGACGTGCGGGCCCGGATCCTGGCGGCCGCCACCGACGGCGCCGCGTGGCGGGAGTGCACCCAGGTGTTCGCCGCGGCCGCGGCCGAGTACGGCGTGGACGGGCCCACCGCACACCTGCTCTGGCAGACCGTGCTGGGCACCGACGGCATCGACACCCAGCGGCTCACCGACTACCTCACCAAGGCGGTCCGCGAGGCCAAGCAGCACACCACCTGGACCGAGCAGGACCCCGACTACGAGGACCGGGTGCTCGGCCTGGCCCGCGCCGCGCTCGAGGACCACGCGCTGCGCCGGCCGGTCGCGCGTGCCCTCGAGTCGACCCGCCCGGCAGCCCGGCTGCTGGTGCTGGCGCAGAAGCTGCTGCAGCTGATGCTGCCGGGTGTGCCCGACGTCTACCAGGGCTGCGAGCTGGTGACCGACTCCCTCGTCGACCCCGACAACCGCCGGCCGGTCGACTACGCCGTCCGCCGGCAGCGGCTGGCACAGCTGGACGAGGGCGAGCGGCCCGGCGACCTGGACGACGAGAAGCTGCTGCTGACCAGCCGCGCGCTGCGGCTGCGCGCCCGCCACCCGGCCTCCTTCGGGCCCGGGTCGGGCTACCGGCCGGTGCAGGCCCCGGGCCTGCTCGGGATGCTGCGCACGCCGCCACCGGCGGACGAGGCGACCCCGACGGTAGCGGCGGTGGCGCGGCTGCCGTGGACGGACGACCCCGGCGGCGGCCACGCGGACACGCTGCCGGCCGGCCACTGGGTCGACGAGCTCACCGGTCGGCGGGTGGTCACCGACGGCGGCCCCCTCGACCGGGAGCAGCTGTTCCCGGGCTCGGGGATGCCGGTGGCGCTGCTGGTCGCCGAGACCGAAGACACCGCCGACACCGCCGACGCCGCCGGGGTCGAGTCCGTGACGGAGCCGGGCCGATGAGCCGCGCGTTCGAGGTGTGGGCGCCCGCCCGGGAGACGGTGGAGCTGGTGCTGGGCGCCGGCAGCGACGCCGCCACCGGGGAACGGGTGCCGATGAGCCCCGTCGGCGACGGCTGGTGGCGGGCCGAGGCCGAGGCCGGGCCCGGCAGCCGCTACGCCTTCAGCCTGGACGGCGGCCCGGCACGGCCGGACCCGCGCTCGCGGCGCCAGCCCGACGGCGTCCACGCGCCGTCGCAGCTCGTGGACCTGGAGGGGTTCGGCTGGACCGATGGCGCGTGGGTCGGCGCCCCGCTGGAGGGCGCGGTCGTCTACGAGCTGCACGTCGGGACCTTCACGCCCGAGGGCAGCCTCGACGCGGTCATCGACCGGCTGGACCACCTGGTCGAGCTGGGCGTGACGATGGTGGAGCTGATGCCGCTGGCGGCGTTCCCGGGCCGGCACGGCTGGGGCTACGACGGCGTCTGCCTGTTCGCGGTGCACGAGCCCTACGGCGGGCCGGAGGCGCTGCAGCGGCTGGTCGACGCCTGCCACGCCCGCGGCCTCGGCGTCTGCCTGGACGTCGTCTACAACCACCTCGGGCCGAGCGGCAACTACCTGCAGGAGTTCGGGCCCTACTTCACCGGCACCCACCACACGCCGTGGGGAGAAGCGGTGAACCTGGACGCGCCCGGCAGCGACGAGGTACGCCGCTACCTGCTCGACAACGCCCGGATGTGGCTGGAGGAGCTGCACGTCGACGCGTTGCGGCTGGACGCGGTGCACGCCCTGCGCGACGACCGCGCGGTGCACCTGTTGGAGGAGCTCGCCGCGCTGGCCGACGACATCACCGCCCGCACCGGCGTGCCCCGGTCGCTGGTGGCCGAGTCCGACCGCAACGACCCACGCACCGTCTCCCCGCGCCGCCCCGCCGGCGACGGCGGCCTCGGGCTGCACGGGCAGTGGGCCGATGACGTGCACCACGCGCTGCACGTCGCGCTCACCGGGGAGACGCAGGGCTACTACGCTGACTTCGCGGCCGAGGACGCGCTGGCCCGCACGCTGGGGGAGACGCCGTTCTTCCACGACGGGACCTACTCCAGCTTCCGGGGCCGGCGACACGGCCGGCCCGTCGACCCGGCGGTGACGCCCGGGTGGCGGTTCGTGGCCTCGCTGCAGACCCACGACCAGGTGGGCAACCGGGCGACGGGCGAGCGGCTGGGGCACCTGGCCGGCGTGGACCGGGCGGCGGTCGGGGCCGCGCTGCTGCTGACCTCGCCCTGGACGCCGATGCTGTTCATGGGCGAGGAGTGGGGCGCCGGCACGCCGTGGCAGTACTTCACCGACCACGACGAGCCGGAGCTGGCCCAGGCGATCCGGGAAGGACGGGCCCGGGAGTTCGCCGAGCACGGCTGGGGCGGCGAGGTGCCCGACCCGCAGGCCGCGTCCACCGTGCAGCACTCCACGCTGGACTGGGACGAGCCCGCCCGGGGCGACCACGCCCGGCTGTTGGGGTGGTACCGCGCGCTGCTGCGGCTGCGCCGCGAGCAGCCCAGCCTCTGGTCCACCCCGCCGGCCGTCGGTGCGGCGCAGCACGACCCCGCGAGCGGGGTGCTGGTGCTGCAGCGCGGCCCGGTGACCGTCGTGGCCAACATCGGCCCGGGCCGGCACGTGGTCGCGCTCGACGCCGAGCAGTGCGCGCCGGGTGCCGAGCCGCTCGCCCGCTGGGGCGAGGTGACCGTCGAGGAGGTGGCCGCGGGGACCCGCGTGGAGCTGCCCGGCGACGCGGTCGTGCTGCTGCCCGGGGCCACCTACCCTGGAGCGCGATGAGAAGGTTCCACAAGCCGGCCCCGCTGGACCCGCAGCAGATGGCGCTGCCGACCAGTGACGCTGACCCGGCCGAGGTGACCGAGGCCGCCCACCGGACCGCGGCCGTGCTGGTGGGTGCCGGACGAGCCAGCGAGGACCCCCGGCTGACCGCCACCCTCGTCGACCTGGTGCAGGAGCTGGGGCTGGCCACGGTGGCCGAGCTGTGGGCCGACCGCCCGGCGCGCAGCCTGCCGGGGGTGCTCTGGCGGCTGTACCTGCTGCACGAGTGGGTGCAGCGCCAGCCCGAGGACGTCAGCCGCGCGTTCACGGCCGGCGCCGGGCACGCCGACGTGTACCGGGTCATCACCGGGGTGGCCGAGCCGCCCCGGCCGCACGACCTGCGGGCGCTCACCGAGGCGATCCTCACCGGGGTCTTCGCCGGTGACCTGGCGGTGGCGCTGGAGCGGGCCGCGGCCTTCTGCCACGTGATGGCCGTCGGCCTCGGCGGGTCCGAGGCGGCCGACGAGCACACCGCCAGCGACCAGGTCCGGCGGGCCGGGCGGCTGCAGGACACCGCCCGCGACCTGCAGGTCGCGGCCGGCATGTGGCGCCGCGGGGACCTGCTCTGAGCCCTCCCCGCCGCACCGGGTCGTCCACATCCGGCGTGGCCGGGAACACGCGGGGGCACGATCGCCGTTAGGCTGGGGGTCGCGTGCCGGGCCGCGGCAGCCCCGGGTCCCAACATCAGCCGCTACGAGCGGCCACGCGCCGTGAGGCGCTCCCGGCCCGGCACGCGACCTTCCTCTTCCTCTTCGTCGTTACTGCTCGCGCGCACCGTCGAGCTTCACCGCAGCCCCTCGGGCCGGCGTCACCGACGCCGGCGCGGGGGGCTCGTCGCGTGCGGTCGGACGGGCCCTCCCGGGGCGGTGGGCGGCACCTGGGGGACACCGGGCGTTCACCTGATGTTCACCCAAGGGCACCGTACGGGTCACACAACGCTCGTAGCGTCGAGGTCGGCCCCGGGCGTCGGGGCCGATCATCGCGTGCCCGGCCGCGGCGGCCCGGGCACGGTCGTCGAGTGACGTGCAAGCCCCCGCCGGCCGGTCCCGGCGGTGCCCATACCCGCGTCCGAGAGGTTCGCTCCCGTGCTCCCAGCCCGACCGCTGCGCGCAGCGGTGACCACCGCGCTGGCCGGCCTGGCGCTCGTGGCCTGCGGTGACGACAACCCCACCGCGCGCCTGCAGCCCGGTGACGTCGGTGCCCCCGCCAGCGGCGGGGGAGACCTCACCGGCACCCTGACCGGCTCCGGCTCGAGCGCGCAGGAGTCCGCGCAGACCGCCTGGATCGCCGGATATCAGGGTCGGCAGCCGGGCGTCACCGTCCACTACGACTCGATCGGCTCCGGCGGCGGGCGCGAGAACATCATCGCCGGCGCCACCGACTTCGCCGGCTCCGACGCCTACCTGGACCAGCAGGAGCGGCAGGAGGTGCGGGACAGCTGCGGGCCCAAGGGCGCGATGAACCTGCCGGTCTACATCTCGCCGATCGCGGTGCCCTACAACCTCCCCGGGGTCGAGTCGCTGCAGCTGACGCCCGACGTGCTCGCGGGCATCTTCAACCGTGAGATCAGCCGCTGGGACGACCCCGCGATCGCCGAGGACAATCCCGACGAGCAGCTGCCCGACCTGCCCATCACCGCCGTGAACCGCAGCGACGAGTCCGGCACCACCGAGAACTTCCTCGAGTACCTCACCGCGGCGGCGCCGCATGCCTGGCCCCACGAGCCCGGGGCCGCCTGGCCGGTCGAGGGCGGCGAGGCTGCGGCACAGACCACCGGCGTGATCGAGGTCGTCTCCTCGACGCCCGGCGCGATCGGCTACGCCGACGCCTCGGCCATCGGCACGCTGCAGACCGCCGCCATCGGGGTCGGTGAGGAGTTCGTCACCTACTCCCCCGAGGCGGCAGCCCGGGTGGTTGACGCCTCGGAGCCCGTCGACACCGGCGTCAAGGGCGACCTGGCGCTGGACCTGGCGCGGGACACCACCGAGTCGGGCGCGTACCCGATCGTGCTGGTGTCCTACCTGATCGTGTGTCACCACTACGAGAAGCCGCAGACGGCCACGCTGGTGCAGGACTACGTCGGCTACATCGCCTCCGAGGAGGGCCAGGCCACCGCCGCGGAGGCCGCTGGGTCAGCGCCCATCTCGGACCGGTTGCGGCAGCGGGTGCTGAACTCGCTCGAGTTGGTCACGGGCGGGAGGTGAGGCTGCCGTGTCGATGACCTCCGACCGCGGCGCCCGGCCGGGCCGCCGCCGCACCGTTCGCCGTCCCGGCGACATCACCTTCCACGGTGCCGCCCTCGCCTCCGGCCTGACCATCCTGGCGATCCTGGCGGGGGTGGCGATCTTCCTCGTCGTCGAGGCCGCTCCGGTGCTCACCGCGGATCCCGAGGAGCTGACCGCCGGCGGCTTCGGCCGCTACGTGCTGCCGCTGATCGCCGGGACGGTGATCGCCTCGGTGATCGCGATGGTGGTGGCCACCCCGGTCGCGGTGGGCATCGCGCTGTTCATCTCCCACTACGCCCACCGTCGCGTCGGCACCTCCGTCGGTTTCGTCGTCGACCTGCTCGCGGCCGTGCCGAGCGTGGTGTTCGGCATGTGGGGCTGGCAGGTGCTGGCGCCGCGGATGGTCCCGCTCTACCGGTGGCTGGAGGCCAACCTCGGCTTCATCCCGGTCTTCGGCAGCGCCTCGAGCACCGGTCGCACGCTGATGACCGCCTCGCTGGTGCTGGCCGTGATGATCCTGCCGATCATCACCTCGGTCAGCCGGGAGGTGTTCCTGCAGACGCCCCGGCTGCACGAGGAGGCCGCGCTGGCCCTGGGCGCCACCAAGTGGGAGATGATCCGCACCGCGGTGCTGCCGTTCGGCATGCCGGGCGTCATCGGCGGGACGATGCTCGGCCTCGGCCGCGCCCTCGGCGAGACGATGGCGGTGGCGATCATCCTCTCCCCGGGCGTCTTCACCTGGGTGCTGATCGACAGCGGGAACTCGACCATCCCGGCCGAGATCGCGCTCAACTTCCCCGAGGCCTCCGGGCTGCGGCTGTCCGAGCTGATCGGCGCCGGTCTGGTGCTGTTCCTCATCACGCTGGCCGTCAACCTGCTGGCCCGGTGGGTCGTGGCCAGGCGTGCCGACTTCTCCGGAGCGAACTGATGCCCACCCTCCACCGCCTGGACACCCAGGAAGGGCTGGACCACCGCATCGACCACGTCCGCGGTGTGGTGCCGGCGCCGGTCCGGCCCGCCCCGCGGCGGCTCGGTGCCGTGCTGGGTGCCGTGGCGGTCGCGACGGTGCTGCTGCTCTGGCTCGGCCTCGACCTGCACCTCGGGCTGGCCGTCACCGGGGCGTTCCTGCTCTACCTCGCGCTGACCTATGTCGGGTTCCGGGTCGCCGCCGGTGCCCGGGTCGCCACGGACCGGCTGATGCGGGGGCTGCTGTACGGAGCGTTCGTAGTCGCGCTGCTGCCGCTGTGCTCGCTGCTGTGGACCGTGGTCACCCTGGGTGGGGCGCGGGTGGTCAACCCCGACTTCCTGCTGCAGACGATGAACGGCGTCACCGGCCTGCACGACCAGGCGACCCAGCAGCAGGGGCAGCTGTTCATCGGCGGCGCGTACCACGCCATCGTGGGCACCCTGCTCATCACCGGTGCCGCGACCCTGATCTCGGTGCCGGTCGGCCTGCTCACCGCGATCTACCTGGTGGAGTACGCCGGTCGTAGCCGGCTGGCGCACGTCATCCGGTTCTTCGTCGACGTGATGACCGGCATCCCCTCGATCGTGGCCGGCCTGTTCGCGTTCGCGCTGTGGGCGGTGGTCTTCGGGATCGGCACCAAGGACGGCATGGCCGGTGCGGTCGCGCTGTCGGTGCTGATGATCCCGACCGTGGTGCGCAACAGCGAGGAGATGCTGCGGATCGTGCCCAACGAGCTGCGGGAGGCGTCGCTGGCGCTCGGGGTGCCCAAGTGGCGCACCATCGTGCGGGTAGTACTGCCCACGGCCGCCTCCGGGCTGGCCTCCGGCGTCACGCTGGCGATCGCCCGCGTCATCGGGGAGACCGCGCCGCTGCTGGTCGCCGTCGGCTACGCCCGGGCGCTGAACACCAACCTGCTCGAGGGCCCGATGAACACGCTGGCGGTCTACGCCTACTACATGTTCACCAAGCCGCTCAGCCCCGCCTACCGCGACCCGAGCATCGAGCGCGCCTGGGCGGCCGCCCTGCTGCTGGTGCTCGTCGTCGTCGCCCTCAACCTGTCCGCCCGCCTCATCGCGCGCTTCTTCGCCCCGACGAAGCGCTGACCCAGGGGATCACCATGTCCAAGCGCATCGACATCAACGACCTGAACATCTACTACGGCAGCTTCCACGCCGTGAAGGACGTCTCGATGGTGATCGAACCGAAGTCGGTCACCGCGTTCATCGGGCCCTCCGGGTGCGGCAAGTCGACGTTCCTGCGCACCCTGAACCGGATGCACGAGGTGGTCCCGGGCGGCCGCGTCGAGGGGGACGTGCTCATGGACGGCCGCAACCTCTACAGCCGCGACGTCGACCCGGTGGACGTGCGCCGCGAGGTCGGCATGGTGTTCCAGCGGCCCAACCCGTTCCCGACCATGTCCATCAAGGAGAACGTGCTCGCCGGGCTGCGGCTCAACAGCAAGCGGATGTCCAGCAGCACCGCCGACGAGCTCTGCGAGCGGGCGCTGCGGGGAGCCAACCTGTGGAGCGAGGTCAAGGACCGGCTGGACCGCCCCGGGTCCGGCCTGTCCGGCGGCCAGCAGCAGCGGCTCTGCATCGCCCGGGCCATCGCGGTGCAGCCGGAGGTCATCCTCATGGACGAGCCCTGCTCCGCCCTGGACCCGATCTCGACGCTAGCCGTCGAGGACCTCATCCACGAGCTCAAGAGCGACTACACCGTCGTCATCGTGACCCACAACATGCAGCAGGCGGCGCGGGTCTCCGACCGCACCGGGTTCTTCAACCTGGAGGCCACCGGCAAGCCCGGACACCTGGTGGAGATGGACGACACCCAGCGGATCTTCAACAACCCCGGGAAGAAGGCCACCGAGGACTACATCTCCGGCCGCTTCGGCTGAGCCGGGTGCTCCCGCCGCCCGGGCGCCGGGACGCGGCTGGTCGGCCGGGGGTAGCGGCCGCCCGGGCCGCTACCGTGGCGGGCGGTGCCGCTCGACCTCGATGACCCGGCTGTCCGGGCCGGACCCGACGACCCAGCAGACCAGCACCTCGCCCTTGTCCAGGTTGCCGTCGGCCAGCCGGCCGAGGAGCCGGCGGGCCGCGGGGTCCTCAGTGCGGTGCTGCAGGTCCCGGCACAGCGGCGGCAGGACCGGGCCGTGGGTGCACAGCGCCACCGGTTCGGCGCGGCGCAGCAGCTTGGCCAGCAGGTTCCGGGAGCGGTCCGGGTGCGAGCGGTGGCCCTCCTCGGAGAGGCTCTTCTTGGTCTCGACCGGCAGGCCGGCGTGCTGCGCGTACGGCTCGAGGGTCGCGGTGCAGCGCAGCGAGGAGGAGCTGAGCAGCCGCACCGGGCGGCTGCCCTCGAGCAGGTCGACCAGGCGCGCCGCGCGGCGCTCGCCGACCTTGTCCAGCGGCCGCTTGGCGTCGGCGCGCCTCCAGCCGCCGCGGGGGAGCGCCCGCGCGTGCCGCACGAGCAGCAGCGGCCACCCAGCGAGTGATCCCGCCCCGTGGTGGGTGACCAGGGCCTTCAACTGCTCCCGGTCCCGCTCGTAGCTCAACCGGCCACCGGCAGCGTCGACGTCCAGCCAGCGGACCTGGTCGACCTCGTGCTCCAGCCGGCCGTGGCCGGCCACCACCTCCCCGGCCCAGTACCGCACGTGCTTGTGGGCCGAGCCGGAGCCGTTGCGGGAGATGACGTAGTGGGACGGCGGCAGGCTGGGCCCGAGCCGGACCCGCAGCCCCGTCTCCTCCCAGGCCTCCCGGGCCGCGGCCGCGGCCCAGTCCTCACCGGGGTCCAGCTTGCCCTTCGGCCAGGACCAGTCGTCGTAGCGCGGCCGGTGCACCAGCAGGACCTGCAGGTCGTTGCCGTGCCACCGCCAGGGGACCACCCCCGCGGCGCGCACCAGCGGCAGCGTGCTCGAGGCCATCAGGTCAGCGGCGGGGGCGGGACCGGCGGGAGGAGTAGTGCTCGATGAGCTCGGCCTGCAAATCGACCAGGGTCTGACCGTCCTCACCGACGTGGTGCCGGGTCCACCGACCCTCCCGGTCGAGGTGCCAGCTGCCGACCTCGTCGCTCATCGCCCGGTCGATCAGGCTGGTCAGGTGGCGCACCTGCTCCCGCTCGGTCACCGGCACCAGCGCCTCCACGCGCCGGTCCAGGTTGCGGTGCATCATGTCGGCTGAGCCGATGTAGACCACCGTCTTGGCGCCGCTGCCGAAGGCGAAGATGCGCGAGTGCTCCAGGAACCGCCCGAGCACCGAGCGCACCCGGATGGTCTCCGACAGCCCCGGCACGCCGGGCCGTACCGCGCAGATGCCGCGCACCCACAGGTCGACCTGCACCCCGGCCCGGCTGGCCCGGTACAGGGCGTCGACCACCTGCTCGTCCACCACGGAGTTGACCTTCATCTGCACGACGCCGTCGCTGCCCCGCTCGGCCTGCTCGTCGATGAGCGCTACCAGCTCGTCGCGGACCGAGCGCGGTGCGACCAGCAGCCGCTTGAAGGTGGCCTTCGGGGCCATGCCGGACAGCTGGTTGAACAGCCGGGACAGGTCCTCACCGACCGCGTCGTCACAGGTCAACAGCCCCAGGTCCTCGTAGAGGCGGGCCGTCTTGGGGTTGTAGTTGCCGGTGCCGACGTGGCAGTAGCGGCGCAGCCCCCCGGACTCCTCGCGCACCACCAGCGCCAGCTTGGCGTGCGTCTTCAGCCCGACCATCCCGTAGACCACATGGACACCGGCCTGCTCCAGCTTGCGGGCCCAGGTGATGTTGTTCTCCTCGTCGAACCGGGCCTTGATCTCGACGACGGCAAGCACCTGCTTGCCGTCCTCGGCGGCGTCGATGAGGGCGTCGATGATCGGGCTGTCACCGCTGGTGCGGTAGAGCGTCTGCTTGATGGCCAGCACCTGCGGGTCCGCCGCCGCCTGCTCGATGAAGGCCTGCACCGAGGTGGAGAACGAGTCGTAGGGGTGGTGCACCAGCACGTCCCGCCGGCGCATCGCGCCCAGCACGTCGCTGGGGCGGGAGCGCTCGACCGGCGCCAGGTCGGGGTGGGTCTTGGGCACGAAGTTGGGGTAGCGCAGCTCGGTGCGGTCCAGGTCGGCGACGGTGTGCAGCGAGCTGAGGTCCAGCGGCGAGGGCAGCCGGTAGACCTCCGAGTGGTGCACCCCCAGCTCGCGGGTCAGCAGCTCCAGCACGTGGTCGTCCATGTCCCGGACGACCTCCAGCCGCACCGGCGGGCCGAACCGGCGCCGGGTGAGCTCCTTCTCCAGCGCGGTGAGCAGGTTCTCGGCGTCGTCCTCCTCGACCTCCAGGTCCTCGTTGCGGGTGACCCGGAAGGTGAACGTCTCGTGCACCTCCATCCCAGGGAACAGCTGGTCCAGGTGGGCCGCGATGACCTGCTCCAGCAGCACGAACCGGGCGGTGTAGAGGTCGTCGTCGGTGGGGATGCGGATGAACCGCGGCAGCAGCGGCGGCACCTTGACGCGGGCGAAGTGCTCGTTCCTGGTCTGCGGGTTGATGAGGATGACCGCCAGGTTGAGCGAGAGCCCGCTGATGTAGGGGAACGGGTGGGCCGGGTCGACCGCCAGCGGCGTCAGCACCGGGTAGACGGTGTCGCGGAACATCTCCCCCAGCCGGGACTGCTCGTCCTCGGCGAGGTCGTCCCACTGCGCGATCGTGATGCCCTCCTCGGCGAGGGCCGGTGCGACGGAGTCGGTGAACAGCTCGGCGTGGCGCGACATCAGCCGGTGCGCCCCGACCGAGATCTCCTCCAGCACCTCCCGCGGCTCCAGCCCGGACGCCGACCGGGTGGCGATGCCGGTGGCGATCCGACGCTTCAGCCCGGCGACGCGCACCATGAAGAACTCGTCCAGGTTCCCGGCGAAGATCGCCAGGAACCGGGCCCGCTCCAGCAGCGGCGTGCGCGGGTCGGCCGCCAGCTGCAGCACCCGCTCGTTGAACTGCAGCCAGGAGACCTCCCGGTCCAGGAACCGGTCCTCCGGCAGCGGCGCGACGGCGCCGTCCTCGCCGTCCTCGGTGGCGGTGGTCGCGACGCTGACGAAGCGGCCGTTGGCCGCGCGCGGGCGGTTGGCCCGGATCGCGGGCAACGGCACCACGGCGGTGGTCTCGACCAGCTCGGGCACCGGCACGGTCGGCTCGCTGGAGGTCATGTCGTCATCTTGCCACCGGTGCCGCGCCGGCAGCATGGCGTAGCGGCCGAGTCACCCGGCCGTCACCGGACCGTCAGCTGCCCGTCACCGCCGGCCGGGGGCGTGCTGGGGGTCGGCGTACTGGACGTCGACGGAGGTGCGCTCGAACCCGAGCCGGTGGTAGGTGGCGATGGCCGCGGCGTTGTCGCCGTCGACGTAGAGGACGGCGCGCTCCATGCCGCACGCCAGCAGGTGGCGCAGCCCCAGCACGGTGACGGCCCGGCCCAGGCCGCGTCCCTGGTAGTCGGGGTCCACCCCCACGACGTACACCTCGCCGTCGGGCGCGGTGCTGTGGCCGGGCTGGGCCGGCTCGATCTTGGTCCAGTGGAACGCCGCGAGCCGGGCAGGCTGGCCCTCGGGCACGTGCTGGTCCTCGATGAGCAGGAAGCCGGAGGGGTCGAACCACGGCTCGGCCATCCGCTCGGCCAGGTCGACAGCGGTGGTGCGGCCCTGCTCGGGGTGGTCGGCGAAGGCCCGGGCGTTGACCTGCAGCCAGGCCTGCTCGTCGCGGCCCACCTCGAAGGCACGGGAGCTGAACCCCTCCGGCAGCTCGACCTCGGGCAGCTCGGACCACTCGCCGGCCAGTGGCCGGGCCATCTGCCACAGCTCCCGCACCACCGTGAGCCCGTGCGCGCGGGCCAGCCCCTGCGCGGCGGGCAGGTTGCCGTGCGCCCAGAGCCGGGCGTCGGGGAAGTGCTCCAGGACCGAGCGCACCAGCGCGCCGCCGATCCCCTGGCGCCGGTGGGAGGGGTCGACCACGATCTCGGCCGACGGTGGCTCGGTGCGCTCGACGTGGGCGTACCCCAGCACGTGGCTGTCGATCACCCCGGGGCTCTCCTCGACCACCAGGTGCGTCGAGGCCGTCTCCCCCGGCGCCTCGGCCAGCCGGCGCAGGTTGAGGACGGTCTGCTCCGACAGCGGCCGGATGCCGTCGTGCGTCGTGGCCCGTACCGCCAGCGCCATCACCTCGGCCGATGGCCGCGGCTCGAGATGCTCGCGCGGCTCCAGCACGAGTGGCTGGCTGTCCTGGTCCTGCGGCTCCGCCATTGGGCTATTGCACCACGTCACCGTTCTCACCGCCGGGATGGGCGGCGAACCGGTAACCGACGTGGCGGATGGTGCTGATGAGGGACTCGCGCTCCGAGCCCAGCTTGGCCCGCAGCCGCCGGACGTGGACGTCGACGGTGCGGGTGCCCCCGTAGTAGTCCACGCCCCAGACCTCCTGCAGCAGCTGCTCCCGGGTCACCACCCGACCGGCGTGCAGCAGCAGGTAGCGCAGCAGCTCGAACTCCTTGAAGGTCAGGTCGAGCGGCTCTCCACCGGCGCGCACGATCCAGCTGTCCTCGTCGACGACGACGTCGGCGACGCGCAGCGGCCCGCGCTCCCGGGAGGCGCCGGCCTCGGCGCCGGCCGCCACCCCACGGGCGATCGCCAGCCGCAGCCGGGCCTCGACCTCGGCGGGGCCGGCGCCGTGCAGCAGCAGGTCCTGCAGCGGCCACTGCGCGTCCAGGACGGCCAGCCCGCCCTCGGCGAAGACCGCGAGAACCGGGCAGGACAGCTCCATCGCGGCCAGCGTGCGGACGGTGGAGCGGGCGCCGGCGAGGTCGGCGGTGGCGTCCACGAGCACCAGGTCGGGGTCGGGCCCGCGCAGCAGCGCGGCCGGGTCGGGCGTCAGCACCCGCACCCGGTGCGGCAGCAGGTCCAGCGCGGGAAGCACCTCCCCCAGGGCGTGGTCCCCCCCTCGTCCGGTCAGCAGGGCGAGGTCGGCCACCGGATCAGGATAATGGCCGCATGTCTGACCTCGGCCTGCGCTACTGGGCCGCCGCCCGCGCGGCGGCCGGCTGTGACCAGGAACGTCACCCCGCCCGCACCGTCGCCGACGCCCTCGCGGCGGCCGAACGGGCCCACCCCGCGCTGGCGCGGGTGCTGCCGGTCTCCTCGCTGCTGGTCGACGGCCACCGCGTCACCCCGGAGACCAGCGTCGCGGAGGTCGCCGAGCTCGGTGACGCCGGCCACCCGACCGTGGAGGTGCTCCCGCCGTTCGCCGGCGGGTGATGACACGATGACTGGCGTGTCCGCCGCGCCCCGCCTCCGCCCGCCCGCCGGCGGCACGCTCCGGACGCCGTCGGTCCAGGTCGCGGCGGGCGTGCTGGTCCTCACCGGCGTGCTGTCGCTCGCGGCCTGGGTGGGGCCGGCGCTGCTGGCGTCCGTGGTCGCGCTGGCAGGCCTGGCGCTGGCGTGGGGGTGGGCCGGCGCGCTGGCGCTGCCGAGTCCCCGCGGCACGGCGGTGGTGCTCGCGGTCGGAGCCGTCGTGACCACCGTGGCCACCGGCGCCCGTCCCGGCGACCCCGGTGTCACCTGGCTGCCGGCGGCACTGAGCGTGGCGGTGCTAGCCGCGCTGTTCCACCAGCTGCTGCGCCGGGACGGGCGGCCCCGGCTGGTCGAGTCCCTCACCGGCGTGACGATGGGGCTGGCCGTCATCGGCTGCGGTGCGCTGCTGGTGCCGGTCGCCCACCGCGACCCGGGCCCGGCGCTGGTGGCGGCGGCGCTGGCGGCGAGCGCCGTGTCGGCCCTGGTGGACGTCGCCGGTCGGTGGCCCTCGCTGCGGCCGTGGCTGGTCCCGGCCGGCATGCTCGCCGGGGGAGCCACCGCGGTCCTGGTCACCACCCCGGCGGGTATCGGGGTGCCCCCGAGCACGGCCCTGCTGCTCGGCGTGGCCGCCGCGGTCGTGGGCCACGCGGTGCGGGTGGTGCTGGCGGTGCTGCCGACGATGGCACACGCCCGGCCGCGGCTGGTCGCGGTCGTCGCCTCCACCCTCGCCCCGGGCGCGGTGACCTACCCGGTGGCGCACCTGCTGCTACCCCAGGTGCTGCCCTCGCTGTGACCTCCCACCGTCCCGACCCCGGCGGATGGGGCGCCTACCATGGCGGGGTGCCGTTCCATCTCGACGCTGACCTACCGCGCGAACTGGCCCCCCTGGCCTGGCTGATCGGCCGCTGGGAGGGGGCCGGGGTCGTGGGCTACCCCACCATCGACTCGGCCAACTTCGGCCAGGAGGTGGAGGTCACCCACGACGGCCGGCCGTTCCTCACCTGGCGCTCGCAGAGCTGGCTGCTCGACGACAGCGGCAACCAGGTCAAGCCGCTGGCGACCGAGCTGGGGTTCTGGCGTCCGCTGCCGAACGACGAGGTCGAGCTGGTGCTGGCCCACCCCACCGGGATCGTCGAGCTCTACTACGGCACCACCAGCCCCGCCAAGATCGAGGTGCGCACCGACGGAGTCCTGCGCAGCCCACAGGCCAAGGAGTACAACTCCGCCCACCGGCTCTACGGCTACGTCAACTCCAGCCTGATGTGGGCGATGGACATGGCCGCGGCCGGCCAGCAGATGGCCAGCCACGTCTCGGCCGAGCTCAAGCGCGTCGGGTGACGGCTCAGCCGCCGAAACCCTCCCGCGGGGACACCTCGTCGGTGTAGTCCGCCATGGTGTCGGTCTGCAGGTGCTCGGCGAGTACCTGCAGCTGCTCCTCGTGCGGCACCACGACCGACCCGGCGACCGGGTCGGTCCCCAGCCCCTGCCAGGGCGCGGTGACGAACTCGATGTCGTTGCCGCGCACCCCCCGCATCTGGAAGGCCAGGTCCCGCATCTGCGACACCTCCAGGTTCTCGTCGACGACGAGGTTCTGGGTCGCGGCGTCCACGACCCGCGCCAGCCGGGCCGGGTTGGTCACGGTGTCGCGGGAGAGACCCTTGAGCAGCACCGCCTGGATGAAGGCCAGCTGCCGCTCGCCGCGGGAGATGTCGCCCTGCGGCAGGCTCTTGCGCTCGCGCACGAACTCCAGCCCGGTCTCGCCGTCCATGTGCATGCTCCCCTCGGGGAAGCCCGGGCTCGCGTGCCTGACCTCGACGTCGACGCCGCCGATCGCGTCGGTCATCGCCTGGAAGGACTCGAAGTCGGTGATGGCGACGTGGTCGATCGGCACGCCGATCAGCGGCTGCAGCGTCTCCACCAGCAGCGGCGCGCCGCCGAAGGCGTAGGCGGCGTTGATCTTGTTCTTGTTGCTGTGACCGGGGATCTCCACGAAGTAGTCCCGCGGGAAGTGCACCAGGTGCACGCTCTCCCGGTCGTCGGAGATGTGGGCCAGCACGATCACGTCGGAGCGCCCCCGCTCGCTCTCGACGTCGCGGCTGTCACTGCCGAGGATGAGGAAGTTGCGGGCGTCACCGGCCTCGGCCGGCCGCGGCGGCGCCGAGGGGGTGACCACGGTGCCGTCCTCGGCGGTGATGGGGGCGTCGGCCAGCAGGTCCTCGTGGCTGACGTTCTCCGAGACGGTGTGCTGCAGGAAGGCGACGTAGGCCGCGACCGTGCCGACCGCGAGCAACGCGAGGGTGACCAGGCCGACGACGAGGACCCGCAGGCCGGTGCGCCGGCGGCGCCGACGCGGCCGGTCGCCGTCCGCGGTGCCGGCGTCGAAGAAGTCCGTGTCGTCGGCGAAGTCTGGGTTGGCCCGTCGCGGCATGGCCGGAGTGTAGCCGCCGCACCAGGGCCGGAGCCGACGCCGCTACGGTGGCGGTGATGAGCACCCCGGAGGAGCAGCTGCGCCGGCAGGGGTACCGCGTGACCGGTCCCCGGCGGCGGGTGCTGCGCGCGCTGGGCCGGCTGGGCCACGCCACCCCGGACCAGCTGGCCTCGGCCCTGGCGCGGGACGGGAGCGCCCCGATCGCGCTGTCCACGGTCTACCGCAACCTGGAGGCGCTCACCGAGGCCGGCGTGGTCACCCACAGCCACCTGGACCACGGGCCGCCCAGCTACCACCTGGTCGACCACGGCGACCACCTGCACCTGGTCTGCAGCCGGTGCGGCTCGGTCACCGAGGCCCAGCCGGCCTCGGCCGGGGAGCTCGCCGGGAATCTTCTGCGCGAGCACGGCTTTGTTGCGGACGTGACCCACATGGCCATCCACGGCCGCTGCCGGCGCTGCGCCGGCGCCACCGCCCCGGGAGGAGAGGACCGATGACCGCCGACCCGACCCCGACCCACCGCACCGACGACCCGACCGCCGCGGAGGAGGCGACCGGCCCGGCGGCCACGAGGCCGCCGGCCAGCCCGCTGCTGTCGCGGCCCGGCGCCGTGGCCGGGCACGGGCTGGACGCCGGCGTCGCGGCCCACTACGGCAACCCGCACCGCGAGCAGCGGGTGCTCGCCGAGGGGCTGGCCTGCGTCGACCTCTCCCACCGCGGCGTGGTGACCGTCACCGGCCCGGACCGGCTGTCGTGGCTGCACTCGCTGACCAGCCAGCAGCTGACCGACCTGCCGCCGCGGCGGTCGACCGAGACGCTGATCCTCACCCCCCGGGGCCGCATCGAGCACGCGCTGCGGGTCGTGGACGACGGGGAGACCACCTGGCTGGGCACCGAGCCCGGCGCCGCGCCCTCGGTGGCGGCGTGGCTGGACTCGATGCGGTTCATGCTGCGGGTGGAGGTGGCCGACCGCACCGGTGACTACGCCACCGTGGGGGAGCCGCTCGCCGCGGAGTCCGCCCCCGGCGAGCCGCTCGCCTGGGTGGACCGGTGGCCGGCGCTGGTGGGCGACACCGTCGCCTACGGGCCGGAGCAGGAGCACCCGGGGCGGGACCGCGCCTGGCGGGAGGTGTTCGTCCCCCGGGAGCGGCTCGAGGGGTTCGTGGGGGAGCGCCCGCTCGCCGGGAGCTGGGCGGCCGAGGCGCTGCGGGTGCTGGCCTGGCGTCCGCGCGCCGGCGCGGAGACCGACGAGCGCAGCATCCCGCACGAGCTGGACTGGCTGCGCACCGCGGTGCACCTGCACAAGGGCTGCTACCGCGGGCAGGAGACGGTCGCCAAGGTGCACAACCTGGGTCGCCCGCCGCGGCGGCTGGTGTTCCTGCACCTGGACGGCTCCGGGCACACGCTGCCGGAGGCCGGTGACGAGCTGCTGCTGGGCGAGAAGGTGGTGGGCCGGCTGACCACCGTCGCCCGCCACTACGAGGACGGGCCGGTCGCGCTCGCCGTCATCAAGCGCGGCACCGACCCGGTGGCCGAGCTGGTCTCCGGCACCGTCAGCGCCGCGCAGACGGTCGTCGTCGCGCCCTGACGGGGTTGGCAGGATGCCCCCATGGCACCTGCATCCCACGACCCCGGCACCACCCTGATCACCGTCGCCCCCACCGGGGCGGAGACGGCCAAGGCGGACTTCCCGCAGCTGCCGACCACGCTGGAGGAGCTGGTCGAGACCGCCCGGCGCTGTGAGCAGGCCGGCGCCGCCCTCATCCACGTGCACCTCCGCGACCCCGGACGCGGGCACCGACCGACGCTGGACCTCGGCCTGCTGCGCGAGACCGTGGCCGCGCTGCGGGAGGCCACCGACCTGGTCGTGCAGCTGTCGACGGGCGGCTCGGTGCACGACCCGCTCGAGGACCGGCTGCGGGTGCTGGAGGCCGAGCCGGACTCCTGCAGCCTGACCTGCGGGTCGGTGAACTTCGGTGACGAGGTGTTCCTCAACCCCTACCCGTTCATGAGCCGGCTCTACCGGGAGGCGCGCGAGCGGCAGGTGGTGCCGGAGTTCGAGCTGTTCGACCTCGGGCACGTCGCCTCGCTGCGGCGGCTGCTGGACGAGCACGGGCTGCCCTACGGCGGGCGCGTCCACGTCGACTTCGTCACCGGCGTGCCCGGCGGCATGCCAGGCACACCGCAGGCGCTGCTCGCCGGGGTCGCGGCGCTGCCGGAGGAAGTCACCAGCTGGTCGGCCACCGGTATCGGCCGCACCCACCTGCCGATCGCCGCGGCTGCGCTCGCCGCAGGCGGTCACCTGCGCGTCGGCATGGAGGACAACCTGATGCTCGCTCGTCGGCGCCCGGTGCAGCACAACGCCGAGCTGGTCTCCCGTGCCGCGGAGCTGGCCAGGTTGCTGCAGCGACCGCCGATGAGCACCACCGACGCGCGCGAGCTGCTTCAGGTCGCCGGCCGCTGAGGTGCCCTGGGTGAGCAGCACGGGTGAGTGTTGAGTTGGTCACGCGGTAGCGGCCAGCAGGCGTGAGCAACGCGCGTGAGTGCTGAGTTGTTCACCGCCGGCGCTAGCGGGATTTGCCAGCCGCTAGCAGATGCAAGCACACTGGGGGCGTGAGCAAGCTTCCCGTGCCGGACCTGGGCCGCTACCTGCGCGAGCAGCGCGAGGCGGCCCAGCTGTCGCTGCGCCAGGCGGCGCAGGCAGCAGGGATCAGCAACCCGTACTTGTCGCAGATCGAGCGCGGTCTGCGGCGACCGAGCGCCGACATCCTGCAGCAGATCGCCAAGGGGCTGCGGATCTCGGCCGAGCAGCTGTACGTGCGCGCCGGGATCCTCGAGGAGGATCCCGGCAACCACGCGGGCACCAGGCCGCACGACGTCACGCTGGCGATCCTGGCCGACCCGCGGCTCACCGACCGGCAGCGGCGGGTGCTGCTGGACGTGTACCAGTCGTTCGTCGGCGACCACGAGGACGGTGACGGCCCCGACCGCACCGCCGTCGCCGCGGACCCCGCTCACCCGACCGAGAGCTCTCGAACCACCCCCTCGTCCTAGGAGGACAGCCATGATCAGCAGCCTGCGCAAGCGCGCCGAGCACCTCGGCACCGATCTGACCCGGCAGGCCGGCCAGCTGACCGGTGAGGCCGGGCGCCGCCTCGGCGGCCCGGCGCCCTGGTACGCCGCCGTCGGCCTGACCGACATGGTCGTCGAGCGCGCCCGCGCCACCGGTGAGGAGCTGCTGCGGCTCTCCCGCCACCCCGAGTCCGCGCCGGAGCAGGCCCGCGGCCGGCTGGATGCCGGCGTGGCCCGCGCCCAGCGCGACTACCAGCAGCTGGTCGGCCGCGGTGAGGGCCTGGTCTCCCGCGTCCGTAGCCAGCCGGCCACCCAGGACCTGCAGCAGCAGGTCGGCCAGGTCGTCGAGCGCGGCCGGTCGCTGCTGGGCGTCGCCCGCGGCCAGGCCGCGCCGAGCACGGCCGTCCCGGCGGTTCGAGCGGGACGTCGGCGCCACGC
>NZ_WIQI01000053.1 GCF_009602535.1 Ornithinicoccus halotolerans | reverse complement strand
CCTGCACCGCCCAGGCCGCCGCGGACCCGGCCACGGCGGCGAGCGCCGTCAGTGCCCACCGCCCCCAACCCGGCGGCAACGCCACCGCCAGCACCGCGACCACCGCGGCCGCGACCGCGGCCAGGCCCGCGACGGCGAGCGCGACACCGTGGGAGCCTGCGGCGGACGCGAGCCGGTCGACCCCTCCGGGCGCCCAGTGCACCGGGACCTGCTCCGGCTGTGGGAGCACCCCGGCGAGCAGCACCACGGCGAACGGCACCATCACCAGCACCCCGGCCGTGACCCGGCGGGGCGAGCGGACGAGTGACGGGCTGCTCACGCCGCCGCAGTCTAGACCTGGCCGACGGTCCGCCGCCGTGGCGCCGGAACGCCCGTCTTGACCAACCGCAGACCGGCTCGTCAACCGGCCGTCACCGACCCGTCCTCACCGTGTCACGCCGGGTTCGGACGGTGCTCGCCTGCCCACGCCACCGTGAACCCGACCTTTCCCGGCCAGACCTGAAGGACGTGACCGTGACCGCGACACCCGTGCGCCGACTGCTGCCGCTGCTGCCCACCCACCCCGGCGGCCGCAGCGCCCAGACCTGCCACTTCCGCTGCGGCGACCAGTGCGCGCAGCCGGTCCCCAACACCTCCGGCAACCGATACTTCGGTGACGTGCTCGCCGAGGGGATCTCCCGACGCTCGGTGGTCCGGGCCGGTGCGCTGGGCGCCGCGGTCGTCGGCCTGGCGAGCTGGGGGCAGGCCACCCCCGCCGCGGCGCGGCCCACCCACGCCGGCAGCCACGGGTTCACCGCCATCGACCCGGTCCCCTCCACCGTCGACGCGGTCACCGTGCCGGAGGGATACCGGTGGGAGCCGGTCGCCAGTTGGGGCGACCCGGTGCTGCCGGGGGCGCCCGCGTTCGACTTCGACGCCCAGACGCCCGAGGCGCAGCGGCAGCAGTTCGGGTACAACTGCGACTACGTCGCCGTCCTCGGGGCGGGCAACGCCGCGGGCGCCAAGGCGGTCATGGTGGTGAACCACGAGTACACCAACGACAACCTGATGTTCCGCGACTACACCGACGCGGCCGGGCTCAGCATCGAGCAGCTCGAGATCATCATGGCCGCCCACGGGATGAGCGTCGTCGAGGTGCGCCGGCAGGGCGCCCGGCGGGCGTGGCGGGTCGACCCGGCCGGACGCCGCAACCGCCGCATCCACACCCACACCGAGCTGCGGCTCGACGGCCCGGCCGCGGGATCGGAGCACCTGCGCACCAGCGCCGACCCGACCGGCACCGTGGTGCTGGGCACCCTCAACAACTGCGCCGGCGGCACCACGCCGTGGGGCACGGTGCTCTCCGGTGAGGAGAACTTCCACCAGTACTTCAACGCCACCGGCGCCGCCGACCCCGACGGCCGGCTCCGCCGCTACGGGATCACCGGCGGCGGCCGTGGCTGGGAGCGTGCCGACAGCCGGTTCCTGGTGGCCGAGGAGCCCAACGAGGTGAACCGGCACGGCTGGATCGTGGAGGTGGACCCGGAGGACCCGACCTCGGCGCCGGTGAAGCACACCGCGCTGGGCCGGTTCAAGCATGAGGGCGCGACCGTGGCGCTGGCCGCCGACGGCCGGGCGGTCGCCTACATGGGCGACGACGAGCGCTATGACTACCTGTACAAGTTCGTCTCCGCCCAGTCGATGCGCCGTGGGAACAGCGCGGCCGCCCGGCGGCACAACCTGCAGCTGCTCGCCGAGGGCGACCTCTACGTCGCCCGCTTCACCGGGGACGGCTTCGAGGACGGCGTCTACGACGGCACCGGCGAGTGGCTGCCGCTGGTGCTCGACGGGCGCTCGCAGGTGCCCGGCTTCACCGTGGCCGAGGTGCTGGTCTGGACCCGGCTGGCCGCCGACACCGTGGGCGCCACCAAGATGGACCGGCCCGAGGACGTCGAGCCCAACCCGGCCAACGGCCGGGTCTACGCGGCGCTGACCAACAACACCCGCCGCACGCCCGGGGAGATCGACGAGGCCAACCCTCGGGCCAACAACCGGTTCGGTCACGTCATCGAGATCGACCCCGACGGTGGCGACCACGCCAGCCGGACCTTCGGGTGGAACATCGTGCTGGTCTGCGGCGACCCGGAGGACCCGACGACGTACTACGCGGGGTTCGACAAGTCGGACGTGTCGCCCATCTCCTGCCCCGACAACGTGGCGTTCGACCGCGAGGGCAACCTGTGGATCTCCACCGACGGCCAGCCGGGCACGCTGGGCTACAACGACGGGCTGTTCATGATGCCCGTCGACGGCGACCAGCGCGGCAACCTGCAGCAGTTCCTCGCCGTCCCGGTCGGCGCGGAGACCTGCGGGCCGGTCATCGACCCGACCGGGCTGTCGGTGCTGGTGGCCGTGCAGCACCCCGGGGAGGTCACCGGCGCCTCGCCCGACACGGTCGTCAGCCAGTTCCCCTACCTGGGCGACGGCCAGCCGCGGCCCGGGGTCATCCACGTGGTCCCGCAGTAGCGGCGGCCACGGCCCGCGGGCCGGTCCGGTGAGCGGGGTGGACGGGTGCCGTCCACCCCGCTCGCTGTCGTCCTGGCCGCCAGGTCGTGGGTCGCCGTAGCGCGTACGGTGAGCAAAGACCGACCGACCAGGAGGGTGGAGGATGTCAGGGATAGTCGCGGCCTACGGTCCGTTCGACTCTGCCGTCGGGGAGCGGATGTTGCAGCGGTTGGCCCACCGCGGCCCGGACGGCTCGGGGACCAGGCAGGTGGGCGAGGCCTGGCTGGGCTCCCAACACCTGGCCATCGTGGACCTCGAGACCGGCGGCCAGCCGGTCTCCGGGGGCGCGGGCGACCTCTGGCTGGTCGGTGACGGCGAGATTTACAACCACCGCCGGATCCGGCAGGAGCTGGGCGCCGACCGGTTCCGGACCCGTTCCGACATGGAAGCAGCGCTTCACCTCTTCGAGGACCTCGGAGTGTCGGCCTTCGAGCGGCTCTGGGGGACGTTTGCGCTCGTGGTGGCGGGGGCGGACGGGCGCTTCGCCGTGGCGCGCGACGTGCTGGGGATCGTCCCCCTGTACTGGGCCCGCCGCGACGGGACCGTGCTGTTCGCCTCGGAGCTGAAGGCGTTCGACGAGGACTGGCGCAGCGCGGCGGAGCCGTTCCCACCCGGCCACGCGTGGACGCCCGAGGACGGGCTCGTGGCCGGGCCGGCAGCCCCCGGCGGGGCCCCGGTGCTCCTCAAGAGCCGCGCGCCGCACGAGGAGCCGCCGGCCTGGGTCTTCGACGCCCTCCGCGAGACCCTCGTGCGTGCCGTCCAGCGCCACCTGGACGTCGACGTGCCGGTGGGCATCCTGCTGTCCGGGGGCGTTGACTCCAGCATCGTCACCGCGGTCGCGGCCCGGCTGGCCGCCGAGCAGGGGCGGCCGACACTGCCGACCTTCGCGGTCGGGCTGGAGGGCAGCAGCGACCTCGCGGCCGCGCGCCGGGTCGCCGAGCACGTGGGCACGGCGCACCACGAGCTGGTGTACACCGCCGAGGACGCCATCGCGCTGGTTCCCCAGGTGATCGCCGAGCTGGAGTCCTTCGAGCCCACCCTGGTGCACAGCGCCGTCCCCAACTACCTGGTCTCCCGGCTGGCGCAGGAGCACGTGCGAGTGGTGCTCGCCGGGGAGGGGGCCGACGAGCTGTTCGCCGGCTACACGCACTACGGCCGGCACGACACCGGGGAGGCACTGCACGAGGACCTGGTCGCGACCATCGAGGGGATGCACATCGGCGGGCTGCAGCGGGTCGACCGGGTAGCCGCCGCGCACGGGCTGGAGCCCCGCCTGCCCTTCCTGGACCTGGACGTGGTCGAGCTCGCGCTGGCGCTGCCGCCGGCGTGGAAGCTCACCGGCCCTGACCGGCCGGCCAAGTGGCTGCTGCGGCGGACCTTCGACGGCTGGGTGCCCGACGAGGTCCTCTGGCGGCCCAAGGAGCAGTTCGGGCAAGGGACCGGGATGAACGAGGTGCTCCGGGCCCACTTCGAGGCGGCCGTCACCGAGCAGGAGCTGCGGCAGGAAGCCGGCCGGCTGGATCCGCCGATCCCCACCCGGGAGGCGTTGGCGTACTTCCGGATGTTCACCGAGGCGTTGCCGGGCGTGGACGCCCAGCGGACCGTGGGCCGGTGGCCCGAGGCCTGAGCCGAGCGGTCGGGAGGCCAGCGGCGGACGACCTCCCGACCGGCGCGGTCAGCCGACCAGGCCCTGCTCCTCGAGCCACTCCTCGGCCACGTCCCGGGGCTGCTCGCCATCGAGGTCGACCCGGCCGTTCAGCTCGATCATGGTCTCGTTAGTCAGCGCCTCGCTGATCGGGGCCATGATCTCCTCGATCTTCGGGTACTCGTCGAGGGTCTCCTGGCGCAGCGTCGCCGCGCCCTGGTACTCGACGAAGAAGGACTGGTCGTCCTCCAGGACCCGCAGCTCGTTGGCCACGATCCGGGCGTCGGTGGAGAACACCTCACCGAACTGGCAGTCCTCGCCGACCTGGGTGTAGACCAGGTTCAGGTCCAGCTCGACCACGTTGCTGAACTCGAAGCCGTAGGCCTCCTCGAGGCCCGGCAGCCCGTCGTCGCGCTGGATGAACTCGCTGGCCGCGCACACCGCACCCTGGTCGGGGTTCTCCTGGATGAAGGCTGCCGCGTCGGACATGGTCGTCAGTCCGTGCTCGGCGCCGAAGCTCTCCTTCACCGCGATGCGGTAGGTGTTCTCGAACGGCGCCGGCTCCAGCCAGGCGATCCCGTTCTCCGCGTCCGCCTCCTTCACCGCCGTGTAGAGGTCCTCAGGGACGTCCTCGGTGGTGTTCCCCAGGATGTTCACCCAGCCGGTGCCGGTGTAGTCCCAGTACATGTCGATCTCGTCCCGCTCCAACGCCTGCCGGACGGTGGCGCTCCCGGAGATCCCGGTCTGGTCCTCGACAGTAGCGCCGGCGTCCTCCAGCGCCACGGCGGTGATGTGCCCCAGCAGGATGGACTCGGTGAACTCCTTGGAACCGACGGTGAGCTCGGCTCCGGCGAGTGCTCCCTCGTCCTCGCCGCCGCCACCACCATCACCGCCGCAGCCGGTGAGCAGCAGCGCCAGCCCCGCCCCGGCCGTGACCAGGCCACGCATCCGTGGTGTCTGCATCTCCTCATCTCCTCTGTGTCGTGTCGTCGTGATGGAAGGGGCCGCACCCCGGTCGCGGCTCACAGCCCCCGGGGTCGCAGCAGGTCCTCGGCGATGCCGGCCAGGTAGTCGATCAACAGCGCGAGCACGGCGGTCAACGCGGCGCCCACGATCTGGATGGTGACTCGGTTGGTGGACAGTCCGGCGACGATGACGTCACCCAGGCCGCCGGCGTTGATGTAGGTCACCAGCGTGGCGGTGCCCACGTTGATGACCAGCGCGGTGCGGACCCCCGCCAGGATCACCGGGACCGCCAGCGGCAGCTCCAGTCGCCGCAGGACGGTGAACCTGGCCATGCCCATGCCCCGGCCGGCCTCCAGCACCGCCTTGTCGACCTGCTCCAGACCGACCATGGTGTTGAGCAGGACCGGGATGATCGCGTAGAGGACCAGCCCGACGATCGCCGCCCAGAACCCGAGGAAGAGGAAGACCACTGCCAGCAGCACGAGCACGGCGATGGTCGGGACCGCCTGACCCAGCGTGAGCAGCGTGATCAGGTAGGACCGGATGGGACGGGTGAACGGCCGGGTGAACACGATGCCCAGCGGCACCGCGATCAGCAGGGTCAGCACGGTGGAGACGGCGGTGAGCTGGACGTGCTCCCACAACGCACCCGTCAGGGTGGCGGCGTTGAGCGAGCGCGCCTCGATCGAGTCCAGCTCCTGCTGGGAGACGTAGACGTAGAGCACCAGGCAGGCCAGCGCCAGCACACCGGGCATGACCAGATAGCCGGCCAGGCTGCGCCGGTGGCCGGCGTGGTACTCCTCGGTCACGGCCGGCTGCGTGGTCGTGTCGTCGGAGGTGGGGGCACTCACGGGTTCTCGTCCAGTCCGGCGCGGGCCCTGCTGACGGCGGTCCGACGCATGGTCCGGACCGCGTCGGTGATCTGGTCGATGTCCACGACGCCCTGGAAGGCGCCCTGGCGGTTCACCACGATCGTGACGCTGTACCGGGCGGTGAGCAGCTCGTTCAGCGCGTCGCTCAGCGTGACCTCCGGCTCCACGACCGGCTCCGGCGGGAGCCCGACCTGATCCAGCGGGCGCCCGCCGGCGTGCCGGACGTCCTCGGCCCCGACCCAGCGCCGGGGCCGTCCGCTCTCGTCCAGCACCAGCACGGCGCTGTGGTGGGTGGCACGCAGCGCCTGCAGCGCCTCCTCGGGGGACGCGTCCACTCCGACCGTGGGCCACGGGCTGAGCTCGATGTCGGCGACCCGGCTGAGGTTCAGCCGCTTCAGCGACGCCCCGCGGCCGATGAAGCTGGCGACGAACTCGTTGGCGGGGTGCGTCAGGATCTGCTCGGGGGTGTCGTACTGGGCGATCCGGGAGCCCTCCTGCAGGATCGCGATGCGGTCTCCCATCTTGATCGCCTCGTCGATGTCGTGGGTGACGAAGACGATGGTCTTGCGTACCTCGGACTGCAGCCGCAGGAACTCGTTCTGCAGCCGGTCGCGGGTGATCGGGTCGATGGCACCGAACGGCTCGTCCATCAGCATCACCGCGGGGTCGCCGCCGAGCGCGCGGGCCACCCCGATGCGCTGCTGCTGACCACCGGAGAGCTGCTTGGGGTAGCGGTCGCGGAACGACTCGGGGGGCATGTTCACCATGCTCAGCAGCTCGTCCACGCGCTCCCTGGTGCGGTCACGGCTCCACCCGAGCAGCGTGGGGACCGTGGCGATGTTGTCCCCGACGGTCAGGTGCGGGAACAGGCCGACCTGCTGGATGACGTAGCCGATGCGCCGGCGGAGCTGGTCGGGGTCGGTCCTGGTGACGTCCTCGCCATCCAGGACGATGCGCCCGGACGTGGGCTCGATGATGCGGTTGATCATCTTCATCGTGGTCGTCTTGCCACAGCCGGAGGGCCCGACCAGGACCACGATCTCGCCCTCCCGGACGTCCATGGTCAGCTCGTCGACGGCGTTGTCATGCTGGCCCGGGAACCGCTTGCTGAGCTGGTCCAGGTGGATCATCACCCGGTCGCTGGAGGTGGAGTCGACGCTCGGACTGGTCATCGGATCCCTTCTGAGGTCGTGAGCCGGCGCACGGCGTAGAACAGCAGGTCGAACAGCACGGCCAGGACGATCACGCCGAGGGTGCCCGCCAGCACCAGGTCGACGGCCACCGGAGTGCCGACGCGGGCCAGGCCGGTGAAGATGAGCTCGCCGTAGCCGGGCCCGTTCACGATGGCTCCGATGGCTGCGATGCCCAGCAGGACGAGCGTGCTGACCCGGACCCCGGTGATGATCACCGGCCAGGCCAGCGGCAGCTCGATGCGCAGCAGGCGTTGCCGCCGGCTCAGCCCCATGCCCTGCGCGGACTCCACGACCGCCGGGTCGACCTCCCGCAGGCCGGTGATGGTGTTGCGCACGACCGGCATCAGGCCGTACATGGTCAGCGCCACCACCACCGGTGCCGTCCCCAGCCCGAGCGGGCCCAGCAGCAGGATGAACAGGGCGAAGGAGGGGATGGTCAGGAAGGCGCCGGTCACGGCCAACACCGCTTCCCGTGCCCGTTCTCGCTGGTAGCTGGCCACCCCGAGCGAGACACCCAGCACGGTGGCCAGCAGCACCGACAGGCCGACGACGCCGGCGTGGCCCAGCCCCAGCTCCAGCATGTCGTCGCTGCGCCGCACCAGGAAGTCGACGAAGTCCACTGGGCCTCCTCGGGTCGCGGGCGTCGGGCGGATGGTGCGTTCGTCACTGTAGTGGCGGGTCGGCTCGGGAGCCGGGACCTGCCCGGCTGAGGCCAGCCGCTCCCTGGTGCTCGGGGCGCGTCAGTCCCGGATCCGGACGGCGACCTCCCGCAGGTACTGGTCCACCCGGGTGTAGGCATCGCGGGTCAGCGCTCGCCACAGCTCCACCGCCAGCCGCGGGTCCTCCTGCTGCAGCCCCTCGATGGCCTCCGCCGTGAGCACCATCAGCTCGACCGGGCCCTGTGCCTTCTCGGTGGTCTCCTGCCGGTCCTCGCTGCCCAGGGCGAGCTCCCCGAAGGTCATGCCGGCTCGCAGCGTGCTCAGCTGGACCCGACGGCCCTGCGGGTCGGTGGTGATGGTGTTGATCTTGCCGGAGACGATGAAGTAGACACCGCCGAAGCGCTGGCCGACGCGGCGGACGATGTCCCCGTCGGCGTAGCGGCGCAGCTCCATCCGGGCGGTCAACGCGGCGGTGTCCTCCGGGCTCAGCGGGGACAGCGCGGGGGAGGCAGCCGGGGGCACGACGGCCGGACGCTCCAGGTGGCCGCCGTGGCGGGCCAGCAGCACGTCCTCGCAGTACTCGACGGCGGCGGCCCGGGTGTCGAACGCCGGCACCTCCTCCGGTGTGGCGACACCGTCCAGCAGGCCGGCTCGGTCCACCAGCAGCAGCTGCCGGCCCGCGCCGCTGAGCTGCTCGGCGAGCTGACCCAGCATGGTGACGGCGTACCGGCTCACCTCGTCGACGCGCCTGAGGTCCAGCACGACGAGCTCAACGTCGTCCTGCAGGGCGCTGACCTCCCGGACCATGGACTCTGCGCCGGCGAAGAGCAGGTCCCCGCTGAGCTCGACGACACGGGCCCGGTGGCCGTGCTCGTGCAGCAGCGCGGTCGCCTCGGCGCCGCGCCGGATGCGGGAGGGGGCATCGGTGACCGAGTACTGGGAGTGCACGGCCGAGCGCCCGGCGCGCGCGGACTGCACGAAGTGCATCTCCATGTCGAGCGAGAGCCGCTCGCAGGTGGCGGTGCCGCGGACGCTGCCTCCGTGGGCGTCCAGCGGCGGGGAGAACACCGCCACGCCGGCCTGGCCGGGCAGCACGGCGAGGGTGCCGCCGCCGACCCCGGACTTGGCCGGCATCCCCACGTTGCTGGCCCAGGCCCCGGCGTCGTCGTACATGCCTGAGGTCATCATCACCGAGAGCACCCGCTTGACCGCCTCCAGGTCGAGGGCCTCGGCCCCGGTCAGCGGGTTGGTCCCCCAGTTGGCCAGGGTCGCGGCCATGATCGACAAGTCCCGACAGGTGACCTGAACGCTGCACTGCTGCAGGTAGGTGGACAGCGTGGCCGTCGGGTCCCGCTCGATGATGCCGAACGACTTCAGCAGGTAGGCCAGCGCGTGGTTGCGGTCACTGTTGCGCATCTCGGCGGCGTGGACCCGGTCGTCCACGGCGAGGTCGCGGCCGGCGAAGGCAGAGTAGGTGTCCACGATCCGCCGGATCGCCGACCGCCCGCCGGACCCCTTGATGAGCGAGACGACGGCCAGGGCGCCGGTGTTGATCATCGGGTTGGCCGGGCGGCCGGTGCCGGGGGCCAGCGAGATCTCGTTGAACGGGTCGCCGGACGGCTCCACGTCCACCTTCTCGTCCACGGCGGCCGCGCCCAGGTCCGCCAGCGCCAGGCCGTAGCTGAGCGCCTTGGAGATGGACTGCAGCGAGAACAGCTTGCTGGTCGTCCCCACCTCGTAGACGTGACCGTCCACGGTGGCCAGGCAGATCCCGAAGTCGTCCGGGTCGATCTGCGTCCCGGGGGGCCCGACGGTGTACGGGACACCGTCGCGCAGACCGGCGATGTCGTCATGCAGCGAGCGCAGGTAGCGGTCGATCGGCGACTCCATGGCAGGAGCGTATGGGGCAGCACCGCCGTGGTGGCTCAGGCGGAGCGCAGCGCGACGCCCTCCACGAGGCGGTCCAGCGCGTCGACCGCCGGACCCGGCGGAAGCGAGGCCAGCAGGCCGCGGGCCTCCTGGGCCAGCTCGACGGTGCGCTGCCGGGCTTGCGCCATGGCAGGGTGCTCGCGCAGCAGCGCCAGCGCTTCCGGCACGTCCTCGGCCGCGACCGGCCCCGCGAGCAGCTCGCGCAGCCGGGCGTCCTCGGGGTCCTGGGAGCTGCGGGCGTAGAGCACCGGCAGCGTGGCCTTGCCCTCGCGCAGGTCGGTGCCGGGGGTCTTGCCGGAGTCGCCGGACTCGCTGGCCACGTCGAGCAGGTCGTCGGCGAGCTGGAACACCACGCCGAGCCGCTCGCCGAAGTCGGTCAGCGTGGCCACGGCCGCCTCGTCCCCGCCGCCGAGCAGGGCGCCGTAGCGCGCGGCCGTGGCGATGAGGGCACCGGTCTTGTCCGCGAGGACCTGCAGGTAGGAGGCGACCGGGTCCTGCCCCTCGGCCGGGCCGCGCTCGTCACGGATCTGCCCGGCGCACAGCCGCACGAAGGTCTCGGCCTGGATCCGGACCGCCTCCGCGCCCAGCTCGGCGATCACCCGCGAGGCGGTGCCGAAGAGCAGGTCGCCGACGAGGATCGCGGTGGAGTTGCCGTAGCGCACGTTTGCGCTCGCCACCCCGCGCCGCAGCTCGGCGTCATCCATGACGTCGTCGTGGTAGAGCGAGGCCAGGTGGGTCAGCTCCACCCCGACCGCCGCCTCGACGACGCGGTCGTCGGCGTCCCCGGCGGCCTCGGCGCACAGCAGCGTCAGCAGCGGCCGGAACCGCTTGCCGCCGGCGTTGACGAGGTAGCCGCCGGCCTCGGCGATGAACGGGTCGTCGTGGTCCACGACCTCCCGTAGCCGGGCGTCGACCGCGGCCAGCCCGTCCGCCAGCCGGGCCTCCAGGCCCGCGTCGATCTCCGGCAGGCCGGTGGCCGGGCGGGAGCGGATCACCGGACGAACTGGGTGGCGCTCTGGGCGAGCTCCAGCATCGGGGCGGGCAGGACGCCCAGCCCCAGCGTCACCACCACACCGGTCACCACCGCGAAGGTGGTCAGCGCGGACGGCGTCACCACGACCGTGTCACCGGGCTGGTCACCGAAGTACATCGCGACGATGAGTCGCACGTAGATGTAGGCGGTGACGGCGCTGGCGAGCACGCCGACGACCACCAGCCACCAGCCACCGGTCGCGACCGCGGCCGAGAACACGGCGAACTTGCCGGTGAAGCCGGAGGTCAGCGGGATGCCCGCGAAGGCGAGCAGCAGGAAGGAGAAGCCTGCTGCGACCCACGGGCTGCGCTGGGCCAGCCCGGCCCACTGGCTCACGTGGGTGGCCTCGGTACCGCCCGAGCGCACCAGGCTGATCAGCGCGAACGCGGGGATGGTCATGAAGCCGTAGGCGGCCAGGTAGAAGACGGTGCTGGAGATGCCGGCCGCGTCCATGGCGAGCACCCCGACCAGGATGAAGCCGGCGTGGGCGATGGAGGAGTAGGCCAGGATCCGCTTGACGTCGGTCTGGGTGACCGCCATGACCGCGCCCACCACCATGGTCAGCACGGCGACGGCCGCCACGACCGGCTGCCACTCCAGCCGGGCGCCCTCGACCGCGACGTAGAACACCCGCAGCGCGGCGCCGAAGGCCGCCACCTTGGTGCAGGCCGCCATGAAGCCGGTCACCGGGGTGGGGGCGCCCTGGTAGACGTCCGGCGTCCAGGCGTGGAACGGCACGGCGCTGACCTTGAACAGCAGCCCGACCGCGAGCAGCAGCACACCCGGCACCAGCAGCCCGTCCATCCCGGCGCGGGTGCTGACCGCCTCGGCGATGGCGTCCAGCCGCATCGAGCCGGCGTAGCCGTACAGCAGCGTGACGCCGAACAGGAAGAAGGCGCTGGAGAACGCCCCGAGCAGGAAGTACTTCAGCGACGCCTCCTGCGACAGCAGCCGCCGCCGGCGCGCCAGGCCGCACAGGACGTACAGCGGCAGCGACAGCACCTCCAGGGCGATGAACATCACCAGCAGGTCGTTGGCCGCGGGAAACAGCAGCATGCCCGCGACCGAGAACAGCGTCAGCGGGTACACCTCGGTGGTGGTGGCGCCCAGCCGGGTCGCCTCGGCCTCGTCCGCCGATCCGGGCACGGACATGCCGGCCTGGGTGAACGCGTCCGGCTGGGAGCCGCCGAGCCGCTCGCTCATCACCAGCAGCCCGACGATCGCCAGCACCAGCACCAGGCCCTGCACCAGCAGCGCGGGCCCGTCGATGGCCACCGCGCCGGCTGCCGTGGTGCCGGTGCGGTCGGTGCTCACGGTCGCCAGCGCGACCAGCGCCGCGAGCAGGGTGCCCACGGCCACCGGCAGCTGCACGCCGTACCGGCGGGTCCGGTGCAGCACGCCCTCCAGGGTGCAGCCGACCAGGCCACCCACGATGACGATGATCAGCGGCAGCAGCGCCAGGTAGTCGATCTCCGGTGCGGTGAACGTCATCAGCGGTCACTCCCCTCGGCGGCGGGCACCGGTTCGGACACCCCGACCTCCTGCAGCGTTGACTGGATCGCCGGCTCGAGCAGGTCGATCACCGGCCTGGGGTAGAAGCCGAGCGCCAGGAAGGCGGCGATCAGCGGGGCGACCACGACCTTCTCCCGCATCGACATGTCCCGGGCGGTGGCCGCGCCGGCAGGGTGGGCCTCCGGCAGTGGCCCGGTGGCGACCTTCTTGTACCAGAGCAGGATGTAGACGGCGGCCAGGATCACACCCAGGGCGGCGATCACCGCCGCGACCGGGTAGCGCTGGAACGAGCCGACGATGACCATGAACTCGGACACGAACGAGTTCAGCCCCGGCAGCGACAGCCCGGACAGCCCGGCCACCAGCAGCGAGCCGGCGATGACGGGCGTGACCCGCTGCCAGCCGCCGTAGGCGGCGATCTCCCGGGAGCCGCCGCGGGCGATGAGCATCCCGGCGATGAGGAACAGCGCGGCCGTGGTGAAGCCGTGGTTGACCATGTACAGCGACGCGCCGGTCCCGCTCACCTGCGTCATCGCGAAGATGCCCAGGATGATGAAGCCGAAGTGGCTCACCGAGGTGTAGGCGATCAGCCGCAGCATGTCGGTCTGCCCGACCGCCAGCACGGCACCGTAGAGCACCGAGATCACCGCGAGCGTGATCACCACCGGGGTGGCCCACTGGCTCGCCTCCGGGAACAGCCGCAGGCAGAACCGGAGCATGCCGAAGGTGCCCACCTTGTCCAGCACGCCGACCAGCAGCACCGCCGTCGCGGGTCGGGACTCGCTGGCCGCGAGCGGCAGCCAGGTGTGCACCGGCCACAACGGGGCCTTGATCGCGAAGGCGATGAAGAAGCCGAGGAAGAGCAGCGCCTCGGTGGTGCCGCCGATCTGCAGGCCGGTGAGCCGCTCCAGCAGGAAGCCGTCGCTGCCGCCGGGGCCCTGCAGGTACAGGGCGATGACGGCGACCAGCATGATCAGCCCGCCGGCCAGCGAGTACAGCAGGAAGGTCATCGCCGCGCGGGCGCGGTCCGGACCGCCGAACTGGCCGATCAGGAAGTAGACCGGGACCAGCATGGCCTCGAAGAAGACGTAGAACAGGAACACGTCGGTGGCCGCGAACACGCCGACCATGAACGCCTCGAGCAGCAGCATCCAGGCGAAGTAGGACTGCTGTCGGCGGCCGGCGGCCGGCACGTCCTCCCAGGCTGCCACCAGGCAGACGGGCACCAGGATCGTGCCCAGCAGGATCATCGCCATGCCCAGGCCGTCCACGCCGAGGGCGAAGGAGACCCCGAACTGCGGGATCCAGGGGTAGGTCTCGGTGAGCTGGAAGCCGCCCTCGGAACCGGCGAACGACCCGAGCGTGCCGAAGGCCACCAGCAGCGTCAGCAGCGAGAAACCAAGTGCGACCTCCCTCGCCCGGGCGAACCCCCGGGGGAGCAGGGCGACCACGGCGGCGCCGACCACCGGCACCAGCAGCAGGGTCGTCAACCACGGGAAGTCGGTCATCACTGCATCACCCACATGGCACCGAGGACGGCGACGACGCCAGCCAGCATCGTCATGGCGTAGCTGCGCACGAACCCGGACTGGGTGCGCCGCAGCAGGGAGGACAGGCCGCTGACGCTGCGGACGGTGCCGCCGACGAGCCCGCCGTGGACCACGTCGCGCTCACCAGTGACCAGGCCGGTCATCACCGCCTCACCGGGGACCCGGACGAACACCTCGTTGGCGTCGTCCTGGAACAGGTCGCGGCGGGCCGCGCGGGTCGCGACCGACCCGGCCGGGGCGGTCACCGGCACCTCGTCGCGCCAGTACATCCACCAGGCCAGCGCGACACCGGCGACCATCAGCACGAACACCGACAGCTGGATCGCCAGCAGCGGGATCGCCGGCTCGGCGCCCTCCACGTGCCCGAAGACCGGGTCCAGCCAGGAGGTGAGCACCCCTGTCGGGTAGAGGAGCACACCGAGCAGCACCGAGCCGACGGCGAGCACGACCATCGGGACGGTCATCGTCAGCGGTGACTCGTGCGGGTGGGCGTCGTCGTGCCACCGGGCCTTGCCGTGGAAGGTCATGAAGAACAGCCGCGACATGTAGAAGGCGGTGATCCCGGCGCCCAGCAGCGCCACGCTGCCGAACACCCAGCCCTGCCAGCCCTCGGCGGAGAAGGCGGCCTCGATGATGTGGTCCTTGGACCACCAGCCGGAGAAGAACGGGAAGCCGATGATCGCCAGCCAGCCGGCCCCGAAGGTCAGCCAGGTGATCCGCATCGTGCCCGACAGCGCCCCGAACCGGCGCATGTCGACCCGGTCGTCCATCCCGTGCATCACCGAGCCGGCACCGAGGAACATCCCGGCCTTGAAGAAGCCGTGGGTGAGCAGGTGGAAGATCGCGTAGGCGTAGCCGAGCGGGCCCAGCCCGACCGCCAGCATCATGTAGCCGATCTGGGACATGGTCGAGGCGGCCAGCGCCTTCTTGATGTCGTCCTTGGCGCAGCCGACGATCGCCCCGTAGAGGAGGGTGACCGCGCCGACGACGGCCACCGCGAGCCGGGCGTCCGGGGTCAGGTCGTAGATGGCCTGGCTGCGGGCGACCAGGTACACGCCGGCGGTGACCATGGTCGCGGCGTGGATGAGGGCCGAGACGGGCGTCGGGCCGGCCATGGCGTCGCCGAGCCAGCTCTGCAGCGGGAACTGGGCGGACTTGCCGCAGGCGCCCAGCAGCAGCAGCAGCCCGATCGCGGTCAGCGTGCCGCCGGACAGGTTGCCGGCCTGGCCGTGGACCGTGGCGTAGTCCAGCGCGCCCAGGTGGGCGACCATCAGCGCCATCGCGATGATCAGGCCGAAGTCACCGATCCGGTTGACGATGAAGGCCTTGTTGGCCGCCGTCGCGTACGCGGGGTTGTGGTTCCAGAAGCCGATCAGCAGGTAGGAGGCCAGGCCGACGCCCTCCCAGCCGACGAAGAGCAGCACGTAGGAGTCGGCGAGCACCAGGATCAGCATCGCCGCCACGAACAGGTTCAGGTAGGCGAAGAACCGGCGCCGGTCGGGGTCGTGCTCCATGTAGCCCAGCGAGTAGACGTGGATCAGCGAGCCGACGAAGGTGATGAGCAGCACGAACGCCATCGACAGCGGGTCGATGAGCAGCCCGGCCGACATGTCGATCGAGCCGACGCTCATCCAGTCCCACAGCGGTAGCTGCAGCGCCCGCTCCTCGGGGGCGTGCCCGACCAGCTGGACGGTGATGGCGGCCCCGACGACGAAGCTGCCCCACGACAGCGCGACCGCGAGCAGCGGGCCCCAGCGGTCGGTCGCCCGGCCCCCCAGGAGCAGGACGGCGGCGCCCAGCAGCGGCAACGCGATCAGCAGCCAGCCCACCGACGCCACGCCGCCGGCGGCAGCCGGGCCGGCGCCGGGCGCGGACAGCGCGAGGCTCACCGAGGTCTCAAGCAGGGACACGCGGCTTGCTCCTTACAGCTTCAGCAGGTTGGCGTCGTCGACCGAGGCCGAGCGTCGCGCACGGAAGATGGACATGATGATCGCCAGTCCGACGACGACCTCCGCGGCGGCGACGACCATGACGAACAGGGCGTAGACCTGCCCGTCGAGGGTGCCGTGCATGCGTGCGAAGGTCACCAGCGCCAGGTTGCAGGCGTTGAGCATCAGCTCGACGCCCATGAAGACCACGATGGTGTTGCGCCGGGTCAGCACCACGAGGGAGCCGACGGCGAACAGCACGGTCGCCAGGTAGATGTACCAGACCAGGCTCATCGCCGGCTGCCCTCCTCGATCTCACCCGGACGGGCCTTGGAGGTGCGCTCCACCTCGGACTCCTCGTCGGCGTCCTGGCCTTCGATGGCGTCGTAGGCGGCGTCGCTGACCCGCCGGTACGGCTGCGGGGGCGACACCTGGTCGCGCGCCACCAGCACCCGCGGCACCGACTCCTCCACCGGGGTGCCGTCCGGCAGCAGCGCCGGGGTGTCGGCGGCGTTGTGCCGGGCGTAGACGCCGGGGGCCGGCTTGCCGGCCAGCCACTTGCCGGACCGGATCCGTTCGTTGGCCATCTCCCGCTGCGTGATGCGCGGCGTGAGCTGCTCGCGGTGGGCCAGCACCATCGCACCCATCACGGCGATCACCAGCAGCGCGGCCAGCATCTCGAAGCCGAACACCTGCCGCTCGAAGATCTCCCGGGCCAGTCCGGTGACCGCGCCCTCGGCCTGCACCTGCTCCAGCCCCACGGGGGCCGGGAAGGTCACCCGGGACACCGCCAGCGCGGCCAGGCCGACGAAGCCGAGCGCCAGCAGCCAGCCCCAGATCCGCTGCCCAGGCAGCGTCTCCACGAGGGAGTCGGAGGAGTCGACGCCGATGAGCATGACCACGAAGAGGAACAGCATCATCACGGCGCCGGAGTAGACGAAGATCTGGATGATCCCGACGAACTCGGCGTGCTGGGCCACGTAGAAGATGCCCAGCGACACCATGACCAGCGCCATCGACAGGGCCGCGTGCACCGCCTTGCGGGCGAACAGCAGCCCGAGGGCGGCCAGCACCGTGGCGGGGGCGAGCACCCAGAAGAGCACCGCCTCACCGCCGCTCATGGGCGACCTCCTCCTGGGTGTGCACGTCACGGATCTCCCGCGCCTGCGGGAGCTCGGTCGGCTGCTCGGGCACCTCGTCCTGGGACTCGCCGGACTCGCGCCCGCGCACGTGCTCCCGCTGCTCCTCCGTGGGCCCGGTGACCCGACCGAGGTAGTAGTCGCGCTCGCCCATGCCCTCGGCCATGGGGAACGGCGGCGGCAGCATGCCCTCCTTCAGCGGTGCCAGCAGCTGGTGCTTCTCGTAGATCAGCGGGGCCCGCTGGGGGTCGGCCAGCTCGTACTCGTTGGTCATCGTCAGCGCGCGCGTCGGGCAGGCCTCGATGCACAGCCCGCAGAAGATGCACCGCAGGTAGTTGATCTGGTACACCCGGCCGTACCGCTCCCCCGGGGAGAACCGGGCCTCGTCGGTGTTGTCTGCGCCCTCGACGTAGATGGCGTCGGCGGGGCAGGCCCAGGCGCAGAGCTCGCAGCCGACGCACTTCTCCAGCCCGTCGGGGTGGCGGTTGAGCTGGTGGCGGCCGTGGAACCGCGGCTGGGTCGGGCGGGGCTTCTCCGGGTACTCCTGGGTCGCCACCTTGCGGAACATGGTGCCGAACGAGACACCGAATCCCGCCACGGGGGCGAACAGGTCGGAGAAGAAGCCCTGCTTCTTCTCGTCGGGCTCAGCCACGGGTGTCCTCCGGGGTGTCGGGGTCGTTCTCTGCGGTCGGCTCACCGGCCGGGCGGGCGGTGGTCGTGACGGTCACCGGCTCCTCGCCGATGGCCCGGGGACGCTCCACGAGGGTCTGCCCCGGTAGCGGCGGCACCGGGTGACCCTGCGCGAACGGGTCGACCTCCGTCGGGGTGCGACGGGCGGCCAGCTTGGCCTCCTTGGCGTCGGCCAGCTTCTTGTCCAGCAGCAGCAGCCCGCCCACGATAGACCCGCCGACCAGGACCAGCGTGATCGGCAGCGCCCAGCGGCCCTCACCGAAGTAGCCGACCTGCGCCGAGCGGATCAGCGCGATCGCGACGACCCACACCAGCGAGGCGGGGATCATCACCTTCCAGCCGAACTTCATGAACTGGTCGTAGCGCACCCGCGGGAGCGAGCCGCGCAGCCAGACGTAGACGAAGATGAACATCCACATCTTGGCGGTGAACCACAGCACGCCCCACCAGCCCTGGTTGAGCATGCCGTCGTTGATCGCCGCGATCCCCGGGGGCGCCTGCCAGCCGCCCAGGAACAACGTGGTGGCCAGGCCGGCGACGGTGAACATGTTGATGTACTCGCCGAGGAAGAACATGGCGAACTTCATCGAGGAGTACTCGGTGTGGAAGCCGCCACCGAGCTCGCCCTCGCCCTCGGCCAGGTCGAACGGCAGCCGGTTGGTCTCGCCCACCATCGTGATGATGTAGACGACGAAGGAGAAGAACAGCGGCACGACGTACCACAGGCTGCTCTGGGCAGCCACGATCTGGCTGGTCGACATGGAGCCGGCGTAGAGGAACACCGCGACCAGCGCCAGCCCCATCGCGATCTCGTAGGAGATCACCTGCGCGGTGGAGCGGAGCCCGCCGAGCAGCGGGTAGGTGGACCCGGAGGACCAGCCGGCCAGGACGAACCCGTAGGCGCCGACACCGGCGACCGCCAGCACCAGCAGCGTCGCCACGGGGGTGTCGGTCAGCTGTAGCGGCGTGGTGTGGCCGAACATCTCGACCTCGCCGCCGATCGGGATGATGGCGAACGACACGAACGCGAGCGCGCCGACGAGGAAGGGGGCGATCACGTACATCACCCGGTCGGCGTCCCGGGGGGTGACGTCCTCCTTCATCATCAGCTTCAGCCCGTCGGCCAGCGTCTGCAGCAGGCCCAGCGGGCCGAACCGGTTGGGACCGGGCCGCTGCTGCATCCGGCCGATGACGCGCCGCTCGAACCAGATGACGATGAGCACCTGCACCAGCAGGTAGACGAACACCATGTGGGCCTTGACCATCGACAGCCACCACGGGGTGTCGCTGAAGTCGGCCGCCGGGTTGTCCTCGAGCAGGATCGGCGCGCCGGTGAACAGGTCACCGGCCAAGCTGGCCTCCATGAGGCTCATTCCTCACCTCCGGTGGCGCCGGCCCGTAGCTGCACCACGGCGCCGGCGTCGACCCCCAGGGTGGCCCGTACGGCCGACCCCGGGGAGTTGGTCGGGAGCCAGACCACGTGGTCGGGCATGTCCTTGGTCAGCTGGGCCGGCAGCGTGATGCTGCCGGCGGCGGTGCTGACGGTCACCGGGTCGCCCTCGGCCACCCCGGCCGACTGGGCGGTCACGGCCGACAGCCGCGCCACCGTGCGCGGCGCGGTCCCGGCCAGGAACGGCTCGCCGTCCTGCAGCGACCCCTCGTCGAGCAGGTGGTGCCAGGTGGCCAGCACCGCCTCGCCCGGGCCGGGGCGCGCCGGCTCGGCCGGCTCCGCCTGCGGGGCCGGCTGCCTGCCGTCCCACCGGCCGATCTCGGCCAGCTGCTGCCGGACCCGCACGTAGCTGCCGGTGTCCAGCGGGCTGCCCATCGCGGCGGCCAGCCGGTCCAGCACGACGTGGTCACTGTGGAGCTCGGTGCCCAGCGCCTGGTCGAAGCGCCGCTCGCGGCCCTCCCAGTCCAGGAAGGTCCCGGGCTTCTCCTGCTGCGGCGCGACCGGCAGGATCACGTCCGCGTACTCGTGGACCGGGCTCTCGCGGATCTCGAGGGAGACCACGAACGCCCGCTCCAGCCCGGCCCGGGCGGTCGCCGGGTCGGGCAGGTCGTCGGGGTCCACGCCGGCCACGACCAGGGCGGACAGCTCGCCGCGTGCGGCGGCGGCCAGCATCGCGCCGGTGTCGCGACCCGGCTCCACCGGCAGCCCGGTCCCCCACGCCCGTGCCAGTGCATGGAGGGCCGGCACGTCTTCGAGCACCTGACCGTGGCCGAGAACCTGGTCGCGGGCTGCTACACCAACGCCT
>NZ_WIQI01000052.1 GCF_009602535.1 Ornithinicoccus halotolerans | reverse complement strand
GGCGCTGCACGGCACGCCCCGCCCGGCCGACCTGCTGCGGGACGAGGGCGGCGGCGTGGTCGTCAACGTCGCGCACGCCGGGGTGAGCGCCCAGGCCACCGCGCACGCCCAGGACGTCAAGCGCTTCCTCGGCACGCTGGGCTACGCGTTCGGGGCCGTGCGTGCCGGGTTCACCGCACCGGGCCGGCTGCTTCGGGTCCGCGTGGACGGCGAGGAGGTCGAGGACGGCTCCCGGCGCGTCCTCATGGTCACCGTCGCGCTCGGGACGAGCATCGGCGGCGGCGCCCCGGTCGCGCCGCAGGCCCGGCCCGACGACGCGGTGGCCGACGTGATCGTGGCGACGGCGGACTCCCCGCTCGCCCGCGCCGGCTACGGGATCGACCTGCGCCGCGGCACGCACCTGGACCGTGACGACGTCCGGGTGCTGCAGGGCAAGCACGTGCAGGTCGTCGCCACCGCGCCGGAGGAGGCGTTCCTGGTCAACACCGACGGCGAGGTCGAGGACCGCCGGATGGAGCGCAGCTGGCGCCTCGTCCCGCACTGCTGGCGCATCCGCAGCACCGGGTAGTGGCGTGGCACACTACAGACATCAGATGATTACCCCCTAGAGTGGGCGGTACTCCCGCTGACCTCCCCGACCCGCCGCGGGCGTGAAGCCGCCCGCGGGCACGAAAGGCTGATGCATGACCGACACCGCCGTCTCCTCCCAGTCCGGTGACTTCGCGGGGCTGACCGCCGTCGTCACCGGGGCCGCCTCGGGTATCGGCGCCACCGCCGCGGCCTTGCTGGCCGCCCGCGGTGCCACCGTCGTGGGGCTGGACCGGCTGGCCACGACCACGGCCGAGGGGATCGAGGTGCTGGCCGCCGACGTGACCGACCAGGACGCGGTCGACGCAGCCGTGGCCCAGGTCGTCGAGCGGACCGGCGGCATCGACGTGCTGGTCAACAACGCCGGGGTCGGCGCGGCCGGGTCGGTCACCGACAACGCGATCGAGGAGTGGCAGCGGGTCCTCGACGTCAACGTGCTGGGCCTGGTGCGGGTCACCCGGGCGGTGCTGCCGCACCTGCGCCGCTCCGAGCGGGCCGCGATCGTGAACACCTGCTCGGTCTCGGCGGACGTGGGCCTGCCGCAGCGGGCGCTGTACTCGGCCAGCAAGGGCGCGGTCCTCTCGCTCACCCGGGCGATGGCCGCCGACCACCTGGCCGACGGGGTCCGGGTCAACTGCGTCAACCCCGGCACCGCCGACACCCCGTGGGTGTCCCGGCTGCTGGACGCCGCCGACGACCCGGCCGCCGAGCGCGCCGCCCTGGAGGCCCGGCAGCCGACCGGCCGGCTGGTCAGCGCCCAGGAGGTCGCCGAGGCGATCGCCTACCTCGCCTCCCCGGGCGCGGGCGCCACCACCGGCGTCTCGCTGACCGTCGACGGCGGCCTGACCAGCCTGCGGCTGCCCGCCGCCCGCTGACCGACACGACCCGAGCACCGCCCAACGGAAGGACGCAGATGCAGATGCAGATCAGCTTCACCGACCAGGTTGTCCTTATCACCGGCGCCAGCACCGGGATCGGGGCCGCGCTCGCCAAGGCGTTCGGCGCCGCCGGCGCCCGGGTGGCGGTGCACTACAACAGCAGCGCCGACGCCGCCGAGGGCGTCGTGGCCGAGATCACCGGTGCCGGCGGGCAGGCGCAGGCGTTCCGGGCCGACCTGTCCGAGCCGCGCAACGCCCCGGCGCTGGCCGAGGAGGTCACCGGCGCCCTCGGTGAGATCGACGTGCTGGTCAACAACGCCGGGGGGCTGGTGGAGCGCCGCCCCACCGGCGAGGTGACCCCCGAGTTCGTCGAGCAGGTGCTGGCCCTCAACGTCGGTCAGGTGGCGGCGCTGTGCGACGCCGTCGTGCCCGGCATGCGCGACCGCGGCCGCGGCTCGGTCGTCACCGTCGGCTCGGTCGCCGCCGTCACCGGCGGCGGGCCCGGCGCGGCGATCTACGCGACCAGCAAGGGCGCGATCACCACCTACACCCGGGCGCTGGCCAAGGAGATGGCCCCGCACGGGGTGCGCGTCAACTGCCTGGCCCCCGGCGTCATCACGACCCCGTTCCACGAGAAGTGGACGCCGCCGGAGGCGATGACCGCCATGGTCGGCACCATCCCCATGGGCCGCGCCGGCGACCCGGAGGACTGCGTCGGGCCGGTGCTGTTCCTCGCCAGCGACGAGCTCAGCGGCTACGTCACCGGCCAGGTGCTGCCGGTCAACGGCGGCCAGCACTTCCTCGGCTGAGGGAGCCCCGCGACACCAACAACAGACAGGTGAGCAGATGAGCGTCCTGGTGGGAGACGTCGGCATCCTGCCGACCGCCGGGGACAACGTGGCCGTGGCGACACGGCGGCTGGACCCCGGCACGGAGCTGCCGCTGCCCGACGGCGAGGTGGCCGCTCGCCACACCGTGATGGAGGGGCACCGGTTCGCGGTGCGCGACGTCGCGGCGGGGGAGCGGCTGCTGTCCTGGGGGCTGCCGTTCGCGGTCGCGACGCGGCCGATCGCCGCCGGCGACTACGTGATGACGGCACGGATCCAGGACATGCTGGTCCACCGCCACGTCGAGGGCGACTTCCCCGAGGAGCCCAACGCCGTCGACCGGGAGCTGGACCCGCCGGACTTCGACCCCGAGACGTTCGTCCCCGCCGACCAGATCAGCCCGGTCGAGGACGGGCGCACCTTCCTCGGCTACGACCGCGGCCCCGGGCTGGGAGTCGGCACCCGCAACCACATCGTGGTGGTGGCGACGTCCTCGCGCACCGGCGCGTTCGTCGAGGCGCTGGCCCGCCGGCTGTCCGACGTGGGCCGCACCGAGCCCGGGCTGGACCCGCTGGTCACCGTCGTGCACACCGAGGGCGGGCGGCGCCGGATCAGCCACAACCGGGAGCTGGTGCTGCGCACCCTGGCCGGGTACGCCGTCCACCCCAACATCGGGGCGCTGCTGGCGATCGACGAGCCCGGCGGGATCGGCAACGCCGACCTGCAGGGCTACCTGCGCGACCACGACTACCCGGAGACCGGCCGGCCCCGCGCCTACCTGACCCGGGAGGGCACCGTCGAGGAGGACCTGGCCCGTGCCGAGGCGGTCATCCGGGCCTGGGTGCCGCAGGTGGTGGCCGAACGCACCGAGCAGCCGCTGTCGGCGCTGACGCTGGCGCTGCAGTGCGGCGGCTCGGACGCCTTCAGCGGCATCAGCGCCAACCCGCTGGCCGGCTCGGTCGCCGGGGAGCTGGTCCGCCGCGGCGGCTCCGCGATCCTGGCCGAGACCGACGAGCTGATCGGCGCCGAGGACTACGTGCTGTCGCGCTGCCGCGACACCGGCATCGCCACCCGATTCCTGCAAGTGGTCGAGCGGTTCAAGGAGCAGGTGCAGCGGCACGGCCACACCGCCGAGGGCAACCCCTCGGGCGGCAACCTGTGGCGGGGCCTGTACAACATCTCCATCAAGTCGCTGGGTGCCTGCCGCAAGCTGGACCCGCGGGTGCGGCTGGACCACGTCCTCGACTACGCCGAGCCGCTGCCCGGGCCGGGGTACGTGTTCATGGACAGCCCCGGCAACGACCTGGAGTCGATCGCCGGCGAGGTCGCCACCGGCGCCAACATCATCTTCTTCACCACCGGCAACGGCTCGGTCACCAACTTCCCGTTCGTGCCGACCGTGAAGATGGTCACCACCACCGGCCGCTACCGGATGCTGCCGGCGGAGATGGACGTCGACGCCGGCCGGCTGCTCACCGGGACCCCGATGGAGCAGCTCACCCAGGAGGTGCTGGACCTGACCGTCGCGGTCAGCTCCGGCGAGCGCAGCGCGGGGGAGCGCGCCGGCCACAGCCAGGTCTCGTTGTGGCGGGAGTGGCAGCGCGGCCCCGAGGACCCGGCGGCCAGCCCCGAGGAGGCGCTGGCCGACGAGGACGCCGACGGCAAGCCGCTCCCGCTGGCCCAGCAGCCGGAGCCGGCCCGCGACCCCGCACTCAGCGGCGTGCTGGCCGCTACCCGGGTGCCGCGCGACGTGGGCCTGGTGATGCCGACCAGCATCTGCTCCGGCCAGGTCGCCCGCCGCATCGCCGACCACCTCACCGGGAGCGGCCACGGCGGGCTGCAGCGGTTCGCCGCGCCGGTGCACACCGAGGGCTGCGGCTCTTCCAGCGGCGCCTCCGAGCGGCTGTACAGCCGTGTCGTGCTGGGCCACGTGCAGCACCCGCGGGTGGCGCACGCGCTGCTGCTGGAGCACGGCTGCGAGAAGACCCACAACGACTACTTCCGGGAGCGGCTCACCGAGGCCGACATCGGGCTGGACTCGGTGGGCTGGGCCAGCATCCAGCTCGACGGCGGCATCGACGCGGTCGAGGCCAAGGTGACCGACTGGTTCGCCGCGCAGCCGCCGGTGGACTCCCCGGCCGGCAGCGCCGACCAGGAGCACGCCCCGGCGGGCAGCACGCTGGCCCTGCACGCGATCGGGCCGGTGCCGGAGGACGGTGCACGCGACCTGGGCCGGGTCGCCCGGGCCGCGCTCGACGCGGGGCTGTCGGTGCTGCTCGTGGACGGCAGCCCGCTGCTGGCCTCGGCGGCCTTCCGTGCCGCCGTGGGGCTGGCCGAGCAGGACGTGGCGGTCACCCTCCCGCACGGCGCCGCGCCCGAGGTCGCCGGCCTGCACGTGGTCGCCGGGCCCGGTGAGGACTGGCTGGAGGCGCAGGCCGCGCTGGCCGCCGGCGGCGCCGCCGCCATCGTGGTGCACGTGGCCGACGTGACCATCCCCGGGCACCCGTTCGTGCCTCTGGTCCAGGTGTCGGCCGACCCCGGCACGGTGCGCCGGCAGGGCCGCGACCTGGACCTGCCGATGCTGCCCGGCGAGGAGGTCACGCCCGAGGTCGCTGCCGTGCTGGGCGAAGGGGCCCAGGCGGCAGGATCACCGGCCGCGGGGGAGAATGGGACCAGCAACACCGGAACCGGCGCGACCGGCCGCGACCCGGCACTGGCGCTGACGCGCCTGGCCGTCGCCGCGGCCGAGGGCCGCTACCAGCCGGTGGCCGCCCGGGCGGGCCTGGTGGGCTTCCAGGTCAGCCGGGGGCTGCTGGGCGTCTCGATGTGACCGGGCGCGTGGGCCGGCGAGCCGGACACGCAGAACGACGACGGACCGACTGAACGACGGACCCGACTGGAGGTCGACCGCATGACTGCCACTACCACCGAGACCGACGCCGCCACCCTGGACCGGGTGCTGCAGGCCGCCGCCGACGCCGCCCCCGTGCTGGCCGAGACCAGCGCCGCCGAGCGCGCCGGAGCGCTGCGCGGGATCGCCGACGCCCTGGACCGCGCCGCCGAGGAGCTGGTCGCGCTGGCCGAGGAGGAGAGCCACCTGCCCAACGCCCGGCTCACCGGCGAGGTGGGCCGCACCACTGGGCAGCTGCGGATGTTCGCCCAGGGGCTGGAGGGCCCTGACCAGCTGCTGGACGTGATCATCGACACCGCCGACCCCGACGCCAACCCGGTGCCGCGGCCGGACCTGCGCCGGATGCAGCTGCCGATCGGGCCGGTGCTGGTGTTCGCCGCCAGCAACTTCCCGTTCGCCTTCAGCGTGGCCGGCGGCGACACCGCCTCCGCGCTGGCCGCCGGCTGCCCGGTCGTGGTCAAGGCCCACCCGGGCCACCCGCGGACCTCCGAGCGCACCGCCGAGGTGGTCTCCCAGGCGGTCGCCGAGGCAGGGCTCCCCGAGGGTGCCTTCGCCCTGATCCAGGGCCAGGAGGCCGGAGTGACCGCGCTGAAGGACGAGCGGCTGCGCGCCGGCAGCTTCACCGGCTCCGAGGCCGGCGGCCGCTTCCTCTACGGCGTGGCCGCCGAGCGGGAGACCCCGATCCCGTTCTACGCCGAGATGGGAAGCCTCAACCCGGTCTTCGTCACCCCCGGCGCCGTGGAGGCGCGGGGCTCCCAGCTCGCTGACGGCTACCTGGGCTCCTTCACCCTCGGCGTCGGCCAGTTCTGCACCAAGCCGGGGCTGCTGTTCCTTCCCCGCGGCAGCGGGCTGGTCGACGAGCTCGTCGACAACGTCGCCGCCGCCCAGGCCGGCCCGATGCTCAACGAGCGCATCCACCAGGGCCACAGCACCGTGCTCGACGAGCTGGCGGAGCGGCCCGGCATCCGGGTGCTGCACCGCGGCGCCGTGGATGCCGAGGGCGGCACCGCCGCGCCGACGCTGCTGGCCACCGACGTCGCCTCGCTGCTCGAGGACCGGGACGCGATGCTGACCGAGTGCTTCGGCCCCACCTCGATCGTGGTCGAGTACGACGACACCGACCAGGCCCTCGAGGCCGCCCGGGCGTTCGCCGGCAGCCTCACCGCCACCGTGCACGCCCAGGAGGACGAGGCCGAGCAGGTGCAGCCGCTGCTGCACGAGCTGCGGGAGCGGGCCGGCCGGGTGCTGTGGAACGGCTGGCCCACCGGCGTGGCGGTCTCCTGGGCCCAGCACCACGGTGGTCCCTACCCGGCCACGACGGCGCCGAGCCACACCTCGGTCGGGATGACCGCGATCCGCCGGTTCCAGCGCCCGGTCGTCTTCCAGGACGTGCCGGACGCGCTGCTGCCGGAGCCGCTGCGCGACGCCAACCCCGGCGGCCTGCTGCGCCGGGTCAACGGAGAGCTGACCACGGAGGACGTCACCCGATGAGTACCCCCCGGCTGCTGGACCCCGTCGCCGACCTGCACGTGGACCTGCCCGACGGGGCGTCGCTGCCGCCGTGGGCGCTGGTGCGCAGGAAGGCGCGCCCCGAGGCCGACGTGGACGTCGACGGCGTCGTCGGCCCGGGCATCGCCGCGCTCGCGGAGTCGCTGGGCGGCCTGACCGGCAAGCGCATCGCCGTCGGGGCCGGCAGCCGGGGCATCCGGGACGTCGCCACCGTCGTGGGAGCCACCGTCCGGGCGTTGCAGGCGGTGGGCGCCGAGCCGTTCATCGTGCCCGCGATGGGTTCGCACGGCTCCTCGGAGGCCGCCGGACAGGCGCAGGTGCTGGCCGACTACGGCATCACCGAGGACACGATGGGGGTGCCGGTCGTGGCCACCATCGAGACCATCGAGCTTGGCCAGACCGCCTCGGGGGTGACGGTGCGGCTGGACCGGGCAGTCTCCCAGGGCGACGGCGTCATCCTGGTGAACCGGGTCAAGCCGCACACCGACTTCGCCGGTGACTTCGGCAGCGGGCTGGCCAAGATGTCGGCGATCGGCCTGGGCAACATCTCCGGGGCCACCCTCACCCACGCCGACGGCAGCGCCGAGCTGCCGCGGGTGATCAGCGAGATCTCGCAGGTGATGAAGGACAAGGGGGTGCTGCTCGGCGGCGTGGCCATCGTCGAGGACGAGCTGGGCCGCACCGCCCACGTGGAGGTCGTTCCCCCCGCCGGCATCGCCGGCGACCAGGAGCGGCAGCTGCTGGAGCGGGCCCGCAGCCTGCACGGGCACCTGCCGTTCGAGGACCTGGACCTGCTGGTCGTCGACGAGATGGGCAAGAACGTCTCCGGCGCCGGCATGGACACCAACGTCATCGGCCGGTTCTGGGTGCCGCGGGTGCCCGAGCCCGCCGGGCCGCACATCTCGGCGATCACCGTGCACAGCCTCACCGAGGAGTCCCACGGCAACGCCTCCGGGCTGGGGCTGGCCGACGTCATCCCGATGCGGATGGCCGCCCAGCTGGACCTGCGCGCCAGCTGGATCAACGCGCTCACCTCCAGCACCGGCGGGCTGCGGCGCAGCCGTACGCCGATGGTGCTGCCCACCGACCGCGACGTGGTGCACGCGGCGGCCCGCATGAGCGGCCGGCGGGACCTGTCCGCGCTGCGGATGGCCCGCGTCGTCAACACCCTCCAGCTGGGGAAGATGATGGTCAGCGAACCGCTGCTGGCCGAGCTGGCCGGTCACGACGACCTGGAGGTGGTCGGTGACCCGGTGCCGGTGGAGTTCACCGCCGAGGGCGGGCTCCCGGCCTGGCCCGAGGACCCCGCGTGACCGCGGGGCCGATGCCGCGCCGGGTGGCGCTGTTCGCCTCCTGCGCCGCTGACCTGGCGATGGCGCCGGCCGCGACCGGGGCCAAGCGGCTGCTGGAGGCGCTCGGCGTCGAGGTCGACGTGCCGGCCGGGCAGAGCTGCTGCGGCCAGGTGGCGCTGAACAGCGGCCACCGGGAGCCCGCCGCCACGCTGGCCCGGCACTGGCTGGACACCTTCGCCGGGTACGAGGCGGTCGTCAGCCCCTCCGGGTCCTGCGTGTCCACGGTCCACCACGGCTACCCGCGGCTGGCTGCCGAGGAGTCGGTGGGCTCGTCGCGGATGGCCGAGCGGGTCGCGGCCACCGCGCCGCGCACCTACGAGCTCACCCAGTTCCTGGCCACCTGGGGCGCCGACCTGGCGCTGGAGCTGCCGGCACGTGTCGGCTGGCACGACTCCTGCCACATGCTCCGGATGCTGGGCGAGAAGCAGTCGCCACGCACCGTGCTGGGCCGGGTGCGCGGGCTGACGCTGCACGAGCTGGAGAACGCCGAGAGCTGCTGCGGGTTCGGCGGCACCTTCGCCACCAAGTTCCCGGAGCTGTCCTGCGCGATGGGTGACGCCAAGCTGGGCGCGGCCGCCGCCGCCGACCTGGACTACCTGGTCTCCGCCGACCCCGGCTGCCTGCTGCACCTGGGCGGCCGGTCCCGCGCCGGCGGGCCGGAGGTGCCGGTGATCCACGTGGCCGAGCTGCTGTCCCGGGCGCTGGACCACGCCCGCGGGCAGGACGGGCACGGCGAGACGCTCGTCGAGAGGAGCACCGCATGAGCCCGCGCTCGAGCGCACTGGCCGGCGCCGAGCGGGTCGGCACCGACCGGGAGCGGCCGGAGTACGCCTCCACCCACATCCCGCCGCACCGCCGCCCGCTGCCGCTCATGGTCGCCGACGCCGTCCACCGGCCGGAGACCGAGACCACCCGCGCCCGGCTCTCGCTCCGCACCCGCGAGTGGGACATCGGCCGGTGGCCCGGCGCCCGGGCCGAGCAGCGGGAGCGAGCCGCCTACCTGCGCCGCCGCACGCTCGCCGACCTCGAGGGCAACCTGGCCCGGCTCACCGAGAACATCGAGGCCAACGGCGGCGTCGTGCACCGCGCGAAGGACGCCGCCGAGGCGCTGGCGGCCATCGAGCGGATCGTCACCCGGCGGCAGGCGCAGCTGGCCGTGAAGTCCAAGTCCATGGTCAGCGAGGAGATCCACCTCAACGACCACCTCACCGGGCTCGGGGTGGAGGTCGTCGAGACCGACCTGGGGGAGTACATCGTCCAGATCGCCGACGAGCGGCCCGCCCACATCGTCGCTCCCGCGGTGCACCTGTCCCGGACCGACGTGGGCCGCCGGTTCTCGGCGATCGCCGGGCGCGACCTGGGCGACGACCCCGACGACCTGGCCGCGTTCGCCCGGGAGCAGCTGCGGGAGGACTTCCGCAACGCAGACGTGGGCATCTCCGGGGTGAATTTCGCCGTCGCCGAGACCGGCACGCTGGCGCTGGTGACCAACGAGGGCAACGCCGACATGGTCACCTCCCAGCCGCCGGTGCACATCGCGGTGATGACGCTGGAGAAGGTGGTGCAGGAGTTCGCCGACCTGGAGACGCTGCTGCCGATCCTGTCCAAGGCCGGCGCCAACCAGGAGATCACCGTCTACCAGACCCTGGTCAACGGCCCGCGCCGCGAGGGCGAGACCGACGGGCCCGAGGAGCTGCACGTCGTCATCCTCGACGGCGGCCGCAGCGACATCGTCGGCACCCGCTACGAGGAGGCGCTGGCCTGCATCCGGTGCGGGGCCTGCCAGACGGCGTGCCCGGTCTTCGGCGCGGTCGGCGGCGGCCACGCCTACGGCAACGTCTACGGCGGCCCGATCGGCGCGGTGATCACCCCGCTGCTCTCGGACCGCCCCGAGGACCGCGACCTGCCCTACCTGTCGAGCCTGTGCGGGGCCTGCGGGGACGCCTGCCCGGTGAAGATCCCGCTGCCGGACATGCTGGTGGACCTCCGTGCGGACTACCAGGAGGAGACCGCCAGCCCGGCGACACGGGCCGCCTGGCGGGCATGGGCGCGGACCTGGGCCTCCCGGGCTGGATTCGCGGCGACCATCGCCGGTGCCCGTGCCTCGGCCGTGCTGCCGGAGCGGGTGCTGCGGCGGCTGCCGATGGCCGGGGGCTGGGCCCGCGGCCGATCGATGCCCTCGACCAAGGACGCCGGCCAGATGCGCCGCCGGCGCCGGGACGGGGGCCGTCGGTGACCGCCGGGCAGACGGGTGCGGCGACCGGCACCGGCCCGACGGAGCCGGGCGGCCCCGGACTGGTCGACACCTTCACCGAGGAGCTGGCGCGGCGCGGCGGCACCACCCACCGGGTCGCCGACGCCGACGCGGCCCGGGAGCTGGTGCATGAGCTGTGCGCCGGCAAGCAGGTCGTCGCCGACGACGACCCGGTGCTGGCCGACGTGCTGCCCGGGCTGGCCCGGGTGAGCGACCCGTGGGCGGCCGACGTGGGGGTGACCACGGCCGTGGCCGCCGGAGCGGCCACGGGGACGATCGGGCTCGTCTTCGACCGGGATCACCCGCGGCGCACCGCGCTGGTGCCACCGGCCCACGTGGCGGTGGTCCCGGTGGAGCGGCTGCACGCCAGCTACGCCGAGGTGCTCCGCTCGCTCGCCGCGATCCGCCCGGTGCCCAGCGGCATGCGGCTGATCAGCGGCCCGAGCAGCTCCGGGGACATCGAGCAGGTCCACGTGCGCGGCATGCACGGCCCGGTGGAGCTGCACGTCGTGCTGGTGGGGGCTGCTCCGGAGACGACGGTCCCCGCGGGCGAGGGCGAGCGAGCCGCGGCGACCGCCGAGGAGGCCGGCACGGGCGCCGGGATCTCGGCGGACCCGGAGCCGGTCGCCGAGCCGGTGCGCGAGCAGGCCCCGCACGCGGCCCCGGGCGAGCACGCCGGGCGCTGACTCAGGCCGGTGCCGGCGTGAGTCGCTGACTCAGGCCGGTGCCGGCGTGCCCGTCTCCCGGCGTTCCCGCCGCTGGTACTGCAGGAACGCCACCACGGCCAGCGCCGCGGCTCCCGGGATGGAGATGAGCAGGTCGGGGTAGATGAGCAGGATCCCGCCCACGACCAGCAGCACCCGTTCCCAGGTGCGGCCGATGGCCAGCAGGTAGCCGCTCAGCCCGGAGGCGATGCCGATCATCCCGACCAGCGCCATGACCAGCAGCAGTGCCACCTCCATGAACTGGGCGTCCTGCAGCAGCAGCGCCGGCTGCAGCACGAAGATGAACGGGATGATGAAGCCCACGACGGCGATTCGCAGGGCCGCCACGCCCGCCCGCATCGGGTTCGCCCCGGCGATGCCCGAGCCGGCGTAGGCCGCCAGGCAGACCGGCGGCGTGATGTCGGCCAGGATGCCGAAGTAGAAGACGAACATGTGCGCCGCGATGAGCGGGACGTCGAACTGGCTGAGCAGGATCGGGGCCGCGATGGTGGCGGTCACGACATAGTTCGCGGTCGTCGGCAGCCCCATGCCCAGCAGGATGCAGGCGACCATCGTGAAGACCAGGACGAGGATGAAGTTGCCCTGCGCCAGGTCCAGGATGCCGCCGGCGAGCTTGCCGCCGAGCCCGGTCGCCGTCACCGTGCCGGCCACGATGCCGGCGGTGGCGCAGGCCGCGATGACCGGCAGCGCGGTGCGAGCCCCGGCCTCCAGCACCCGGACGATCCCCCAGGGGGACAGCCGGGTCTCGGACCGGAGGAAGCTGAGCACCAGCGCCGTGCCGATGCCGTACAGCGCGGCGTAGGCGGGGGTCCGGCCGGACAGCAGCATGCCGATGATGACGATCAGCGGCAGCAGCAGGTCGATCCTGCGGACGAGGGAGCGGACCTGGGGCAGGTCCTTGACCGCCAGCCCCTTGATGCCCTGCCGCCGCGCCTCGAAGTGGATGCTGAGGAAGACGCCCGCGAAGTACAGCAGCGCCGGGATCAGCGCGAGCACGATGATCTCCCGGTAGGGGACACCGGTGTACTCAGCCATGATGAAGGCGGCCGCGCCCATGATCGGCGGCATGATCTGGCCGCCGGTGGAGGCCGAGGCCTCGGTGGCGGCAGCGACGTGGGGCTTGAAGCCGGCCCGCTTCATGATCGGGATGGTGAACGACCCGGACGCCACCGTGTTGGCGACCGAGCTGCCCGAGACCATGCCCTGCAGCCCGCTCGCGACGACGGCCGCCTTGGCGGGACCGCCGGCGAACCGGCCGGCGGCGCGGAAGGCGAGGTCGTTGAAGAAGGCGCCGATGTTGGTGCGGATCAGGACGACGGCGAAGAGCAGGAACAGGAAGATGAACGTCGCCGAGACCTGGATCGGCGTGCCGAAGATGGAGCGGGCGGTGAAGAAGGTCTCGATGGCGAAGACGTCCCACGGCCGGCCGCGGTGGGAGAAGATCGGTGAGTAGTTGCCGAAGATGCCGTAGAGGATCGCCGCCGAGGCGATGACCACGATCGGCAGCCCGACGCAGCGGCGGGTGGCCTCCAGCACCAGCAGGATGCCGGTGACCGCCACCGCCTTGTCCAGGTCGGTGTAGCCCAGGATCCGCACCTGCGGGCCGGTCAGCCGGGCGTACTCCAGCACCAGGTACAGGTGCGCGGACAGCGCCAGCGCCGACAGCACCAGGTCGTACCAGGGCACGCCCCGGCGCTCCGAGGCCCGCTTGCTGACCGGGTAGAGCAGGAAGATGATCCCGCACGCGGCACCCAGGTGGATGGCGCCCTGGATCATCGAGGGACGAGCACCGAACAGGGCGGTGTAGAGCTGGAACAGGGTCAGCGCGACCGACAGCCCGCCGATCAGCCACGCCCACCACCCCAGGTCGGTCCGGAACCGGCTGGAGGCGTCGTGCTGGCGCAGCACCTTGGCGGCCTGCTCCGACTGCTCGGTGTCCGCCGGTGCCGGGCGGTCGGTCCGGGCCGGGCCCTTCCCGAGGGTGGCGTCGGGGGCGCCGGCGACCGGTGGCTGGTCGCCGCGCGCCCCCTCGCGATCGCTGCTACTCACGCGTTGGTCTCCTGCCGCGCGCCGTGGTCAGTGTCCCGCAGCGCTCACTCGTTGAGCAGGCCCTGCTCCTGGAAGTACTGCTCGGCGCCGGGGTGCAGCGGGACGTCACCCTGACCGACGAGCGCCTCCTCCACGGTGATCAGGTCGCCCTGCGGCAGCGTGATCTGGTCGGCGTTCTCGTAGATCGCCTTGGTGATCTCGTAGCCGACCTCGGGGCTCACCTGGGTGGTGGAGCCCACCAGCGCGGCGAACACCGACAGCGTGGTGACGTCCTCCTCGAGGAAGTCGTAGGTGTCGGAGGACAGCGTGTAGGTCTCGAAGTTGGAGTCGGCGGCGATCTCGTCGGCGACGGACTGCTCGAGGGAGACCAGGTGGACGTCGTTGGTCGCGGCCAGCTCGTTCAACGAGCCGGACGGGGTGCCGATCACGAAGATCGAGGCGTCCAGGTTGCCGTCCTGCAGCAGCCCCTGGGCGTCGCCGAACTCCTCCTCGAACGCCTCGTAGTCGCCCTCCTCGATGCCGTGGGCGGCCAGGATGGCGTCGGACACCGCGCGGGTGCCGCTCCCGGGCGGGCCGACCGCGACCCGCTTGCCCTCCAGGTCCTCCACCGACTCGATGCCGGCGCTCTCCAGGGTGATGATGTGGGCGGCCTCGGGGTAGAGCTTGCCCATCCAGCCGACGTTGTCGACCTGGGCGCCCTCGAAGTCGCCCTCACCGTTGATCGCCGCGATGGCGGTGTCGTTCTGGGTGAGCCCCAGCTGCATCTGCTCCTGGAAGATCTGGCCCAGGTTCTCCACCGAGGCGCCGGTCTCGATCGCGTTGACGGTGATCCCGTCGACGTTGTCCTCCAGGATGTTGGCGTACTCCGAGCCGAGCGGGAAGTAGGTGCCCGCCGCGCCGCCGGTGCCGAAGGTCAGGTCGGTGACGAAGTCGCCCTCCTGTCCCGTGGCGGCCCCGGTGGTGTCGCCGCCGCCGTCACCGCCGTTGCTGTCGCCGCCGTCGTCCCCGCCGCACGCCGCCAGGCTGACCAACACCAGCCCTGCGGCCGTCGCCGTCATCATCCGCTTCACCGTCATGGTCATACCGCCTCGGGTCGGTTCGCTCGTGGACTCCCTGCCCCCGGCAGGGCTGGCCATACCCTAGTAGCACCGGAGGCCGAGGTGGTGGACGCGCGAGGCGGCTGTTAGCGGATCGTGACCAGGGCCGCTACGGCTGGACGCCGAGGTCGGCGAGCACCGCGGCGGCGTCGTAGTCGCCGGGCAGCGGGAGCATCGGCAGCCGCACCGTGCCCATGGGGACGCCGTGGCGGGCCTGCGCCATCGCCTTCAGCACGGCCGCGGAGGCGTGCTCCTTGGTCGCGGCTCGGATCCGCCGCAGCCACGCGTTGGCCTCCTCGGCCTCGGCCTGCTTCCCGGCCCGCACCAGCCCGTAGACCCGCAGCGCGACCTCCGGGACCACGTTGGCCAGCGCCGAGACCACCGCACTGGCGGTGCCCAGCCGGCCGGGGTAGTCGTCCTCGGTGCCCAGCAGCACCCCCTGGCCGGCCGCGTGCACCTGCGCGGCGTACGCGGCCTCCCCGCCGGAGTCCTTCACGCCCCACACCGGCAACCCGGTCACCACCTCGGCCGGGACGGCGAGGGCGTACTTCGGGATGTGGTAGACGACCACCGGGTGCCGGGTGCGCTCGAGCACCAGCTCGTAGAAGCGGCGCAGCCCCTCGGGCTGGGCGGGGAAGTAGTAGGGCGGCAGCACCAGCACCGCCTCGACGTCCAGGTCGTCCAGAAACTCCAGCATGTCGAGGGTGTCGGGCAGGTTGCCCTCGGCCACCGTCGGCAGCTGCCGCAGCGGCAGGTCGCGGCGGGCCAGCGCGGCGAGCACCTGCTGCTTCTCCGCGACCGACGCCGAGGGCCCCTCACCGTTGGTGCCGAACGGCACGACGCCGTGGACGCCGGCCTCGGCCAGCCACTCGACGTGGGCGCAGTAGGAGGCCACGTCCAGGGCGCCGGTGCCGGGGTCGAAGGGGGTGACGTTGGCGACGTAGACGCCGTCGAGCATGCGGTCTATCTCCCGAGGTCGGTGCGGTCGTGGAGGAAGTCGTCGAGCTCCCGCCGGCTGGGCAGGCCCTCGAAGTCGCCGTGCGCGCGGACGCACAGCGCGCCCAGCGCGTTGGCGGTGCGGAGCCGGTCGGCGGGCTTCGCCCCGTCGACGTGGGCGGCGAGGTAGCCGGCGGCGAAGGCGTCACCGGCCCCGATCGGGTCCCGCTCGGGCACCCGGAAGCCGGGGTGCTCCACCCACTGGCCGTCGACGAGGACCGCGGCGCCCTCGGCGCCGCGCTTGACCACGACCTCGCGGGCACCCATGTCGGCCAGCGTCCGTGACTGCGTCTCGTCGTCGCGCCAGTCCCACAGCGCCCGGCCCTCCTCGGTGCCGACGAGCAGCAGGTCCACCAGCGGCAGCAGCTCCTCGGTGAAGGCGCGCGCGTCCTCGGCGTTGCCCAGCCGGGAGCGGTAGTTGACGTCGAAGCTGACCCGCACGCCGGCGTCCCGGGCCGCCTGGGCGGCCCACCGCACGAAGTCGGCACAGCTGGCCGACAGCAGCGGGGTGATGCCGGTCAGGTGCAGCCACCGCCCCTCGGTGAGGGCGGCGGCGTCCACGGCCTCGGGGGCCAGCGTGGCGGCGGCCGAGCCGGCCCGGTAGTAGGTCACCCGGACCGCGCCACCGACCTCCTCGCGCAGGTAGAGGCCGGTGGGCCGGCCGGGCACGCGGCGCACCGCGGAGGTGTCCACGCCCTCGGCCCGGACCCGGTCCAGCACCGTCTGCCCGGGCTCGTCGTCGCCGAGCAGGCTCACCCAGCGGCTGGGCACGCCCAGCCGGGACAGCCCGATCGCCAGGTTGGACTCGGCACCCCCGATGCCCATCGCCAGCGACCGGGCGTGGCGCAGCCGGCCCGGCGGGTCGGCGATGCCGAGCAGCATCGTCTCCCCGGCGGTCACCACCACCGGACCGGTAGCGGTCACTGCACCGCCTCAGGCAGCCAGAGCACCAGGTCGGGCACCGCGATGAACAGCAGCACGACGCCGATCAGGGTCAGGTAGAACGGCCACATGGCGCGCAGCAGCTCCTCCATCCGGACCTTGCCGACGGCGCAGCCGACGTAGAGGACCGTCCCGACCGGCGGCGTGATCAGCCCGATGCCCAGCACCAGCGACATCAGCAACCCGAAGTAGACCGGCGGGACGCCGACGGCGACCACTACCGGGGTGAGGATGGGGGCGAGGATGATCATCGCGGGCGTCAGGTCCATGACCACCCCGACCAGCAGCAGCACGAGGGCGACCAGCGCCAGCACCACGTAGGGGTTGGTCGACAGCGCCGCGGTGGCGTCGACGATCTGCCGGGGCACCTGGGCGGTGGTCAGCAGGTAGGCGACCGAGGTCGCGATGGCCAGCAGGAACAGCACCATGCCGGTGAGCCGGCCGGTGCGGATCAGGATCGGCCACAGCTCCTTCACGTGCAGCTCGCGGTAGACCAGCATCGACACCAGCAGCGAGTAGCCGACGGCGACGACCGCGGCCTCGGTCGGCGTGAAGACACCGGCCATGATGCCGCCGACGATGATGATGGGCAGCACCAGGCCGAAGGCGGCGCCCCGGAAGCTGTGCCACAGCTGCCGGGCGTCGAACGGCTGCCGGCCGCCACCGGGCAGCTTCCGGGCGGTGAGGAACGTGGTCACCATCAGCGCGACCGCGATGACGACCCCGGGGATGACCCCCGCCATGAACAGCTGGCCGATGGAGGTGTTGGTGACGATCCCGTAGAGGATCAGCGGGATCGAGGGCGGGATGATGATGCCGATCACCGAGCTGGAGACGGTGATGGCGGTCGCGTGGCCGCCGGTGTAGCCCTGCTCCTTCATCGGCGGGATCATGACGCCACCGATGGCGGAGGTGTCCGCGACCGCGGAGCCGCTGATGCCGCCGAAGAACATCGAGGCCGCCACGTTGACCTGGCCCAGCCCGCCGGCGATGAAGCCGACGAGGGACTGGGCGAAGGCCACCAGCCGCCGGGCCAGCCCGCCGTAGCTCATGATCTCGCCGACGAGGATGAAGAAGGGGATGGCCAGCAGCGGGAACGAGTTCACGCCGCGGACCGCCTGCTCGACCAGGATGGCAAAGCTGACGTCCATCGCCAGCATCATCGCGATCGCCGCCAGCCCCAGCGCGAAGCTGATCGGGACGCCCAGGGCGATGCAGAGGAAGAGAATGCCGAAGAAGAGCCAGAGAGTCACTGCTCACACCTCCTGGGCGGACGTCGGGCGGAGCGCGACGACGATGCGGTAGAGCGTGATCAGCGCCATCAGCCCCGCGCACACCGGGACCGAGATGTTGATCAGCCAGAGTGGGACGTCCAGCAGCGCCGAGGAGCCGGCGGAGATGGCCAGCACCTGCGTGGAGCTGTAGAGCAGGGCCAGCACCACTCCCAGCACGACCAGCTCCTGCACGACCGTGGTGACCCGCTGCCATCCCGCCGGCAGCCGCTCCACGACGAGCTCGACCGCGATGTGCTCGCGGTGCAGGTGGGCCAGGGCGGCGCCGAGGAAGATCACCCAGATGAACAGGAAGCGGGCCATCTCGTCCGAACCCGCGATGGACTCGCTGAGCACGTACCGGCCGAACACGTTCGCGCCGACGGCCACGATCAGGGCCGCCAGGAGCACGACCATGACGGTCTTGACCACGGTGTCGAGGATCCGGAAGGGCAGCGGGAGGTGCTCGTGCCACTGGTGCTCGGCCTGCTCCTGCTCCTCGAGCTGGTGGTGGTCCAGCTTGGACAGCTCCAGCGCGGTCCGGGGGTCCTTGGCGCCGGCATGCTCCGGCCGGTCGGGCCGGTCGGGCCGGTCGGGCCGGTCGGGCTGGTCGGGGTTCGGGGGCTGGGCGCTCACCCGGGTCTCCTCTCGTACTGGTCGGGCCGTGCGGGGCGCGTCTCGCGCGCCCCGCACGGCCCTGGCCGCGGGGCTCAGCGCTGGCCGAGCTCCTCCTGGACGCTGTCGATCAGGTCGCCGCCGATCTCGTCACGCCACTGCTCGTAGACCGGCTGGGTCGCCTCCTGGAAGGCGGCCAGCTCCTCCTCGGACAGCTCGGTGACCTCCATGCCCTGCGACGCGAGCTGCTCCTTGGAGTAGGTGTCCATCTCCCGGGAAATCTGCCGCTGGTAGTCGCGGGACTGCTCGGCAGCCTCCTGGATCAGCTGCTGGTCCTCCTCGCTGAGCCCGTTGTAGAACTCCTCGCCGATCATGATGATGAACGGAGAGTAGACGTGCCGGGTCTCCGAGGCGTAGTCCTGCACCTCGTTGAACCGCGAGGTCAGGATCGTGGACCAGGGGTTCTCCTGGCCGTCGACGACGCCCTGCTCCAGGGCGCTGAAGACCTCACCGAAGGCCATCGAGGTCGGGTTGGCGCCCAGCGTCTCCCAGATGGAGACCTGGATGGGGTTCTCCATGACCCGGATGTCCAGGCCCTGCACGTCCTCGGGGCTGCTCACGGCGTGCTGGCTGTTGGTCAGCTGCCGGTAGCCGTTCTCGGCGAACGCCAGTCCCTTGATGCCCGAGCCCTCGAAGCTGTCCAGCATCGACTGGCCGATCTCGCCGTCGAGGACCGCGTCGGCCTCCTCCGGCGTCGGGAACAGGAACGGCAGGTCGAACAGCTGCAGCTCCGGCACGATCGAGGTGGCCGGGGAGGTGGACGGCATCGTCATCTCCAGGGTCCCGCTCTGCAGGTTGTTCATCATCTGCAGGTCGTCGCCCACCTGGCTGTTCGGGAACAGGCTGACCGTGATACGGCCGTCGCTGCGCTCATCGAGGATATCGGCGAAGTAGTCCACCGACAGCGCCTGCGGGGAGTCCTCGGCCAGGCCGATGCCGTACTTGATCTCATAGCTCTCGCCGTCGGAGATCACCTCACCCTCGATCTCCGGGGGCTCGGACAGGTCGGGGCCGGAGGCGCCGGCGGTTCCGGTAGCGCCGTCGCCGCCGTTGTCACCGCCCTCCTCCTCGTCACCGCCGAAGCCGCCGCCGCAGGCGGTGACGGTCAGCATGCTGGCGAGGATGAAGGACGCCGGCAGGGCACGGCGGCGGAAGGGGGTGCTACGCATGGGGGTTCTCCTTGGTGTCGGGATCGTCGGACGTCTCGGAGTGGTCGGGGTCGCCGGCGGTGCCGGGGTCGTCGTGGTCATCAGGGTCGTCAGGGTCGTCAGGGGTGGGCGTGGTCGTCAGGTCGGCGTGGTCGTCAGGGTCGTCTCGGGGCGGGGTGCCGGGCTCAGGGTAGAGGCCCGGCCGGGGGCGGTGGCCGAGGGTGCTGGCGCCGCGCGTGGCGCCGCGCTCGGGCTGCAGCAACGGCCCGATCCGCGCCTGCCGGTAGGCAGCCACCGTGAGCGCCAGCAGCAGCGTCCCCAGCAGCAGCGGCTCCGCCAGCCGCAGCACGGGCAGCAGCGGCCCGGCCGCCTCCAGCGCCGGGACGGCCGGGCGCTGCGTGGCCACGCCGGAACCGTTCGTCGCGGCGTACCAGCGGGTGGTGGACACCGGCAGCGGCACCTGTGCTCCGGGCCGGCCGGCGACCCGGACCCTGAGGGTGACCGGCTCCCGGCGTGCCAGCAGCCCGGTCACGTGGGTGTTGCTGAGCCGGTCCTGGTCGGCTTGCCAGGTACGGCCGCCGTCGCTGCTGGTCATCACCCCCGCCTGTCCGGTGCCGTCGGCCAGACCGCTGCCGCCGGCTCGCAGCACGGAGCGCTCGTCACCGGTGTCCTCACCGCCGTCACTGCCGTCATCACCGTCGGCCGAGCCGCCGGCCGCGAGGGCGTTGGTGGCGTTGAACCCCAGCCCGTCGCCGGACTCCCGCCAGCTGTCGCCGCCGTCCTCGGAGAGCAACAGCAGCGGGCCGCCCCGCACTCCGGCCCACAGCGTGCCGGCAGCCCGGCCGGTCTGCGGCCCGGCCAGGGTGCCGAGGGCGACCACCTCGACGCCCGGCTCCAGCAGCCGCACCTGCCCGTCGGGGGTGAGCCGCGCCAGCCCGTCAGGGTGGTCCAGCAGCGCGGCACCGTCGACGGCC
>NZ_WIQI01000051.1 GCF_009602535.1 Ornithinicoccus halotolerans | reverse complement strand
GTTCGGCCGCGGCCGGGCCTCCCTGGCTGCGCTCGCGGCGGTGCTGGTCGGGGGGCAGCCCGCGCCGGGGCGGCTACCGGTGGCCGTGGGGGAGCTGCCCGTCGGGCACGGCTGCGACGGCTGAGCGGCGCTGCCGTCCGCCGGTCAGCCGCCGTCGGCGGGGGCGAGGTGGAGGGCGACGGTGCGGCCCCGGAGCCGGGTGAGGGCCACGACCGCCCGCTCCCCGCCCCGCAGCGTCCCCACCTGCTGCCGGAGCCGGTCCAGGTCGACCGGTGCGCCGCGCTTCTTCAGCACCAGCTCCCCCACGTGGCGCTCCCGGGCCCACCCACGCAGCCGCTTCCCGGTCGCCGGCGCCTCACCGAGCACCGCGAACCGGCGGGCGAACGGGCTGTCCGTGGCCCGGTCCCCGATGAGGTAGCCCGCGCCCGGCTCGGGGTCGCGGGCGCCCAGCCGCCGGGCCAGGGTGCCCATCAGTCCTGCCTGCACGACCGCGCCGTCGGGCTCGTACAGCCAGTCACCGAGGTCCCCGGTCGTGGCCGGACCGCGCGCCTCCCTGGTGGCGGCCGCGGCCGCGGCGAGCGCCTCGTCCTGGGCCCGCTCGTCCTCGTCCCCGTCCTCGACCCCGTCCTCGTCCGGGGTCAGCACGTGCCACGCGCCGGCCCGGGCCACGACGGCCCGGGGACCGGTCTCCTGGCCGGCCGCCGACCCCCACCAGAGCGCGCACTCGAGCAGGGCGCCGTCCACCGACACCCACTCGGCCAGCACGCCCGCGGGCACCCGCTGGCGGGGGAAGGCGGGGGCCAGCTTGGCGCCGGCGGCCGGGAACCGGGCCGCCGTCGCGGTGACCTGGTCCCAGGAGGGCGAGAGCTCCTCCAGCCGGAACAGCCGGCGGGCCCGCCCGGAGGCGTGCCGTGCCGCGCCAGGGGCCGCGCGCCGCGCCGGGTCGAACCACGCCGCCTGGCCGCCGGTGTCCCTGGGCAGGTCGAGGTCCTCGGCCCGGGCGGTGAGCACCTCGCTCCCGGCCCGGCCGGTGAGGTTCGCCCGCGCGACCGCGGCGGTGACCGGGTCGGCCTCCACCGCGGTCACCGCCAGCCCCGCCTCGGTCATCGCGAGCGCGTCCACGCCGATGCCGCACCCCAGGTCCCAGACCCGTCTCGCGCCCGTGGCCGCCAGCCGCCGGGCGTGCCGCAGGGCCACCGGCCAGCGCGTCGCCTGCTCCAGCCCGTCCGGGGTGAGCAGCAGCCGGTCGGCCCACGGGCCGAGCCGGTCCCCGGCCCGGTCGCGCAGCCGCGCCTGGGAGAGGACCGCCGCGACCAGCTCCGGGTCGTGCCCCTCCCGCCGCAGCCGCGTGCTCCACGCCACCGCGTCCACGTCCCGGTAGGGCGGCAGCCGCGCCAGCAGCTCCCGGCCGCTGCCGGCGGCCAGCCGGGTCACCAGGTCGACGTCCACGGTGCCCATCCTCCCCGGTAGATTCCTCGCATGGCGGACACCGGGGACACGCTCGCCACCCGGCTGCGGCGCACGCCCCGGTGGGCCCTGCGCGCCGGGCTGGCCACGTTCGCCGCCCAGGTCGGACTGGCCGCGACCATCACTGCGGTCGACAAGATCCGCAAGCAGCGGACCGCCGAGGTGCACGCCGTGCCCCGCGGGGACCCGCGTGAGGCCGACGTGGGGGGCACCGCGGTGACCACGTACACCTACGGCGAGCACCTCTTCGAGGCGATGCTGGACGCCATCGAGGGGGCCCAGGAGTACCTCTACCTGGCCACCTTCATCTGGAAGGGCGACGCGGTTGGCCAGCGGTTCAAGGACGCCATCATCGCCGCCGCCGAGCGAGGGGTGACCGTCTGCGTGGTCTACGACGGGTTCGCCAACCTGGTCGTGCCCCGGGAGTTCAAGCGGTTCCCGGACTCGGTCCACGTAATGCGCTTCCCCGTGGTGCGCGGCGGGATCCCGATCGTCGACGTGCGCCGGCAGGGCCGGGACCACCGCAAGATCCTGGTCGTCGACGGGAAGGTCGGGTTCGTGGGCGGCTACAACATCGGCGCCCTCTATGCCACCCAGTGGCGGGACACCCACGTGCGGCTGAGCGGCGAGGGGGTCTGGGAGCTGCAGAACAGCTTCGTCGACTTCTGGAACCGCCACCGCACCCAGCGGCTGCCGGTGCTGCCGGACACCGGCAGCCCGACGTGGGGCTGGCAGGTGATCGCCGCCCGCAACGAGCCCAGCCGGCTGCTGTTCCCGGTGCGCCGGATCTACCTGGACGCGATCGACCGGGCCAGCAAGCGGATCTGGATCACCCAGGCCTACTTCATCCCCGACGTGGAGATCCTGGACGCGCTGCTCACGGCAGCGGCCCGGGGCGTGGACGTGCGGGTGATCATGCCCGAGGCCTCCAACCACGTGGTCGCCGACTGGGTCGCCCGCAGCTACTTCACCCGGCTGCTCGCCGGCGGGGTCCGGATCTTCCTCTACGAGAACGTGATGGTGCACGCCAAGACCGCGACCGTGGACGGGGAGTGGGGCACCGTCGGGACGGCGAACATCGACCGGCTCTCGCTGTTCGGCAACTACGAGGTCAACCTGGAGATCCGGGGACGGGAGCACGCCCGGCAGCTGGAGGAGATCTTCGCCGCCGACCTGGCCAACTGCCGCGAGCTCACGCTGGCGGAGTGGGAAGAGCGTGGCCTGCTGGTCAGGGCCACCGAGCGCTTCCTCGCCCCGCTCAAGCCGCTGCTGTGACGCTGCTGGCACTCGGCTTGACCGAGTGCTAAGCGCGTGCCTACATTCGACTTAGCACTCGCCCTTGGCAAGTGCCAAGCGCTCCGGACGTGCCGACACCCGCGACGGCGGCCCGCGCCGGGCACTGACCTACGAAGACAACGTCGACACTCGCGAAGGGAAGGCCCCACTGTGTCGGTTTCCATCAAGCCGCTCGAGGACCGGATCGTCGTCAAGGCCGTCGAGGCCGAGCAGACCACGGCCTCCGGTCTCGTCATCCCGGACACCGCCCAGGAGAAGCCCCAGGAGGGCGAGGTCCTGGCCGTCGGTCCGGGCCGCTGGAACGAGGACGGCGACGAGCGGATCCCGCTCGACATCGCCGTCGGTGACCGCGTGATCTACAGCAAGTACGGCGGCACGGAGGTGAAGTACTCCGGCGAGGAGTACCTGATCCTCTCGGCCCGCGACGTGCTGGCGGTCGTCGGCTCCTGACGTCCCTGCCGCCCCGGCGCCCCGCACCGCGGGGCCCGGGGCGCACCACGTCAGTGGACCCGACCCGCTCGCTCCCCCCGTCAGGAAGGACACCATGCCCAAGCAGCTGCAGTTCGACGACGGCGCCCGCAAGGCGCTCGAGCGCGGTGTGGACGCCTTGGCCAACGCGGTCAAGGTGACCCTGGGCCCCAAGGGCCGCAACGTCGTGCTCGACAAGGCCTGGGGCGCCCCCACCATCACCAACGACGGCGTCACCATCGCCCGCGAGGTGGAGCTGGACGACCCCTACGAGAACCTCGGGGCCCAGCTCGCCAAGGAGGTCGCCACCAAGACCAACGACATCGCCGGTGACGGCACCACCACCGCCACCGTGCTCGCCCAGGCCCTGGTCAAGGAGGGCCTGCGCAACGTGGCCGCCGGCGCCGGCCCGGCCGGGCTCAAGCGAGGCATCGACCAGGCCGTGCAGGCGGTCTGCGACCGGCTGCTGACCAACGCCCGGGAGATCGACGACCGCAACGAGATCGCCCAGGTGGCCGGCCTGTCTGCGCAGGACACCAGCATCGGCGAGCTGATCGCCGACGCCTTCGACAAGGTCGGCAAGGACGGCGTCATCACCGTGGAGGAGTCCTCCACGACCGAGCTGGCGCTGGACTTCACCGAGGGCATGCAGTTCGACAAGGGCTACCTGTCGCCCTACTTCGTCAGCGACACCGAGCGCATGGAGGCCGTCCTGGAGGACGCCTACGTGCTGCTGCACCAGGGCAAGATCTCCGCGGTCAGCGACCTGCTGCCGCTGCTGGAGAAGGTCGCCCAGGACAGCAAGCCGCTGCTGATCATCGCCGAGGACATCGAGGGCGAGGCGCTGTCCACCCTCGTGGTCAACAAGATCCGCGGCACGTTCAACGCCGTCGCGGTCAAGGCGCCCGGCTTCGGCGACCGCCGTAAGGCGATGCTGCAGGACATGGCGGTCCTCACCGGCGGCGAGGTCGTCGCCGAGGAGGTCGGTCTGAAGCTCGACCAGGTCGGGCTGGAGGTGCTGGGCAAGGCCCGCCGCGTCGTGGCCACCAAGGACAGCACCACCATCGTCGACGGTGCCGGCGCGGACGAGGACGTGCAGGCGCGCGTGACCCAGCTGCAGGCCGAGATCGAGGCCAGCGACTCCGACTGGGACCGCGAGAAGCTGCAGGAGCGGCTGGCCAAGCTCGCCGGCGGCGTGTGCGTCATCAAGGTCGGCGCCCACACCGAGGTGGAGCTGAAGGAGAAGAAGCACCGGATCGAGGACGCCGTCTCGGCGACCCGCGCGGCCATCGAGGAGGGCATCGTCGCCGGCGGTGGCGCCTCCCTGATCCACGCCGCCAGCGCGCTGGACGAGCTGTCGCTCACCGGTGACGAGGCCACCGGTGCGGCGATCGTGCGCTCGGCCCTGCCGGAGCCGCTGCGCTGGATCGCCGAGAACGCCGGCCTGCAGGGCTACGTGGCGACCACCCGCGTCGCCGAGATGGGGCCGGGGCAGGGCCTCAACGCGGCCACCGGCGAGTACGGCGACCTGATGGCCGCCGGCGTCATCGACCCGGTCAAGGTCACCCGCTCGGCGCTGCTCAACGCGGCCTCCATCGCCTCCATGGTGCTGACCACGGAGACCCTCGTGGTGGACAAGCCGGAGGAGGAGGAGCAGGAGGCCGGCCACGGGCACGGCCACGGGCACGGCGCCTGACGCCAGTCACCGCCCCTGCGGGCAGACACGGAAAAGCGGCCGGTCGCGCACCTCGCGCGGCCGGCCGCTCCTGTCGTGCCCAGCTGGTCCGGGAGCAGCCCCGGGCCAGTCGCTGTTCAGACGTACTGGCGCTGTCGCTCGTCCTCCGTCATCGCGCCCCAGACGCCGTAGGGCTCCCGGGTGGCCAGCGCGTGCTGTCGGCACTGGTCCAGCACCGGGCAACGCAGGCAGACCTGCTTGGCGCGCTCGTCTCGGCGGCGCCTGGCTGGACCGCGCTCCCCCTCCGGGTGGAAGAAGACCTCCGGGCTGACGGTGCGGCACAGCCCTTGGTACTGCCACTCCCACAGCTCCGCGATGGGACCTGGCTGGCGAGCGATCTCGACCACTTGTCTCATCCTCCTTACGGCAGACGGTGTCGACCTGCCGTCGACCCTGTCGATAGTCCTCATACCCACCTTGACGAACCCTGAAACACCGCTTGGCGTCTCCGGTGAGCCGGACGGGGAGCGGCCGCGCCTCCCGGACGGCACCCGCAGGCAGGGGCACGTCCGGAGCGGGCCATACAATCGGTGCATGGCGGCTGAGCTCTCCCCGGAGGTGCCGGGTCCCTTCCGGGAACTGGGACTGACCTACGACGACGTGCTCCTCCTGCCGGGGGAGACCGACGTCATCCCCAGTGAGGCGGATCCGACCAGTCAGCTCACCCGGCGGATCCGGGTGCGGATGCCGCTGCTGTCGGCGGCGATGGACACGGTGACCGAGACCCGGATGGCGATCGCGATGGCCCGGCAGGGCGGGCTGGGCATCCTGCACCGCAACCTCTCGATCGCCGACCAGGCTGCGCAGGTCGACCAGGTCAAGCGGTCCGAGAACGGCATGGTGACCGACCCAGTCACCATCGGCCCCGAGGCCACCCTGGCCGAGATGGACCAGCTGTGCGGCCGGTTCCGGATCTCCGGGCTGCCGGTCGTCGACGACGCGGGGATGCTCGTGGGCATCATCACCAACCGCGACATCCGGTTCGAGGCCGACTTCTCTCGCCGGGTCCGCGACGTGATGACCCCGGCGCCGTTGGTCACCGCCCGCGAGGGCGTGGCCAAGGAGGACGTGCTCGGGTTGCTGGCGCAGCACAAGGTCGAGAAGCTGCCGATCGTGGACGGTGCGGGCCGGCTCAAGGGACTGTTCACCGTCAAGGACTTCACCAAGACCGAGAAGTACCCGCAGGCCACCAAGGACGGCTCCGGGCGGCTCCGGGTCGGAGCCGCCGTCGGGTTCTTCGGGGACGCCTGGGAGCGCGCGATGGCCCTGGTCGAGGCCGGCGTGGACGTCCTGGTCGTCGACACCGCCAACGGCCACGCCCGCGGCGTCACCGACATGATCGGCAAGCTCAAGGCCGACTCCGCCACCGCCCACGTCGACGTGATCGGCGGCAACGTCGCCACCCGAGCCGGCGCGCAGGCCCTCGTCGACGCCGGCGCCGACGCCGTCAAGGTCGGCGTCGGGCCGGGCTCGATCTGCACCACCCGCGTCGTCGCGGGTGTGGGCGTGCCGCAGGTCACCGCCATCCACGCCGCCGCCCAGGCGGCGCGCCCGGCGGGTGTGCCGGTGATCGGTGACGGTGGGCTGCAGCACTCCGGTGACATCGCCAAGGCCATCGTCGCCGGCGCCGACACCGTGATGCTCGGGTCGCTGCTGGCCGGCTGCGAGGAGAGCCCCGGCGAGCTGGTCTACATCAACGGCAAGCAGTTCAAGTCCTACCGCGGCATGGGCAGCCTGGGGGCGATGCAGTCCCGTGGCCGGGGCCGCTCCTACTCCAAGGACCGCTACTTCCAGGCTGACGTGGGCGACGACCAGGTGGTACCGGAGGGCATCGAGGGCCAGGTCGCCTACCGGGGCCCACTGAGTGCGGTGGCCCACCAGCTCATCGGGGGGCTGCGGCAGTCCATGTTCTACGTGGGCGCCGGCACCGTCGACGAGCTGCGCGAGCAGGGCCAGTTCGTGCGCATCACCGCCGCCGGCCTGAAGGAGTCCCACCCCCACGACATCCAGATGACGGTGGAGGCCCCCAACTACTCCCGGCCGTGAGCGGCCGGCCCGAGCTGCCAGGACCGCGTCGGCAGCCCGGTAGCCTGTCCCGGTGACCGAGATCGAGATCGGCCGTGGCAAGCGCGGCAGGCGTGCCTACTCCTTCGACGACATCGCGGTGGTGCCGTCCCGGCGCACCCGCGACCCCGAGGAGGTGTCGCTGGGGTGGCAGCTGGACGCCTACCACTTCGAGCTGCCGGTCCTCGCCGCCCCGATGGACTCGGTGATGTCACCGGAGACCGCCATCGCGATCGGCCGGCTGGGCGGCCTGGGGGTGCTGGACCTGGAGGGGCTGTGGACCCGCTACGACGACCCCAGCGCGCAGCTGGCCGAGGTGGCCTCGCTGCCGGCGAGCGACTGCATCCCACGGCTGCGTGAGCTCTACGCGGCGCCGATCCGCCCGGAGCTGATCACCGAGCGGCTGCAGGAGATCCGCCAGGCCGGGGTGACCGTGGCGGGGGCGCTGTCGCCGCAGCGCACCCAGGAGCACTGGCGCACCGTCGTCGAGGCCGGGGTGGACCTGTTCGTCATCCGCGGCACGACGGTCTCCGCCGAGCACGTCTCGGGGCAGGCCGAGCCGCTGAACCTCAAGCGCTTCATCTACGAGCTGGACGTGCCCGTGGTGGTGGGCGGCGCCGGCACCTACACCGCCGCGCTGCACCTGATGCGCACCGGCGCGGCCGGCGTGCTGGTCGGCTTCGGCGGTGGGTCAGCGCACCGCACCCGCACCACGCTGGGCATCCACGCCCCGATGGCCACCGCGATCGCCGACGTGGCCGGGGCGCGGCGCGACTACCTGGACGAGTCGGGCGGCCGCTACGTCCACGTCATCGCCGATGGCGGCATGGGCCACTCCGGCGACGTCGTCAAGGCGGTCGCCTGCGGCGCCGACGCCGTCATGCTCGGGGCGGCGCTGGCCCGCGCCGAGGAGGCCCCCGGCCGTGGCTTCCACTGGGGCTCCGAGGCCCACCACTCCTGGCTGCCGCGGGGGGAGCGGGTCGAGGTCGGCACCGCCGGCACCCTGCAGGAGATCCTGCTCGGGCCAGGCAAGGGCGCCGACGGTCACACCAACCTCACCGGCGCACTGCGCCGGGCCATGGCCACGACCGGCTACACCGAGCTCAAGGAGTTCCAGCGCGTCGAGGTGGTCGTCGCGCCGTACCGGCCCCGCTGACGCGGGGCCACCGGGTCACTCGTCGCGCCAGGTGCGCCACAGCGCCGCGTAGGCGCCGCCGGCGGCCAGCAGCTCCTCGTGGGTGCCCAGCTCCTGGATCCGGCCGTCCTCGACCACGGCCACCCGGTCGGCGTCGTGCGCGGTGTGCAGCCGGTGGGCGATCGCGACGACCGTCCGGTCGGCCACCACGCCGGCCAGCGACCGCTCCAGGTGGCGGGCCGCGCGCGGGTCGAGCAACGAGGTGGCCTCGTCCAGCACCAGCGTATGCGGGTCGGCCAGCACCAGCCGGGCGAGCGCCACCTGCTGAGCCTGGCCGTCGGAGAGCCGGCGCCCGCCGCTGCCCACCTCCGTGCCGAGCCCGGCCGGGAGCCGGCGCACCCAGTCAGCGGCGTCGACCGCCTCCAGCGCCCGCCACAGCGTGGCGTCGTCGGCGCCGGGACGGGCGAGCAGCAGGTTGTCGCGCACGGTGCCGACGAACACGTGGTGCTCCTGGGTGACCAGCGCCACCTCGCGGCGCAGCTGCTCCAGCGGCAGGTCCACCAGCCGCACGCCGCCGACGTCGACCCGGCCCACCCGGGGACCGTCGATGCCGCCCAGCAGCCGCCCGAGGGTTGACTTGCCGGCGCCGGACGGCCCGACCACGGCGAGCCGCTCGCCGGGGCGCAGGTCCAGGCTCACGTCGTGCAGCACGTCGGTGCCGGGTCGGTAGCCGTACCGGACCCGTCGCACCGACAGCTGCTCGCCCTCCGGCTGCTCCCCGCTGGGCGTGCGGTCCGGGGGCACGTCGGCGATACCGACGATCCGGGCCAGCGAGGTGGCGCCGACGGTCAGCTCGTCCAGCCACATCAGCAGCGTGTCCAGCGGCTCGCCGACCTGGACGACATAGAGCACGATCGTGGTGACGGACCCGATACTGGCGTGGCCCTCGGTCACCAGCCAGCCGCCCCAGAGCAGGGTGACCGCGATGGGGAGCACGAAGGCCAGGTCCAGCGGCGGGAACCACACCGACCGCAGGAACAGCGTGCGCCGCTCGGCGGCGTACATCTCCGTCATCGCCGTCCGCATCCGGTGCTGCCGGTGCGGCTGCAGCGACAGCGCCTCGACGGTGCGGGCGCCTTCCACGGTCTCGGTCACCACGCCGTTGCCGCGGGCGTAGGCGGCCCGCTCCCACAGGTAGCCCTCGGGGGCGCGGCGCAGGAACCACCGGGTGGAGGGGACCACCAGCGGCAGCGCGGAGAGCATCCCGAGCGCCACCAGCGGGTGGGTGAGGACCGCCGCGCCGACGGTGAGCACGACGGTGACCGCCGAGACCACGATGGTCGGCACGGCCATCCGCACCACGTGGTTGAGCGACTCCACGTCGTTCGTGGTGCGGGAGAGCAGGTCGCCGGTGCCGGCGCGCTCGACCGTCGACAGTGGCAGCGCCGTGACCTGCGCGATGAACCGCTCCCGCAGCCGGGCGAACACCGTCTCGCCGACGACGAAGGCAGCCCGGGCGCCGGCCCAGGTCAGGCCGGTCTGCGCCAGCAGGAAGCCGACCAGCAGGCCGACGTACCCGGCCACGGTGGCACCGTCGACCGCGCCGGCCGCCAGGGCGTCGACCAGCCGGCCCACCAGGTACGGGCCGGCCAGCGCGGCGACGGCGGCCAACCCGTGCCACAGCAGGACGGCGCCCAGCCCGCGCCGGTGCTCGCGCAGCAGGGTCACGGCGTGGCGGCGCACGCCGGCGCCGTCGGCGATCGGCAGCGTCCGCTCCACGCCGTCGTGGTCGACGGTCACCGGCCTCACCGGGTCACCTCCTGGGTCTCGGGCTCCACGCCGCGCAGCACGACGGCGCGGTAGCCGCCGTCCTCGGCCAGCAGCTGCCGGTGCCGGCCGCTGGTGACCTGCACGCCGTCGCGCAGGTGCACCACCCGGTCGGCGTGGTCGAGCACGAGCGGGCTCGCGCTGGTCACCACGGTGGTGCGGCCGCGGCGGGCCGCGGCCAACCGCGCCGCGATCCGCGCCTCGGTGTGGGCGTCGACGGCGGAGGTCGGCTCCACCAGCACCAGCACCTCCGGGTCCAGCAGCAGCGCACGGGCCAGCACGAGCCGCTGCCGCTGCCCGCCGGAGAACGCCCGGCCCCGCTCGGTGACCTCACCGTCCAGTCCGCCCGGCAGGGCGGCCACGACGTCGCCGGCGTCGGCGGCGTGCAGGGCCCGCTCGATCCGTCGGTCGTCGGCGTCCCCGCGCAGGTCGAGCGCCTCCCGGACGGTGCCGGTGAACAACAGCTGGTCGCTGTGCACCACCACGACCCGGCGGCGCAGCTGCGCCAGGTCGGCCGTGGCCAGCGGGACCCCGCCCCACCGGGCCGGTGTCACCGTGGGCCCGAGCCGCCCCAGCCGGTCGGCCACCGCCGCGGCCTCCTCGGGACGGGCGCTGACCAGCGCCAGCAGCTCGCCGGGCTGGACCTGCACCCCGGAGACCGGGTCCTCCAGCGCCGCCACGCCGGGGCCGGGGAGCTCGGTGGTCCTCCCGGCCCCGGCCGGGGAGGGCGGGGCCTCGGCGCGGCTCGCCTCGTCGTCGGAACGCACCGCCAGCACCGCCAGCACCTTGCGGGCCGAGACCCGGGCGCGCAGCAGCCGGTCTGCGAACTCGGTCGCGGTGGCCAACGGCATCACCAGGAACATCGCATAGCCGTAGAACGCCACCAGGTCACCCGGGCGCAGCTGGCCCCGGGAGACCAGGGTGGCCCCGATCGCGGTCACCACGACCGTGAACAGCCCCGGCAGCAGCACCCGGGCGGCGTCGAGCAGCGCCTGCACCGGGGCCACCCTCCGCCCGGCTGCCAGCACCTCGCCGGACTGGGCGGCGTAGCGGGACAGGAACGTCTCCTCCCCGCCGATGCCGCGCAGCACCCGCAGCCCGGTGACGGTGTCCGCCCCCAGGGCGGTCAGCCGGCCGGACTCCTCCCGCTGGGCGGCCTGCCGGCGCTGCAACGGCCGTAGCACCGTGCCCAGCGTCGCCACCAGCAGCGGCACCCCGAGCAGCACGATGAGCCCGAGGGTGGTGCTGCGGGACAGCAGCAGCACCGCGATGACCGCATAGGTCGCCACCGCCCCGGCGAACCGGCCGACCACGTCGAACGTGGCGCCCACCCGGTGGGCGTCGGAGGCGGTCGCGGTGATGATCTCGCCGGTCGGGAGGGTGCGCGGCAGCGCCGCGCCGGTGCGGACGGCGTGGTCGGTGACCAGCTGGATGGTGCGGAACGTGGCCTGCAGCCAGCAGCTGACCGCGGCCCGGTGCCGCAGCACCCCGGTGCCGGCCGCGACCAGCCCGAGCAACAGCACCAGTGCCGCCCAGCGCCCCACCGCGGCACCGTCCCCGTCGATGAGGGCGTCCACGCCCCGCCCCACCACCGCGGGCACCAGCGCCTGGCTGACCATCCAGGTCGCCCCGAGCAGCGAGGACCACAGCAGGGTCGGCCACATGGCGCGGCCCAGCCACCACAGGTAGGCCATCGGGCCGCGCACGTCAGGGTCGCCCGGATGGGCGAGGGGGAGGGGGCGCATGGCCCGATCACGGTATGGCGTGCCAGAACAGCGGCTCAACCCATTTACCCTGGGAGCGACTTCGAGGGATGGAGCAGCACAGGTGAGGATCCGCCGAGAGAGCGTCTACGTGCGGCGCCGCCGGGTCGCGGCCGCGGTAGCGGGCGTGGCTGGCGTGGCCGTCCTGGCCGCCTGCCTGGGGCAGGGCGCGGAGGAGGACGAGGCCGGCGCCGCCGCACCTGGTGGGGCCGTCGCCGAGGACGCCGGTGCCACCGAGGAGCCCACCGGAGGCGGGGGAGACGCCGCCGGCACCGAGGAGGCCGCGGACGAGGACGCAGCCGACGACGCCGGTGCCGAGGGCGCCGACGGCGAGACCGAGCCGGCCGCTGCCCCGGCGCTGCCGGAGGTGCCCTCGGAGCAGACGACGATGGAGCAGGTCGACTACCTGACCGGTGGCATCACCCCCAAGTCGGTCGTGGCCAACGGGCACGGCCTGGTCATCGCCAACAACATGATGTACAGCCACACCTCGACCGTCTACGACGCCGAGTCGCGGGAGCTGGTGGCCACCCTCAGCGACGAGGTCGACCTCGCGGAGCTGGGGGTGGAAGGTCACCCTGGGCTGTCGCGGGGGGCGCCGGTCGAGGCGGCGTGGACGGCGGACGGCCGCTACGCCTACGTCTCCCAGTACACGATGTACGGCTCCGGGTTCGGCAAGGAGGGCTTCGACGCCTGCACGCCCTCCGACGGGGTGGGGGCGAGCTTCCTCTACCGGTTCGACGCCGAGGAGATGGCGTGGGACCAGGCGATCGAGGTCGGCGCGGTCCCCAAGTTCGTCGACATCACCCCGGACCAGACCCGCGTGCTGGTGAGCAACTGGTGTGACTCCACCATCAGCGTGGTCGACATCGAGGCCGCCGAAGAGGTCGACGTCATCCCGGTCGCGGCCGCCCCGCGGGGCATCGAGGTGCTGCCCGACAACCGCACCGCCTACGTCACGGCGATGTACGCGGACCTGCTGTTCAAGGTGGACCTGGAGACCGGTGAGTCCGAGGTCATGATGGAGACCACCGACAAGCCGCGGCACCTCAACCTGTCCGAGGACGGCAGGTGGCTCTACCTCGCGGTCAGCGGCGCGGACACCGTCTACAAGATCGACACCGAGACCGAGCAGATCGTCGACGAGGTCGTCTCCGGCCGGGAGCCGCGGAGCATGACGCTGTCCTCGGACGGCACCGCGCTGTACGTCGTGAACTACTACGAGCCCTCGGTGGCCAAGATCCGGACCTCGGACATGACGCTGCTGCAGAAGGAGCCGACCGACGCCACCCCGATCGGGGTCACCTACGAGCCGACCACGCACAGCGTGTGGGTGGCGGCCTACGGCGGCAGCATCGCCGTCTTCGACGACACCGAGCCCGCGGCGGACGGGGACGACGCGGCGGGAGGTTCCTCGGGCCGGTGACCACCACGCCTGGGTCGGTGTGGCGCACCGTGCGCACGCCGCGCTGGCTGCTGCTCACCGCCGTCATGGTCGCCGTCTGCGTCGCGTGCTGGCAGCTGGGCACCTGGCAGCTGTCGGTGGCCCGCAACGAGGGCGCGCGCGAGCTGGTCGCCGAGCAGCAGGCCCGCCCGGTCGTGCCGCTGCCGGAGGCGCTGGCCCCGCAGCAGCCGTTCCCCGAGGACGGCAGCAACCGTCCGGTCCGGGTCGAGGGCCGCTACCGGCCCGACGGCCAGTTCCTGGTCCCGGAGCGGCTGTTGCAGGGCCGGGAGGGGCTGTGGGTGGTCACCCCGCTGGAGGTGGCCGAGACCGGCGCCACGCTGCTGGTGGTGCGCGGCTTCGTGACCGACCCCGCCCAGGCCGGCGCGGTGCCGACGTCGCCGGTCACCGTCGAAGGCACCCTCGCCCCGGGCGAGTCGCCGGCGGCGGACCGGGACCTGCCGGAGGGGCAGCGCGGCTCCATCGACCTGGCGGCGCTGGCCAACGAGCGCCCAGGCGACTGGTACAACGCCTTCGTCTTCGCCCAGGAGGAGCGGCCCCGGCTGTCCGCCCCCGAGGTCGAGCGGGTTCCCCCACCGGTCATCGGTGGTGGGATGGACTGGCGCAACCTGGGGTACGCCCTGCAGTGGTGGGTGTTCGCGGGCTTCGCGGTCGTGCTGTGGGCGCGTCAGCTGCGCGAGGAGGCCCGTCCTACCATGGACCCCAACGAGTGAGAGGAGCCGAGACGGCCATGTCTCCCGAGGGCAAGCTCACCTTCTTCCGCACGATGGCCTTCGTCGTGGGTGTCGCGCTGCTGGTGCTGACGCTGCACATGGTGCTGCGCTACGGCTTCGGCAACCACGCCCTGGACTGGTGGGCGATGCCGCACGGGTTCCTCTACATGGTGTACCTGGTCGCGGTGATGCTGCTGGGCTTCGAGCTGCGGTGGGGGCTGGGCACGATCGTCGGCGTCATGCTCGCCGGGTGCGTGCCGCTGCTGTCGTTCTGGGTCGAGCACCGGATGACCCGGCGGGCGCGGGGCGAGCTGGCCGCCCGCGAGGCCGGCGTCCCGGGCGAGCGCCAGCCGGCCGGCAGCCACGGTTAGCCTGGGCCGGTGACCTCGACCCTGCAGGAGCACCCGGTGCTGGTGCTCGACTTCGGCGCGCAGTACGCCCAGCTCATCGCCCGCCGGGTGCGCGAGGCGGACGTCTACAGCGAGGTGGTCCCGCACGACACCCCGGCCGAGGAGATCCTGGCCCGGGAGCCGGCCGCCCTGGTGCTCTCCGGCGGCCCGGCCTCGGTCTACAGCGAGGGGGCGCCGCGGCTGGACCCGGCGCTGCTGCAGGCGGGCGTGCCGGTGCTGGGCATCTGCTACGGCTTCCAGGCGATGGCGGCCGCGCTCGGCGGCGACGTCGCGCACACCGGTCAGCGCGAGTACGGCGAGACCAAGGCCCGCATCGGCGACACCGACTGCACCCTCTTCCACGGCCAGCCGGAGGAGCAGCCGGTGTGGATGTCGCACGGCGACTCGGTCTCCCGTGCCCCCGACGGCATGGCGGTCACCGCCACCACGCCGGGCGCCGAGGTGGCGGCGTTCGAGGACAACGAGCGCCGCCTCTACGGCGTGCAGTGGCACCCCGAGGTGCTGCACTCGGCGTTCGGGCAGCGGGTGATCGAGAACTTCCTGCGCCGCGGCGCCGGGCTGGCACCCACCTGGACCCGCGGCCAGATCGTCGAGGAGCTGGTGGAGCAGGTCCGCGAGCAGGTCGGTGACGCCCACGTCATCTGCGGGCTGTCCGGGGGCGTGGACTCCTCGGTGGCCGCCGCGCTGGTGAACCGCGCCGTCGGGGACCAGCTCACCTGCGTGTTCGTGGACCACGGCCTTCTCCGGGAGGGGGAGGCCCGCCAGGTCGAGGAGGACTTCGTCGCCGCGACCGGCGTGGACCTGGTCGTCGTCGACGCCCAGGAGCGGTTCCTGTCCGCGCTCGCCGGGGTCAGCGACCCGGAGCAGAAGCGCAAGATCATCGGCCGGGAGTTCATCCGGGTCTTCGAGCAGGCGGCCCGGGACGTCGCCGGCACCGCGGACGCCGAGGGCCACCCGGTGAAGTTCCTCGTCCAGGGCACCCTGTACCCCGACGTGGTGGAGTCCGGCGGCGGCACCGGTGCGGCCAACATCAAGAGCCACCACAACGTCGGCGGTCTCCCCGAGGACCTGCAGTTCACCCTCATCGAGCCGCTGCGTGCGCTGTTCAAGGACGAGGTCCGACAGGTCGGGCTGGAGCTGGGCGTGCCCGAGGGGATCGTCTGGCGGCAGCCGTTCCCCGGTCCGGGGCTGGCCATCCGGGTCGTCGGCGCGGTCGACGCCGAGCGGCTGGCGGTGCTGCGCCGCGCCGACGGGATCGCACGCGAGGAGCTGACCCGCGCCGGGCTGGACCGGGAAATCTGGCAGTGTCCGGTCGTGCTGCTGGCCGACGTGCGCTCGGTCGGGGTCCAGGGCGACGGGCGCACCTACGGCCACCCGGTCGTGCTGCGGCCGGTCTCCAGCGAGGACGCCATGACCGCCGACTGGACCCGGGTGCCCTACGACGTGCTGGCCCGCATCTCTGGGCGCATCACCAACGAGGTCCCGGAGGTCAACCGGGTGGTGCTGGACGTCACCAGCAAGCCGCCGGGCACGATCGAGTGGGAGTGAGCGTGGCCGCGACCGGGGTCCGCGGGCGAGCGGCAGCGGTGCGGACCTCCGTGGCGCTGCTGGCCGGCAAGGCCGCCCGCGGGGCCACCCGGCTGCGCGGTGGTGGGTCCGCGCTGCCCGGACTGGTCGCCGAGCGGGTCGACCCGGGCCTGCTGCGGCACACCCTTGGTGACCTGCCCGGCGGGGTGGTCGTGGTTTCCGGCACCAACGGCAAGACCACCACCACCCGGATGCTGGTCGCGCTGCTGCGCCGGCACGGGCTGCGCGTCTTCACCAACCCGACCGGCAGCAACTTCACCCGCGGGGTGCTCTCCGCGCTGCTGCCGGAGGTCGGCCTCCGCGGCCGGCTGCAGGCCGACTGTGCGGTGCTGGAGCTGGACGAGGCGCACGCGCTGCACTTCGCCGCACAGGTCGCGCCCACGCACGCGCTCGTGCTCAACGTGGCCCGCGACCAGCTGGACCGGTTCGCCGAGATCGACCACACCGCCGACCTGCTCACGCGGCTGGCCCGACAGGCCACCCAGGCGGTCGTGCTCAACGCCGACGACGCCTTCGTCTCCCGCATCCAGCACGAGGTCGGCCCCGGCGTGCGGGTGCACTGGTTCGGGGTCGACCCCAGCGTCGCGGACCTGCTGCCCGAGCTGCAGGAGGCCGACGTGCGCGCCGCCGACCCTGAGCACGGGGTGCGGCAGATGGACCTCCAGGGCGCCGACGCGCTGCTGCTCCCCGCCGACGACGGCAGCTGCACCATCCGCTTCCCGGGGGGCACGGACGTGGGTCCGGTGCGGCTGCGGCAGCGCGGCCTGGCCGCGCAGATCAACGCCACCGCCGCCACGGCCGCCGCCCGAGCCGTGCTCGGGTCGGGGTTCGACCCGGCCCGCGCGCTGGCGGCGCTGCGGGAGGTGACACCGCCGTTCGGGCGTGGGGAGACCATCGACGTCGACGGCGCGCCGCTGGAGCTGGTGCTGGTGAAGAACCCGGCCGGGTTCACCGTCGCGCTCGGGACCTACGGCGCCGAGCCGGCCGCCACCATGATCGCCATCAACGACAACTACGCCGACGGGCGCGACGTCTCCTGGCTGTACGACGTGTCGTTCACCTCGCTGGCCGACCACGGCGTCGCGGTCACCAGCGGGGTCCGGGCCTGGGACATGGCGCTGCGTCTCCACTACGACGGGGTGGCCGTAGGCCGCGTCGAGACGGACCTGGACACCGCGCTGGACGACTTCCTGCGCGAGCACGCCGGGCAGCCGATGCGGGTCTTCTGCACCTACACCGCGATGATGGCGCTGCGACGCCGGCTGGCCGCCCGGTACGGGCTGGCCCGGTTCGGGGAGGAGGCCTCGTGAGTGAGCAGCACACCGCCGACCTGACCGGCCCGCCACCGGGCGGGAGCAAGGGCCGGGTGCACCTGGTGCACCTGTACCCGCGGGAGATGAGCATCTACGGCGACCTGGGGAACACCCGCTGCCTGGCCGCACGGCTGCGTTGGCACGGGTACGAGCCGGTGGTCCACGACCACCACCCGGGTGCCCCGTGGCCGGAGCGGGCCGACCTGCTGGTCGGCGGCGGCGGCCAGGACTCCGGTCAGATCCGGGTCCAGGACGACCTCGCCGCCCATGCCGACCGGCTGCGGCAGCTGGTCGCCGACGGGGTGCCGATGCTGATGATCTGCGGGATGTACCAGCTGTTCGGGCAGGCCTTCACCACCGTCGAGGGCACCAGGCTGCCCGGGCTCGGGATCCTGGACGTCACCGCACGGGGCAACGCCAAGCGGATGATCGGTCCGGTCGTGCTGGAGACCGAGCTGGGCGACGTCGTGGGCTACGAGAACCATTCCGGGTCCACCGAGCTGGGGCCGGGCCAGCAGCCGTTCGGCCGGGTCCGGCACGGCTCGGGCAACAACGGCAACGATGGCACCGAGGGTGCCCGCACCGGCAACGTCATCGGCAGCTACCTGCACGGTCCGCTGCTACCGGCCAACCCGGCGCTGGCCGACTTCCTCGTCGGCGCCGCCGCGCGGCGGGCCACCGGCGACTTCGTCCCCGGCGACGTGGACGACACCCTGGCCCAGGAGGCCCACCGCCGGCAGGTGCGCCGGCTGCTCGCGACCGGCTGAGGGCCGCTCAGGAGCCTTCTGGCGCCGAGGGCGGAGCCTCCGCGTCCTCGGCGTCCCCAGCGGCCGCTCGGGCGGCGTGGCGCCGGCGGCTGCGGGTCCAGCCGAACCACGCCAGCAGTCCCAGCGGCACCTCCAGCACGTGGGTGAAGATCGCGTAGAGCAGCGCGGTCGCCGAGGCGGCGGCGGGCTCGGCCCCGAACGACACCAGCACCCCGGCCGTCCCGACCTCGGTGACGCCCAGCCCACCTGGCGTGATCGCCACGACGGTCAGTAGCTGGCGGAAGGCGTAGGCGGTGAACAGGTGCGGCACCGACAGGTCCAGCCCCACGGTGCGGGCCGCGACGACATAGAGCACGAAGAAGAAGGAGAACATGCCCGTCAGGCCGAGCGTCATCTGTGCGCCGCGCCGGCGCACGATCGTCCCGGTGCGCTCGCGCTGGTCCTGGATCAGCTGGTCGAGCGCCTGGCTGCTGCGGACCCGCCGCGAGAACAGGCCCACGAACCGGCCCAGGCTGCGACCCACGGCGTGGGACACCGTGCTGGAGTAGATCACCAGCACGAACAGCGCCAGCACCGCTCCCCCCACCGCGGCCCCGATGGCGGCCCCCACCATGACCGGGTCCGGCACGTCCACCGGCCCGAACACGACCACCAGGACGGCCAGCACCGGCAGCGCGAGCCGGGTCATCAGGTTCCACACCGAGGTGACCACCAGCGCCGTCGAGATGGCTCGCCGGGTGAACGACCAGGAGCGGAACATCGCATAGGTCAGCGCGACCCCCAGCGGCCCGCCCATGGGCAGCACGTTGCTGACCATCGACCCCGCTGCGTTGACCATGAGCGCCCGGAAGTGCGAAAGCCCCGGCAGCGACCCGGTGAGGGTGTAGGTGTAGCAGTACAGCCCGGTCAGGGTGAGCGCGCCCATGATCAGGACCCGCCCCGGTGGCACCTGCCGCAGCAGCGTCAGGATCTCCGCCCAGGTCGTGTCCGCGACCCGCGGCAGCCCGAAGACCAGCAGGCAGGCGGCGAGGGTGAGCCCGATGACCGACTGCACGATCTCCCGCAGCCCCCACCGGCGCAGGGTCGGCTCCCCGCCGTTCGCCTCGCCGGTCACCGCCCCACCCCTGCGAGCAGCGCGGTCGCGGCGACCCGTCGGTCCGCGGACGCCTGCCCCCGCGCCGCAGGATCCACGAAGTACTCCGTCCCCAGCGCCGCGCGCAGGACAGCGGTCGGGACGGCTCGCACGAGCGCCAGCGTACGGGGGCCGGAGCCGCCCGCTCCGGAGGTGGCCTGCGAGGCGTGTGCCAGCAGCGCCGCTCGCTTGGCCACCAGCTCGGGCCCGACGTCGACGCGGTAGCCGATCGCGCCGCGCGGCGTGAAGCCCTCCCGCCACCCGGTGAGGTCCTGCCGGGGCCGGAGGACCCCGGCCGCCCGGGCGAGCAGCGCCAGCGGCTCCCGCGGTGCCGTGGCCTCCAGCAGCCGCACGCCGGCGGCCGCGGCGACCAGCCTCGCCACCCGGTGGACCTGGAGGTGGTCAGGATGGCCGTAGCCGCCGGCGGCGTCGTAGCCCAGCAGCAGGTCCGCCGACTCCTGGGCCACGACCTCAGCCACCTCGGCCGCGACCGCCGCCGGGTCGAGCGCGGCGAAGGGCAGCGCGGCGGTGGCGACCCGGCCGACGTCGCCCGGCGGGGGCGGCCGGTCACCGGGACCCTTGGCCAGGCCGCTGTCGGCATGACCGAGCCGCACCGTCCGCGCGATCCCCAGCGCGCGGGCGCTGGCGGCCAGCTCCTCCCGGCGCCGGGCCGCCAGTCCCCCGGGTGCCTGGGCGTAGCGGCGCGACGCCACTCCGGCGCCGCCGTCGGTGGCAGTGACCAGCACCACGCGGTGGCCGGCGCGGGCCAACCCGGCCAGCGTGCCGCCGGTGAGGATGGCCTCGTCGTCGGGATGAGCGTGCAGCGCGACGACGGTGCGCCGCCCGGCTGCGTCCACCGACGCCGCCGGGCGCACCGGACTCGCTGGACCCTCCTGCCCCACGGGCAGGAGCCTACGCGGCCGCCGGCCCGCGGCGGCGGACCACCGGTGTCCGGCGAGCGGGGGGCGCCGTGGCAGGCTGGCGCCGTGAAGGTGGCGCTGGTGTCCGACTGCTACCCGCCGCGGACCGGCGGGATCGAGACCCAGGTCTCCGGCCTGGCCGGTCGATTGCAGGCGGCCGGTGACCAGGTCGAGGTCATCACCGCCAGCAGCTGGCCGACGCCGCCGCCGCACCGGGCATGGTGCGGGCGCTGCGCGCCGAGGGCGTCTCCTCCCGCGCGGTGG
>NZ_WIQI01000050.1 GCF_009602535.1 Ornithinicoccus halotolerans | reverse complement strand
TGCGCCGGCGGCGGCAGTGGCGGCGAGCCCGCCGCGCCCGGCGGGACCGACGGCAGCGGTGACCGGGCGCGGGTGCCACTGGCCGACGTCCCGGTCGGGAGCGCTACCTACCTGGAGGACGCCCAGGTCCTGGTCGCCCGGCCGGAGGAGGGCAGCGTCGTGGCGTTCGACGCCACCTGCCCGCACCAGGGCTGCCGGGTCTCGCTGGTCCAGGGCGAGCTGCTCGTCTGCCCCTGTCACGGCAGCCGGTTCCAGATCGGCACCGGCGGTGTGGTGGAGGGTCCGGCCGAGACCGGGCTGACCGAGCTCGCGGTGGAGGTCGACGGCGACGACGTGCGGGTGTCCGGGTGACCTCGCCCGAGCACCTACCCTGGTGCCGTGGCTGACCCCGCGACCTACCGACCGGCCCCGGGGCAGGTCCCGGCCGAGCCGGGGGTGTACCGGTTCCGCGACCAGCACGGCCGGGTCATCTACGTCGGCAAGGCCAAGTCGCTCCGCGCCCGGCTGAGCTCCTACTTCCAGGACGTCGCCGGGCTGCACCCCCGCACCCGCTCGATGGTGCAGACCGGTGCCAGCGTGGAGTGGACCGTGGTCCGCAACGAGGTGGAGGCGCTGCAGCTGGAGTACTCCTGGATCAAGGAGTACGACCCGCGGTTCAACGTCAAGTACCGCGACGACAAGTCCTACCCCTACCTGGCCGTCACCATGGGGGAGGAGTTCCCGCGGGCGCAGGTGATGCGCGGCGCGAAGCGGCCCGGCACCCGCTACTTCGGTCCCTACGCCCACGCCTGGGCGATCCGGGAGACCCTCGACCAGCTGCTGCGGGTTTTCCCGCTGCGCACCTGCAGCAAGGGCGTCTTCCGTCGGGCCGGCCAGGTGGGGCGACCCTGCCTGCTGGGCTACATCGACAAGTGCTCGGCACCGTGCGTCGGCCGGGTCAGCGAGGAGGAGCACCGCGCGATCGCGGAGGACTTCTGCGACTTCATGGCCGGCAACACCGCCCGGTTCGTGCGCCGGCTGGAGCGGGAGATGCGCCGGGCCAGCGACGAGCTGGACTTCGAGCGCGCCGCCCGGCTGCGGGACGACCTGGGTGCGCTGGAGCGGGCGCTGGAGCGCTCGGCCGTGGTGCTGCCCGACGCCACCGACGCCGACGTGTTCGCCCTCGCCGACGACGAGCTGGAGATCGCCGTGCAGCTCTTCCACGTCCGCGGCGGGCGGGTCCGTGGCCAGCGCGGCTGGGTCAGCGAGAAGGGTGCGGAGGACCTCGGCGAGATCGTGGAGCACCTGCTGCAGCAGGTGTACGGCGGCGAGACCGGTGAGGCGGTGCCGCGGCAGCTGCTGCTCCCGGTGCTGCCGCCCGACGCCGAGAGTGTCGAGGAGTGGCTGTCCGGGCTGCGCGGCTCCCGGGTCCAGCTGCGGGTCCCGCAGCGCGGCGACAAGCGCGCCCTGCTGGACACCGTCCGACGCAACGCCGAGCAGTCGCTGGCCCGCCACAAGGTCTCCCGGGCCGGGGACCTGACGCTGCGCAGCCAGGCGCTGCAGGAGCTGCAGGAGGTGCTCGACCTCGAGGAGGCCCCGCTGCGCGTCGAGTCCTTCGACATCAGCCACACCCAGGGCAGTGAGGTCGTCGGCTCCATGGTGGTCTTCGAGGACGGCCTGCCGCGCAAGTCCGAGTACCGGCGCTTCATCGTCCGGCAGGGCCACACCGATGACACCGCCGCGATGCACGAGGTGCTCTCCCGCCGGTTCCGCCACCTGCAGCAGGCGCCGGCCGGAGAGAGCGGTCGGGACGAGGACGGCAGGCCAGCCAGGTTCGCCTACCCGCCCAACCTGGTGGTGGTCGACGGCGGCCTGCCGCAGGTGCGGGCCGCCCAGGAGGCGCTGCTGTCCCAGGGTGCCGCCGACGTCGCCGTCATCGGCCTCGCCAAGCGGCTGGAGGAGGTGTGGGTGGCCGGCTCGGAGTTCCCGGTCATCCTGCCGCGCACGTCCGAGGGGCTGTACCTGCTGCAGCGGGTCCGGGACGAGGCACACCGGTTCGCCAACGCCTTCCACCGGCAGCGGCGCAGCCGGGCGATGACCGTCTCCCGGCTGGACGGCATCCCCGGTCTCGGGCAGGCCCGGCAGAAGGCGCTGCTGCGCCACTTCGGCTCCGTCAAGCGGATCGAGGCCGCCACCGTCGAGGAGATCGCCGAGGTCAAGGGCGTGGGGCCGGCACTGGCCCGGGCGGTCCACGAGCGGCTGCACCAGAGCCCGCTGCAGCCCGCGGTTAACCTGAGTACCGGCGAGGTCACCGAGTGAGGAGCACCGCATGAGCGCAGCCCCAGGCCCGGGGGCGGACTCGGACCAGCAAGCCTTCGTGCTGCTCACCGGGATGAGCGGGGCCGGCCGCAGCACCGCTGCCGACGTCCTGGAGGACCGCGGCTGGTACGTCGTGGACAACCTGCCGCCGCGGATGCTCGTCGACCTGCTGGAGCTGACCGTGGACGGCGCGCGCCAGCCGCAGCGGGTCGCCGCCGTCGTCGACGTGCGCAGCCGCAACTTCACCACCGAGCTGGCGGCGGCACTGCGTGAGCTACGTGACCGCGGGTGGTCCCCACGGACCGTGTTCGTCGACGCCACCGACGAGGCGCTGGTGCGCCGGTTCGAGTCGGTGCGGCGACCCCACCCGCTGCAGGGCGACGGGCTGCTGCTGGACGGGATCCGCCGGGAGCGCCGGCTGCTCGGGGACGTCCGGGCGTCGGCCGACGTCGTGGTGGACACCACCGGCTACAACGTGCACCAGCTGACCGCCAAGGTCGACGACCTGCTCAGCTCCTCCGAGGACGACCGGCTCCGGCTGGCCGTGCTCTCCTTCGGCTTCAAGTACGGCATCCCGCTGGACGCCGACGTGGTGCTCGACCTGCGGTTCCTGCCCAACCCCTACTGGGACCCGGAGCTGCGCCCCTACACCGGCCGCGACGAGCCGGTCCGCGACTTCGTGCTCGGCCAGCCCGGGGCCCGGGAGTACCTCGCCGCCGCCGCCGAGATGATGCGGTTCGCCGTCGAGGGCTACCTGGCCGAGGGCCGGCGCAACGTCACCGTCGCGCTGGGGTGCACCGGCGGCAAGCACCGCTCGGTGGTGGCGGTCGAGGAGTTCATCCGGCTGCTGCAGCCGCCGGACGGGGTCGCGCTGACCCCGTTCCACCGGGACCTGGGGCGGGAGTGAGCGCCCCACGCGTGGTCGCCCTGGGCGGCGGGCACGGCCTGGCGGCCTCGCTGCGGGCGCTGCGGCACCTGACCGAGCGGATCACCGCCGTCGTGACCGTCGCCGACGACGGCGGGTCCAGCGGCCGGCTGCGCGAGGAGTTCGACATCCTGCCGCCGGGTGACCTGCGGATGGCGCTCGCGGCGCTGTGCGAGGACACCGAGTGGGGCCACCAGTGGGAGGCGGTGCTGCAGCACCGCCTGGGCGGGGACGGCGGACTCGCGGGACACGCCCTGGGCAACCTGCTGCTGATGAGCCTGTGGGAGCTGATCACCGACCCGGTGCGGGGGCTCGACCTGGCCGGGCGGCTGCTGAACATCCGCGGCCGGGTGCTGCCGGCAGCCTCCATCCCGCTGGACATCGAGGCCGCGCTGGCGCCGGAGCACGAGGGCGGGGAGATGGAGACGATCCGGGGGCAGTCCCGGGTCGCGGCCGCCAGCGGCCGCGTCCTCAGCGTCCGGCTGCTCCCGGACGACCCGCCGGCCTGCCCCGAGGCCGTCGAGTCGGTCATGCTCGCCGACTGGGTGATCCTCGGTCCGGGCTCCTGGTTCACCTCGGTGATGCCGCACCTGCTGGTGCCGGACCTGCAGCAGGCCCTGGTCGACACCCCGGCCCGGCGGCTGCTCACCCTCAACGTCGGCGACGGGGGCGGGGAGACCACCGGGTTCTCCGCGGCCGAGCACCTGGAGGTGCTCGGGGCGCACGCGCCGGGACTGCGGCTGGACACCGTCATCGCCGACCACTCCGTGGTCCCGCCCGGTGACGGGCTCGCCGAGGCCGCCCGCGACATGGGGGCGGACCTGGTCGTCTCGCACGTGCGTAAGATGCGCAGCCCACGGGAGCACGACACGCTCCGCCTGGCGGCCGCCTACCGGGACGTGATCCTGGGTGGCTAGCGGACCGACGGCCCGACCGACCTGCACGACTGGGAGGATGACGCCATGGCGATGACCGCCAAGGTGAAGGACGAGCTGGCGCGGCTGCCGGTCACCAAGACCTGCTGCCGCAAGGCCGAGGTGTCGACGATGCTGCGCTTCGCCGGCGGCCTGCACATCGTGGGGGGCCGGATCGTCATCGAGGCCGAGCTGGACGCCGCGCAGTCGGCGCGCCGGCTGCGCGCGTTCATGGCCGACGTCTACGGCACCTCGAGCGAGCTGGTGGTGATGAGCCCCGGCGGGCTGCGCAAGCAGACCCGCTACGTGGTGCGGGCCACCCAGGACGGGGAGGCGCTGGCCCGGCAGACCGGGCTGATCGACCACCGCGGCCGCCCGGTGCGGGGGCTGCCGCCACGGGTCGTGGGGGCCGCGGTCTGCGACGCCGAGGCCGCCTGGCGAGGGGCGTTCCTGGCGCACGGCTCGATCACCGAGCCCGGCCGGTCCTCCTCGCTGGAGGTGACCTGCCCCGGCCCGGAGGCGGCGCTGGCGCTCGTCGGTGCGGCCCGCCGGCTCGGGGTCGCCGCGAAGGCGCGCGAGGTTCGCGGCGTCGACCGGGTGGTGCTGCGTGACGGTGACGCCATCGGCGCCGTACTGACCCGGCTGGGCGCCCACGACGCGGTGCTGGCCTGGGAGGAGCGGCGGATGCGCCGGGAGGTGCGCGCCACCGCCAACCGGCTGGCCAACTTCGACGACGCGAACCTGCGCCGGTCGGCCCGCGCCGCGGTCGCGGCCGGCGCGCGTGTCGAGCGGGCGCTGGAGATCCTGGATGGTGACGTCCCCGAGCACCTGCGTGCCGCGGGGCTGCTGCGGCTGGAGAACAAGCAGGCCAGCCTGGAGGAGCTGGGGCAGCTGGCCGAGCCGCCGATGACCAAGGACGCCGTGGCCGGTCGCATCCGCAGACTGCTGGCGATGGCCGACAAGCGCGCCGAGGAGCTGGGGATCGAGGGCACCGACGCCAACCTCACCCCCGACATGTTCGAGGAGTGAGCAGCCCCGTCGGGCCGGTCGTGCCCCCGGGGCTGGGGTGAGATGTCGGGGCCGATCCCGTAGGTTGGGTCCGACACCGCCGTTCCTCGCGCGCCTGCAGCGCGTGCCGCGACAAGAAAGGTTGGTTGCCCCGTGACCGTTCGCGTAGGCATCAATGGCTTCGGCCGCATCGGCCGCAACTTCTTCCGCGCCGTCCTCGCCTCGGGTGCCGACATCGAGGTCGTGGCCGTCAACGACCTGACGGACAACGCCACCCTGGCGCACCTGCTGAAGTACGACTCCATCCTCGGCCGGCTGCCCCAGGAGGTCGGCGCCACCGAGGACGCGATCACCGTCGGCGGCCGGGAGGTCAAGGCCTACGCCGAGAAGGACCCCGCCGCGCTGCCCTGGGGCGACCTGGGGGCCGACGTGGTCGTGGAGTCCACCGGCATCTTCACCGACGCGACCGCGGCCCGGGCGCACCTCGACGGCGGAGCCCGCAAGGTCATCATCTCGGCCCCCGCCAAGAACGAGGACCTCACCGTGGTGATGGGGGTCAACGACAGCGACTACGACCCCGAGCAGCACCACATCATCTCCAACGCCTCCTGCACCACCAACTGCCTGGGCCCCATGGCCAAGGTCATGCACGAGGAGCTGGGCATCGTGCAGGGGCTGATGACCACCATCCACGCCTACACCCAGGACCAGAACCTGCAGGACGGGCCGCACAAGGACCTGCGCCGCGCCCGCGCGGCCGCCCTCAACATCGTGCCCACCTCCACCGGCGCCGCGAAGGCGATCGGCCTGGTGATGCCCGAGCTGCAGGGCCGGCTGGACGGCTACGCGCTGCGGGTGCCCACCCCCACCGGCTCGGCCACCGACCTCACCTTCCGGGCCGGCCGAGAGACCAGCGTCGAGGAGGTCAACGCCGCGTTCAAGGCCGCTGCGGAGGGCCCGCTGAAGGGCATCCTGACCTACAGCGAGGCACCGTTGGTCTCCACGGACATCGAGACCGACCCGGCCTCGTGCACCTTCGACGCCGGGCTCACCAAGGTGATCGGGGACCAGGTCAAGATCGTGGGCTGGTACGACAACGAGTGGGGCTACTCGAACCGCCTCCTGGACCTCGTCGCCAAGGTCGGCACCTCGCTCTGAGGCGGGCCTGCCCGGGCGCTGCCGCCCCCTTCCGCCTGCTCACCAGCCCTACAGGAGGACCTGGGTGAAGACGATCGACGACCTCGGGGACCTGCGCGGCCGGACCGTGCTGGTCCGCAGCGACCTCAACGTGCCGCTGGACGAGGAGGGCGCCATCACCGACGACGGCAGGGTCCGCGCCTCGGTGCCCACGCTGCGTCGGCTGCTGGACGCCGGTGCCCGCGTGGTGGTGACCGCCCACCTCGGCCGGCCCAGCGGCGCCCCGGACCCGCGGTACTCGCTGCGGCCGGTCGCCCACCGGCTCTCCGAGCTGCTCGGTGAGCACGTCGCGTTCGCCGAGGACACCGTGGGCAAGGCCGCCCGCGAGGCGGTCGCCGGGCTGCCGGACGGGCAGCTGGTGCTGCTGGAGAACCTGCGGTTCAACCCCGGCGAGACCAGCAGCGACGAGGAGGAGCGGGACGGCTTCGCGGAGCAGCTGGCCGCCCTGGCCGACGTGTTCGTCAGCGACGGCTTCGGCGTGGTGCACCGCCGCCAGGCCAGCGTCTACGACGTCGCGCTCCGGCTGCCGCACGCCGCCGGACTGCTCGTGCAGCAGGAGGTGGAGGTGCTGCGCCGGCTGCGGGAGGGACCGGAGCGCCCCTACGTGGTGGTCCTGGGCGGTGCCAAGGTCAGCGACAAGCTCGGTGTCGTCGACGCCCTGATCGGGGTCGCCGACAAGCTGGTCATCGGCGGCGGCATGGTCTTCACGGTCCTCGCCGCGCAGGGTCACGAAGTGGGCCGTAGCCTGCTCGAGGAGGACCAGCTGGAGGCGGTGCGCGGCTACCTGCGCACGGCCGAGGAGAAGGGCGTGGAGATCCTGCTGCCCGCCGACGTCGTCGTCGCCACCGAGTTCGCCGCGGACGCCGACCACCAGGTGGTCCCCGCCGACGCCATCCCCGCCGACCGGATGGGCCTGGACATCGGGCCGGAGGCATCCCGCGCCTTCGCCGACTCGCTGCAGGACGCGCGCACCGTGTTCTGGAACGGGCCGATGGGTGCCTTCGAGATGGCGCCGTTCGCCGCCGGCACCCGCGCGGTGGCCGAGGCGCTCGTGGCAGCGGGGCGCGACGGCGCGCTCACCGTGGTCGGCGGCGGCGACAGCGCGGCCGCGGTGCGTCAGCTGGGATGGCAGGACGACGACTTCGGGCACGTCTCCACCGGCGGCGGCGCGAGTCTGGAGTACCTGGAGGGCAAGGAGCTGCCCGGCCTGAGCGTGCTGGAGGAGCAGTGAGCAACGAGACCCGCACCCCGCTCATGGCGGGCAACTGGAAGATGAACCTGGACCACCTCCAGGCCACCCACCTGGTCCAGAAGCTGGACTGGACGCTGCGCGACGCCAGGCACGACTTCGCCGCGGTCGAGGTCGTCGTGCTGCCGCCGTTCACCGACCTGAGGTCGGTGCAGACGCTGGTGCAGGGTGACCGGCTCCAGCTCGGCTACGGTGCGCAGGACCTGTCCCCGCACGACAGCGGCGCCTACACCGGTGACGTCTCCGGAGCGTTCCTGGCCAGGCTCGGCTGCCGCTACGTCGTGGTCGGCCACAGCGAGCGCCGCCAGCACCACGGCGAGGACGACACCGTCGTCGCCGCCAAGGTCGCGGCGGCGCTGCGGCACGGGCTGCGGCCGATCCTGTGCGTCGGGGAGCCGTTGTCGGTGCGCGAGCAGGACGGGCACGTCCCCCACGTGCTGACCCAGCTGGACGCCGCGCTGGAGGGGCTCGCGGAGGAGCAGCTGCTGGAGGTTGTGGTCGCCTACGAGCCGGTCTGGGCGATCGGCACGGGGGAGGTCGCCACCCCCGCGGACGCCCAGGAGGTCTCCGCCGCGGTCCGCGCCCGGGTCGCCGAGCGGTGGGGGGACGGCGTCGCCGAGCAGCTCCGGGTCCTCTACGGCGGCTCGGTCAAGCCCGGCAACGTCGCGGCGACCATGGCCGAGCCCGACGTCGACGGGGCGCTGGTGGGCGGCGCGTCGCTGTCGGTGGAGGACTTCGCCTCGATCTGCCGCTACCGGGAGCACCACGGGGGTAGCGCCGGCTGAGCCGGCGGTGGGCTAGGCTGGGAGGTCGGGCCACCGGTCCCGCCCCGACGACGCAAAGGTGTTAACACGTGTTGGACGCTGTCCGGATCTTCCTCGACGTGCTGCTCGTGCTGTGCAGCATCTTCCTGGTGCTGCTGATCCTCATGCACAAGGGCCGCGGTGGCGGGCTGTCGGACATGTTCGGTGGCGGCATGTCCAGCAGCCTCGGCGGCTCCTCGGTCGCGGAGCGCAACCTGACCCGCATCACCATCTCGGTGGCGGTGATCTGGGTGGCCGTCATCACCGGGATCGGGCTGCTCATCCGCTTCACCTGACCGACGGCGGGGGCACTCCCGGCCAGCGGCTGCGGACCGCGGCGCGCCGCGTCCCGTGCCGGCGGCGCCCGGGTGCGGGGGAGGCGTCACCGCCTCGGTATAGGGTGACGGTCACAGGACACAGTCGTCTGCGGCGGAAGGGGAGTGCACGTGGTCGGGACCAACGCGATCCGGGGCAGCCGGGTTGGCTCTGGGCCGATGGGCGAGGTCGAGCGCGGCGAGAGCGCCGCCCGACGCACCATCAGCTTCTGGTGTGCCAACGGGCACGAGACGCGGCCCAGCTTCGCCGCAGAGGAACAGCTCGAGATTCCCGATACCTGGGACTGCCCCCGCTGCGGGCTGCCGGCCGGGCAGGACCAGGAGCACCCGCCCGCGCCGCCGCGGGTGGAGCCGTACAAGACCCACCTGGCCTACGTGAAGGAGCGGCGCAGCGACGCCGACGGCGAGCAGCTCCTCGAGGAGGCGCTGCAGGCGTTGCGCGCCCGCCGCTCCGGCATCCCAGGCACCGGCGCCGGCTGACGGAGGCCTCCAGGCCTCCCCGGGGCACCGCCGCTCAGCCGCTGCGGGCCCCGGCGGCCGCGTCATCGAGCCACCAGGCGGTCTCCTCGGTGCCCGCCACCCACGTGGCCGGCAGCGCCCGGCTACGCTCGGTCGCGGCCCGGGCCCGGGCCACCGCCGGCGCCTTGTCCTCCCCGGCGACCACGAACCACACCGCGCGGGCGCGGCACAGCGCCGGCACGGTCAGTGAGACCCGGAGCGGGGGAGGCTTGGGGGAGTCGGTGACGGGCACGGTCGTCCGGTCGCTGACCGCCACCTCGGGCCGGTCGGGGAACAGCGAGGCGAGGTGCCCGTCCGGGCCGAGCCCCAGCAGCACGACGTCGAAGGCCGGGACCAGCACGTCGTCCGCGGCGGTCGCGGCCGCGGCCAGCTCCCTCGCGTAGGCCTCCGCTGCCTGCGGCAGGTCCGCCTCGTCCGTGCCGGCGGGCACGGTGTGCACCTGGCCGGCCGGGACCCCCAGCCGCTCCAGCCCGGCGTCGCGTGCCTGCCGGTCGTTGCGGTCCTCGTGGCCCTCCGGCACGAACCGCTCGTCACCCCACCACACGTGGACCTGCTGCCACAGGTCCGGCGTCGACGGCAGCGCCGCCAGCGCCCGGACGGTCGCGTTGCCCATCGACCCCCCGGTCAGCACCAGGTGGGCCTCTCCCCGCTGCCGCACCGCGCGGTCCAGCCGGTCGCGGATCGCGGCCGCGACCGCCCCCGCCAGCGTGTCCGCGTCGGCGAGCACCTGCAGGCTGGTGGTGCGGCCCGCGTGCGGGGCCGCCGCGGCAGCCTCGGCTGCGCCGGCGGCGCCGTCCTGCTGCCGCTCACTGACGGGCAGCGCGGAGTGGCGCAGTGCCGCGCCGAAGATCTCGTCGGTGTCCAGCCGGCGCAGCTCGTCGGCCAGCCCCTCGGACAGCGTGGGCCGTCGCAGCGCCACCTCCCGGTCCGGCTGCCCCGCCTGCCGCAGCACCGCGACCGGCGAGTCTGGGTCCTCGGCGCGCAGCTCCACCGGTCCGGAAGGCCGCTCCAGCACCACGCCGAGCAGCCCGGGCCCGGCGGAGTCGGTGCGCCGCTCGACCGGCACGCCCAGCGCGTGGCCCAGCCAGCCGGCGATGAGGTCGGCCTGCGGGGTCTCCTCGCCCGCGACCACGGTGGCCTGGGTGACGGGCTCGAACGGCGGCTGGTCGAGCGCGGCCGCGAGCACCGCGCGCCACCGGGTGACCCGGGTCCAGGCCAGGTCGGTGTCACCGGGCCGGTAGTGGCGGGCGCGTCGCTGCAGCTGCAGCGACGGTCGGGCGCACGCCGCCGCGTCGGTCACCCGCCGGCGGGCCATCTGGCCGATGGGGGAGCGGGCCATGTCGGCCGGCGGCTCCTGGGGCCACCAGGCCACGACGGGGGAGTCCGGCAGCAGCAGCGGGGTCACGACCGACTCGGCGTGGTCGGCGAGCGCGCCGTACATGCGCAGCACGATGATCTCGCTGGCGCCGGCGTCGCCGCCGACCCGGATCTGGGCGTCCAGCCGGTCGCGACCGCGCCGGTTGCCCCGGACCAGCACCACGATCCGCGCGGGGTGCTGCCGGGTGGCCTCGTTGGCGGTGGCGATGGCGCCGTCCGCGCCCTCCTCGTCCACGTCCACCAGCAGCGTGAGCACCCGGCCCATGGCCATCGCGCCCACCTCGTGGCGCAGCGAGACCAGCCGCTTGCTGACGTCCTTGGTGGTGGTGCTGGGCAGGTCGACGATCACGGCAGCCTCCACTCGCGGCCGTCGCGGTGCATCAGCTGGTCCGCCTCCGGCGGGCCCCAGGTGCCGGCCGCGTACTGGCCGATCTGCTCGGGGTGCTCGTTCCAGAACTGCACCACCGGGTCGAGGATCCGCCAGGACTGCTCGACCTCCTCGTGCCGCGGGAACAGCGGCGGGTCACCGAGCAGCACGTCCAGGATGAGCCGTTCGTAGGCCTCCGGGCTGGTCTCGGTGAAGGAGCTCCCGTAGCCGAAGTCCATGGTGACGTCGCGGACCTCCATCTGGGTACCCGGCACCTTGGACCCGAACCGCATCGTGATCCCCTCGTCGGGCTGGATGCGGACGACGATGGCGTTCTTGCCCATCTCGACGGTGTCGGTGCTGCGGAACGGCAGGTGGGGCGTGCGCTTGAAGATCACCGCGATCTCGGTGACCCGCTTGCCCAGCTGCTTGCCGGTGCGCAGGTAGAACGGGACCCCGGCCCAGCGGCGGGAGTCCAGCTCCAGCTTCAGCGCGGCGTAGGTCTCGGTCGTGGAGTCAGGGGCGACACCGTCCTCGTCCAGGTAGCCGTGGGCGCGCTCGCTGCCCTGCCAGCCGGCGGTGTACTGCCCGCGGGCGGTGGCGGCGGCCAGGTCCTGCGGGAGCCGCGCCGAGGCGAGCACCTTCTCCTTCTCGGCCCGGACCGCGTCGGCGGTGAACGAGACCGGCTCCTCCATCGCGGTGAGGGCCAGCAGCTGCAGCAGGTGGTTCTGGATGACGTCCTTGGCGGCGCCCACGTCGTCGTAGTAGCCCGCGCGCCCCCCGATACCGATGTCCTCGGCCATCGTGATCTGCACGTGGTCGACGTAGTGGGCGTTCCAGACCGGCTCGAACATCTGGTTCGCGAAGCGCAGCGCCAGCAGGTTCTGGACGGTCTCCTTGCCCAGGTAGTGGTCGATCCGGAACACCGAGTCGGCCGGGAAGACCGCCTCGATGATGTGGTTCAGCTCCTGGGCGCTGGCCAGGTCGTGCCCGAACGGCTTCTCCACGACGACCCGGCGCCAGGTGCCCGGCTGCGGTGTGCTCAGCCCGGCGGCCTGCAGCTGCTCGCACACGGCCGCGAACCAGTCCGGCGGGATGGACAGGTAGAAGGCGTGGTTGCCGCCGGTGCCGCGCGCCTCGTCCAGCTCCCGGACGGTCTGCGCGAGCCGGGCGAACGCCTCCGGGTCGTCGAACGTGCCCCGCACGAACCGCAGCCCCTCGGCCAGGTCCTGCCACACCTCCTCCCGGAACGGGGTGCGTGCGTGCGACTTGACGGCGTCGTGGACGACCGCGGCGAAGTCCTGGTCGTCCCAGTCGCGACGCGCGAAGCCCACCAGCGAGAACCCGGGCGGGAGCAGCCCGCGGTTGGCCAGGTCGTAGATCGCCGGCATCAGCTTGCGGCGCGCGAGGTCGCCGGTGATGCCGAACATCACCATGCTGCAGGGGCCGGCGATCCGCGGCAGCCGCTTGTCGTCGGGATGACGCAGCGGGTTGTGCTCGGCGGTGATCTCCACCGGGGTCACGTGTGTCTCCTCCGGTCGTGGCAGGTCGCCTCACCCGCCCGCGGGGCGGCCAAGGCGACCGGTGTCGGTCGGGCGGGTCAGCCGGTCAGGACGTCCCGCAGCCGGGCCAGGCCGGCCTCGGGGTCGGTCAGGTGCAGCCGCAGCACCGGGCGGCCGTGGTCGGCCAGCACGGCGGCGTCCCCCTGGGCCTGCGCGGCGATGAGCGAGCCGAACGTGAAGTCCTGGCCGGGCACGTCGTAGTCGTGGTCGTCGGCCGCCACGGTGACCTGCAGGTAGCTGCCGACCCGCGGGCCTCCCTTGTGGAACTGGCCGGTGCTGTGGAGGAACCGCGGACCCCACCCGAAGGTGACCGGGCGGCCCAGCCGCTCCTCCAGCGCGGGGCGCACCCGCTCCAGGTCAGCGTGCGCGAGCCGGTCGGCGTAGACCATGACGGCGAGGTAGCCGCGGTCGCGGTCCACCGTGCCGAGCAGCGCCGCCACGGCATCCGGGAGCGTCGTCACCTCCGGTCCGAGCCAGGACCCGCCGCGGAGCTCCACAGGCCCGTCGACGGCGTGCGGCTCGTCGCGCTGCGTCCCACCGGAGGCCATCACCTCGCGAGCGGCCTCCTTGGCGCTCTCCACGTCCGGCTGGTCGAAGGGGTTGATGCCCAGCAGCCGGCCGGCGACCGCGGTGGCGACCTCCCACAGCAGCAGCTGCGCGCCGAGCTCGCCGCCGACCTCCACCTGGGACGGTGCGGGGACGGCGGCACCGGTGGCCCGCTCGGCACCCTCCGGGCGCTCGGCACCGGTGTCGTCCACGGAGTCGGGGAGCAGCCGGACGAGCGTGACGTCGTCGGCACCGGCCAACCCGGCGGACGGGTCGGCGCCGGGCTCGAGCACCACCGGCAGCAGCCCGGTGCCCTCCTTGCCGGTGCTCTCGGCGATCAGCTGTTCGGCCCAGTTCCCGAACCCGGGCAGCCCGGAATCCTGGTCGGCGATCAGCAGCTTGTCGCGCAGCGGCGTGGTGCCGGCCAGCGCGGCCCCGAGGGTCAGCCCGGGGTTGCCCCGGTCGTCGGCCGACAGCAGGTCAGCGACCTCCTCGGCCTCGTCCAGCAGCGCCCCGACGTCCACGCCGGCCAGCCCGCACGGGACCAGCCCGAACGCGGTGAGCGCCGAGTAGCGGCCGCCCACCTCGGGGTCGGCGTTCACGACCCGGTACCCGTCGGCCCGGGACTGCTGGTCCAGCGGGCTGTCGGGGTCGGTCACCACGACGATCCGGTCGGTCGGGTCGATCCCGGCGGCCTGGAAGCTGGCGACGAACGCCCGGCGCTGGCTGTCGGTCTCGACCGTGGACCCGGACTTGGAGGACACCACGACGGCGGTGCGTTCCAGGTCCCGCTCGACGCAGGCCCGGACCATCGCCGGGTCCGAGGAGTCCAGCACGACCAGGTCCACGCCATGGGTGGCGCACACCACCTCCGGGGCGAGGGAGGAGCCGCCCATGCCGCACAGCACGACCCGGGAGACCCCCTGCTCGCGCAGCTCCTCGCGCAGCGCCTCGATCTGGCCGACGAGCGGGCGCGAGCTGCGGTGCAGCCCGACCCAGGACAGCCGGATCGCGGCCTCGGACTCGGCCTCAGGACCCCACAGGGTGGCGTCCTGCGCGAACAGCCGGGAGGCGAACCGGTCCTCCACCAGGGACGGGACGTGCTTCTCGATGGCGTCCGCGGCCGCCCCGAGTGCCTCGAGGAAGAGCGCGCTCACCGGCCGCCCTCGGTGAACCGCTTCAGCTCGCTGCGGACGGTGTCCAGCAGCTCGTCCCAGGACTTCTCGAACTTCTCCACGCCCTCCTTCTCCAGCTGGTCGACGACGTCGGCGTAGGAGACGCCCACCCGCTCCAGCTCGTCCAGGACCTGCTGGGACTCCTGGTAGGTGCCGCGGATGGTGTCACCGGTGATGCGGGCGTGGTCGGCCGCCTGCTCCAGCGTCTCGGCCGGCATCGTGTTGACGGTGTGGGGAGCCACCAGCTGCTCGACGTACATGGTGTCGGAGTAGTCGGGGTTCTTCACGCCGGTGGAGGCCCACAGCGGGCGCTGCACGTGCGCCCCGGCGTCGGCGAGCGTCTGCCAGCGCGGGGTGGCGAAGACCTCCTCGAAGGCCTGGTAGGCCAGCCGCGCGTTGGCGATGCCGGCCTTGCCGCGCAGCGCGAGCGCCTCTTCGGTGCCGATCTCTTCCAGCCGGGAGTCGATCTCGCTGTCGACCCGGGAGACGAAGAAGCTGGCCACCGAGTGGATGCTCGACAGGTCCTTGCCGTTCTCCCGCGCCTGCTCCAGGCCGGTGAGGAAGGCGTTCATCACCCCGCGGTAGCGGTCCAGGCCGAAGATGAGGGTGACGTTGATGTTGATGCCCTCGGCGAGGGCGCCGCTGATCGCCGACAGCCCCTCGACGGTGGCCGGGATCTTCACGTGCACGTTCGGCCGGTCGATCTCGCTCCACAGCCGCTTGGCGACGGCGGTGGTGGCGTCGGTGTCGTTGGCCAGTCGCGGGTCGACCTCGATCGAGACCCGCCCGTCGATGCCGTCGGTGCGGTCGTAGACCGGGCGCAGGATGTCGGCCGCGTTGCGGACGTCCTCGGTGGTGATGGCGAAGACCGCCTCCTCCACGTCGGCGCCCTGCTCGGCGAGCTGCCGGACCTGGTCGGTGTAGGCCTCGCCCTCGCCGAGCGCCTTGGCGAAGATCGTCGGGTTGGTGGTCACGCCGACCACCTGCCGGTCCTGCAGCAGCCGATCCAGGTCACCGTCGGTGATCATCGGGCGGTTCAGGTCGTCCAGCCAGATGGAGACGCCGGCCTGTGACAGGTCGGCGAGCGGACCGGCGCCTGGCTCCTGCCGGGCGTCGTCTGCCGCCCCGGCGCTGGGGTTGGGGGTGTGCTGGCTCATGTCAGCCCTCCTGCTGGGTCGCGTCGGTGGATCGGGTGCCGCCCTCGCCGGCGTCGCCGACCGTGCTCTCGCCGGTCGCCGGGGGGCGCGGGGTGGCCTGGGCGGGCGCGGTGTCGCCGGTGGCGGCCGACATGCTGTCCCGGGCCGCCGCCACGACGGCCTCGGGCGTCAGGTCGAACTCGCGGTAGAGCGTCTGGTAGTCGGCGGAGGCGCCGAAGTGCTCCAGGCTGACCATCCGGCCGGCGTCGCCGACCACCTCGCGCCAGCCCTGCGCCACGCCGGCCTCGACGCTGACCCTGGCCCGCACCTGCGGCGGGAGGACCTGGTCACGGTACTCCTGGTCCTCGTTGTCGAACCACTCCCGGCAGGGCATCGACACCACGCGGGTGGGGACACCCTCCTGCTGCAGCTGTTCGCGGGCGTCCAGGGCGATGTGCACCTCGGAGCCGGTGCCGATGAGGATGACCTCCGGGTCGCCGCCCTCGGCCTCGGCCAGCACGTAACCGCCCCGGGCCACCCCCTCGGCGGAGGCGTAGACCTCCCGGTCCAGGACCGGGACGTTCTGCCGGGTCAGCGCCATGCCGGCGGGGTGGTCGACCGACTCCAGCACGGTGCGCCACGCGATCGCCGTCTCCGTCGCGTCGGCGGGACGGACCACGTCCAGGCCGGGGATGGCCCGCAGCGAGGCCAGGTGCTCCACCGGCTGGTGGGTCGGGCCGTCCTCGCCCAGGCCGATCGAGTCGTGCGTCCACACGTAGACCACCGGCGCCTGCTGCAGCGCCGCCAGCCGGACCGCCGGGCGCATGTAGTCGGAGAAGATGAGGAAGGTACCACCGTAGGGGCGGGTCAGCCCCTCCAGCGCGATCCCGGTGAGGGCCATCCCCATGCCGTTCTCGCGGACCCCGAAGTGCAGCGTGCGCCCGTACTTGTGGCCGGGGAACTTCTCGGTGGAGTGCTGCTCCGGCACGAAGCTGGGCTGGTCGGCCATGGTGGTGTTGTTGGAGCCGGCCAGGTCCGCCGACCCGCCCCACAGCTCGGGCATCACGTCGGCCAGCGCGGTGAGCACCTCACCGGAGGCCTTACGGGTGGCCATGCCCTTCTCGTCGGGCTCGAACTGCGGCAGCGCCTCCTCCAGGCCGTCGGGCAGCCGCTTGGCTACCAGCCGGTCCAGCAGCTCGGCGCGCTCGGGGTTGTCCTGCCGCCAGGCGTCGAACCGCTGCTGCCAGGCCCGGTGCGCCTCGGCGCCACGGTCCTTGACGCTGCGGGCGTGGGCGAGGACCTCCTCCTCGACCGGGAAGGCGACCTCGGGGTCAAAGCCGAGCAGCCGCTTGGTCTCGGCCACCTCGTCCTCACCGAGCGCCGAGCCGTGGGCGTCGCCGCTGTCACGCTTGTTGGGCGCCGGCCAGCCGATGATGGTGCGCAGCAGGATCAGCGTCGGACGGTCGGCGTCCCGGCTGTCCTGCAGCGACGCCAGCAGGGCGTCGACGTCCTCGACGTACTCGCGCTCGCCCTCACGACCGCCGCGCCAGTCGATGGTGTGCACCCGCCAGCCGTAGGCCTCGTAGCGGCGGGCCACGTCCTCGGTGAACGCGATGTCGGTGTCGTCCTCGATGGAGATGTAGTTCTGGTCGTAGACGACCGTCAAATTGCCCAGCTCCTGGTGACCGGCCAGCGAGCTGGCCTCGTGGGAGACCCCCTCCATCAGGTCGCCGTCGGAGGCGATCACCCAGATCTGGTGGTCGAACGGGGACTGCCCGCGCGGGGCGTCCGGGTCCAGCAGGCCACGCTGCCGGCGCTGGGCCAGCGCCATGCCGACCGAGGTGGCCAGCCCCGAGCCCAGCGGGCCGGTGGTGATCTCCACCCCCGGCGTGTGGTGCACCTCGGGGTGACCGGGGGTGGCCGACCCGTAGGTGCGCAGCGCCTTGAGGTCCTCGACCTCCATGCCGTAGCCGCTGAGGTAGAGCTGGATGTACTGGGTGAGGCTGGAGTGGCCGGCCGACAGCACGAAGCGGTCACGGCCCAGCCAGTGCGGGTCGTTCGGGTCGTGCTGCATCACCTGCTGGTAGAGCAGGTACGCCAGCGGGGCCAGCGCCATCGCGGTGCCCGGGTGGCCGCTGCCGCAGCGCTGCACGGCGTCCGCGGCCAGCACCCGGATGGTGTCCACCGCCCGGACGTCGACGTCGGTCCACCCGGCGTGGGCGCACACCGGGCGACGCAGCTGGGGGTCCCGGGCTGCGGTGAGGCGGTTGCTCTCGGCCTGCTGGGTCACTAGTACTCCTTACAGGTGCGGGCGTGTGGCGGCTCCATTGCCTGTGCTCCCTCCCGACCTTAGCCCGCAGGGCCCGGGGCCCGCATGCTGGCTTGACGGGTACCATCAAGGGGCAGACCGGCGGAGCCCGGCAGTGCCAGCACCCACCACCCGAAGGACACCGTGACGACGACGGACCGCCGCCCCGCGGGGGGAGATGCCACCCGTGGCTGGCGGGCCACGATCGCCGACTACGTCTCGCTGACCAAGCCGCGCATCATCGAGCTGCTGCTGGTCACGACCTTTCCGGTGATGTTCCTCGCCGAGCGCGGCGTCCCGTCGGTCGGGCTGATCCTGGCCACGCTGGTCGGCGGCACCCTCGCCGCGGGATCGGCCAACACCCTCAACTGCTACCTGGACCGGGACATCGACGCCCGGATGCACCGCACCGAGAACCGGCCGCTGGTCACCGGCCGGATCAGCCCGCGGGCCGCGCTGGTGTTCGGGACCGTGCTCGGGGTGCTCTCGGTGCTGTGGCTGGCGCTGGTGGTCAACCTCATCTCGGCGCTGCTGGCCCTGGCCGCGGTCGTGCTCTACGTCGGCTTCTACACGGTGCTGCTCAAGCGCCGCACCAGTCAGAACATCGTCTGGGGCGGCGTCGCCGGCTGCATGCCGGTGCTGATCGGCTGGTCGGCGGTCACCGGCTCGCTGGACTGGCCCGCGCTGGTGCTGTTCCTGGTCGTCTTCTTCTGGACCCCGCCGCACTACTGGCCGCTGTCGATGCGGTTCCGGGAGGACTACGCCAGCGCCGGCGTGCCGATGCTCCCGGTCGTGGCCGAGGACGTCGCGGTGGGCCGGCAGGTGGTGGCCTACGCGTGGGCCACAGTGCTGGTGTCACTGGCCCTGGTGCCGGTCGCGCCGATGGGCTGGCTCTACCTGGTGGTGGCCGTCGTGAGCGGCGGGGTCTTCCTGTGGGAGGCGCACGCCCTGCTCACCCGGGCCCGGGAGGGCGACCGCGCCGGCGCCGCCCGCGCGATGCGGCTGTTCCACTACTCGATCAGCTATCTGACGGTGCTGTTCCTCGGGGTCGCGATCGACCCGCTGCTGCACCTTCCGCTTCCGCTGCTGGGCTGACCGCGGCGACCGCCGGTGCCCGCAGCGCCAGCATCCCCAGCGTCACCGCCAGCGTCAGCGCGACGGCCCCCGCCATGTGCACCAGCACCAGCGCCTCGGGCAGGCCGGTGAGGTACTGGGTGTAGCCGACGGCGCCCTGCCCCAGGGTGAGCAACAGCACGGCGCTCCACAGCCGCCGGGGCCGGCCGCCGGCCTCGCCCAGCAGCGAGGTCGCGACCAGCATCGCCACCGCCAGCCCGGTGAACAGCATCACCGCGTCGGCGTGCAGCCAGGAGACGGTCCGCGGGTCCAGCCCGAACCGGGCGGGGTCGTCGTAGTCGCCCGAGTGCGGCCCGGAGCCGGTCACCACGGTCCCCAGCACGAGCACCACCGCCAGCACGCCGGTGGTGAGCGAGGCCAGCGCGCGCACCACCCGGGGGACCAGCCAGCGTCGCGGGCCGGGCCGCCGCTGCCGGTCCACCAGCAGCGCCGAGACCGCGATCAGGACCATCGACAGCAGGAAGTGCCCGGCGACGGTGGCCGGGTGCAGCCCGGTGAGCACGGTGACCCCGCCCAGCGCGCCCTGGGCCACGGTGCCCCCGAGCACCAGCCAGGCCGGCACGAGCAGGTCCCGCCGCTCCCGCGCCCAGCGCCAGACCGCCGCGACCACCGCTACCGCGACCAGGCCCACGACGACTCCCACCATCCGGTTGCCGAACTCGATGTAGGGATGGATCCCCGCCGAGGCCTCGAAGGTGGGGGTGTAGGACCCCGGCTCGCACTGCGGCCAGGTGGGACAGCCCAACCCGCTCCCGGTCAGCCGCACCAGCCCGCCGGAGAGCACGATCAGCGACTGCAGGACGAGGTTGAGCAGCAGCACCCGGCCCAGCCAGGGCCGCGCGGCGGAGGCAGCGGTCACCGGCCCATGGTAGGAAGCCGCGCCCCGGACCCGCCGCTGGGTGCGGCCGCGGCCGACCGCGCCGCCGGCCTCAGTCCGACCAGCGCAGGAAGCGTGCCGCCAGCACCGTGCCCAGGCTGCCCCACCCGGCCAGCAGCGCCAGCTCGGGCCAGCGGACCTCCCCGGCCACCAGCGCCCCCCGCAGGGCGTCCCCCAGCGCGGCCGAGGGCAGCCAGCCCAGCCCGGCGGCGACGGCGGGCGGCACCGGGAGCAGGTCGACAGCCAGCACCAGGCCACCGCCGGCCAGCAGCAGCACCCACAGCAGGTTGGCCAGCGCGAGCACCCCCTCGGCGCGCAGCGTGCCGCCGAGCAGGGCACCCAGCGCCGCGAACGCCCACGCCCCCAGCAGCAGCGTCGCCACCGCCGGGAGCAGGCCCGCGGCCACCGGCTCCCAGCCCAGTGCCAACCCCGCCGACGCGAGCACGACCCCCTGCACGGCGATCACCGCCACCACGCTGGCCGCCTTGCCCAGCAGCAGCCCGACCGGGCCCACCGGAGTGGTTCCGGCCAGCCGCAGCACCCCGTAGCGGCGCTCGTACGCCAGCAGGATGGCCTGCCCGGTGAACGCGGTGGAGACGACGGCGAGGGCCAGCACGCCGGCGACCGCCAGGTCCACGTGCCGTCCCGGCCCCAGCGCGGGCCGCTCGGTCCCGACCAGGCCCAGCAGCGCCAGCAGCGGCAGCACCACCGACACCAGCAGCTGCTCGCCGTGGCTCAGCAGCTGCCTGGTCTCGAACTCGGCCTGCGCCAGCACCCGGCGGTGCGCCGGGGCGGCGCGGCGGGGCGCGCCGGCGCCGGGCTCACCGTCCGCCC
>NZ_WIQI01000005.1 GCF_009602535.1 Ornithinicoccus halotolerans | reverse complement strand
CGCTCGTCCATCGCGCGGTAGGCCTCGGGCGCCTCCGCCAGCGGCAGCGTCCGGTCGAACACCGGGCTCGCGCCTCGGCAGCGGCGATGGCGCCGCGCTCGCCCTCCAGGAACGGCAGGAAGATGACGCCCCCGGCACCGGGCGCCCCCGCAGCCGTCGCCGCGAACAGCTCGGCCCAGCTCATCCCCAGCACGCCGGCCGCCCAGTCCAGGGCGAGCCCGGCGTTCTGCAGGGCCGCCATGACGTACCACGCCGAGCCGGTGTCCGCGTAGAGGTGCACCGCCGGGTCAGCATCCGCCCAGGGACGGTCCGTGCCGGCGATCGCCTGGGCGCCGGAGCCCACGTTGAGCTGGAGCGCGGCGCCGCCGCCGTTGCCCAGCGCTGCCGCCGGCGCGTCGGCGGCCCCGGCCACGACGGGGACGGCACGCTCGGTGGCGGCCAGCTCGTGCAGCAGGTCGGTGTGCCCCACGACCTCGTGGGGCAGCCGCACCTCGGGCAGCAGCCGCGCCGGGACCCCGACCGCTCCAGCAGGCCGTAGGCCCAGTCGTCCCCGGGGACGTCCCACAGCAGGGTCGCCGAGGCGTCGCTGCGGTCGGTCACCGGGGAGGGCACCAGCAGCGAGCGCACCACGTCCTTGGGCAGCAGCGCGCGCGTCGCCCGGGCGACCAGGTCCGGCTGGTGCTCACCGGCCCAGGCGAGGAGCGGGCCGGTCATGCCGGCCACGAGGGGGTTGGCCAGCGCGGACCGCTGCTGCGTCGGCAGCTCCCGCCACCGGCCCAGTTGCTGGGCGGCGCGGTGGTCGCACCACAGCAGCGCCGGGGCGAGCGCCTGCCCGCGGTCGTCGGTGAGCACCAGGCCGTGCATCTGCCCGGCCACACCCACCGCCTGCACGGCGTGCTCGCGCAGCGCCGGGACGAGCACGCCGACCACCTGCTGCAGCGCGCCCGCCCACGCGGCGGCGTCGCTCTGCGCCCATCCGTGCCGGGGGCGGTCGACCGCGTAGCCGGCCTCGGCCTCGGCGACCAGCTCGCCCTCGGCTGACCACAGCGCCGCCTTGAGTCCGCTGGTGCCCAGGTCGAGTCCGAGATACACCTCGCTCACGCGGTCGATCATGCCTGCTGGCGGGACGTCGCTTTGCCGCCGCTCCCTGACCACAGTGTGGCGTGGGCCACATTCCGGACGTATCGTCTCGGTATCCGGATCCACCTGAGGAGGGAACCATGCGCACCCGCACCGTCACCGCCACCCTTGCCGCCGCCGCGCTGGTGGCCACCGCCAGTCCGGCCTCGGCCATCCGCAACGGGCAACCGGACGAGGGAGAGCACCCCTACGTCGGCCTCATGGTCGCCTACGTCGAGGACGAGCAGGGCGAGCTGCAGCCCGGCTGGCGCTGCTCGGGCTCGCTGCTCGATGCGACGACCTACCTCACCGCCGGGCACTGCACCTCCGGCGCCGACGCCGTGGCCATCTGGTTCGACGAGGACCTGACCGACGCCGAGGCCGCCGGCTACCCGAACTTCCCTGACGCCGACGCGACCGGCACCCCGTACACCCATCCCGACTACAGCGACGACGCCTTCTTCCTCCACGACGTGGGTGTCGTGGAGCTCGACGGGGACGGCTATCCCCTGGACGAGTACGCCGAGCTGCCCGAGCCGGGGCTGCTGGACGAGGCCGTCGCCCGCCCGGGTAGGCCGCTGGCGCTGGAGGCGGCCGGCTACGGCGTCCAGGGCGCCTGGCCGGCGCAGACCGGCAAGAGCGCCGACCTGCGGCTGCGGCTGAAGGCCGACGTGTGGCTCATCAACGACGACAGGGCACTCGGCAACCGGGGCGCCGGCGACTACATCGTGGTCTCCAACAACGGCACCGGTGGCACTTGCTTCGGCGACTCCGGCGGCCCGGTGCTGCTGCGGGACAGCAACACCGTGGTCGGCGTCAACTCGTTCGTGACGAACTCCGCCTGCGGAGGCGTGGGCGGGGTCTACCGGGTCGACCAGCCCGACGACCTGGCGTGGATCGGCCAGTTCCTGTGAGGCTGCCGGGCTGACCGCCAGGCGCGACCCCGGCCGGCGCCCCGATCCCCACCTGGTGGACGGGGCGCCGGCCGGTGTCCTGACCCTGCAGCGGTGCGGCCGCGCTTCCTCCTCCGCCGCCCGACCAGGTCAGCCCAGCGGCTCCCGGGCGGCCGCCACCAGCGCCGCGATGACGCTGGGTGGGGTGTCGGAGTGGACGGTGCAGCCCGGCGCAACGATGAGCGCATCGGCGCTACGCCGCCGGGTGTCGAGCACGTTCTCCCTGGCGGCGCTCGGCGGCCAGTAGAGCGACGCCACCTCGTCCAGTCCACCCATGGGGACCGGCCCGGTGGTGGCCAGGTCCTCCACCGGTGGCACCGTCTGGTTGTGTGACCAGCTGAGCACCTCGAACGGGTAGTCCTGGGTCAGTGCCGCGTCGAGGTCGTAGCCGTGGATGTGGGCCACCCGCACCCGGTCCGCGGCGGCCTCGAGCACCCGGCGGTCGTAGGGCGCCACCCAGTCCCGGAACTCCTCCGGCGAGAGCCCGAAACCGTGCTCGTCGCGGCTGGAGCCGTTGACCGAGAAGAACAGCGCGTCGACGTGGTCCGCCGTCACCTCGAGATGCTCGACGAGCCGGTCGGCCACGGCACCGATCACCTCGTGGGCGATCTCGGGCCGGGCCTGCAGCAGCGGGACTGCGCTGCGGCCCAGCGTGCGCACCACCGTCTGGAAGGGGGAGAACACGGTGTCCAGGACGGCCCGCTCCGGAGCTGCCTCCCGCACTCGGCGCAGCACCTCCACCTGCCGGGCGCGGTTGTCGTACTCGAGCCCGGGTCCGCCGACACGACGCAGCTCCTCCGGTTCCCGTGCCTCCTGCAGGCCGCCCTCGGTCGGGAATCGGTAGTCGTTCATGACCTTGATGTAGTCGAAGCCGTACTCCTCGGCGAAGCGCAGGTGCGCCGCGGCCGAGATCTCGGCGGGCCACAGCGCGCTGCCGAAGTGGATCCAGCAGCCCACCGGACGCTGGTCCACCTCCTGCCGGGCGGCGGCCGCGCGGAACCGCTCGCGGCCCGTCATCCCGGCGCTCACATCACACCCCCGCCCAGGTACGCCGAGGTGACCTCGTCGTTGCTGCGCAGCTCGGCCGCGGTTCCGGCCAGCACCACCTCGCCGTTGCGCAGCACGTAGGCGCGGTCGGCCAGCTGCAGCGACCGGTGGGCGCTCTGCTCCACGATCATCATCGTCGTTCCTCTCTCCTTCCACCTGGTCAACAGGTCGTAGACCACGTCCACGTACGCCGGCGACAGCCCCATCGACGGCTCGTCGATGAGGATGATCTGCGGCCGCTGGATCAGCGCCCGGGCCATCGCGACCATCTGCTGCTCCCCACCCGAGAGGGTCCCGGCCAGCTGCGGGAACCGCTCCCGCACCCGGGGGAAGTCGGTGGTCGCCTCCTCGAGCCGGCTGGTCAGCTCCCTGCGTGACAGCCCGCGTCGCTGCGAGTACAGCCCCATCAGCACGTTCTCGGCCACGGTCATCTCGGGGAAGAGCCGCCGCGACTCCGGGATGGAGGCCACGCCCCTGGCGACGAGCTCCGGGGTGCTCACCGGGGCGAGGTCCTCGCCGTCCAGCAGCACCCGGCCCCGCGTGGGCTTGACCAGCTGCAGCGCGGTCTTGATGGTGGTCGACTTGCCGGAGGCGTTGCCGCCCAGCACGGCGACGACCTCCCCGCGGTCGACCTCGGCGCTGACCTGGTGCAGCGCGTGCACCGGCCCGTAGAAGACGTCGACCCGCTCAAGCGCCAGCAGCATCGGGGCCTCCTTGGTCAGGTCCACGGTCGGGCTGCCGGCGCTCACCGGACGGCATCTCGGTCCCGGCCTTGGCAACGGCGGAGGCGCCCAGGTAGGCCTCGATCACCCGAGGGTCCGAGAGCGCCTGCTGCGGGGTGTCGTCAGCGATGAGGGCTCCCTCATCCATGACGAGCACCCGCTGGCTGAGCCGGCGCACCACGTTCATCTTGTGCTCGACGAAGACCGTGGTCAGCTCGGGGCGCTCGGCACGCACGTCCGCCAGCAGCCGAGCCAGCTCCTCGGTCTCGGTGGGGTTCATGCCCGCGGTCGGCTCGTCGAGCACCAGCACCTTGGGACGGGCGGCCAGCGCCCGGGCGATCTCCACCCGTCGACGGTTGGCGTAGGAGAGGGTGTAGGCGTAGTCGTCCTGCCGCGGCACCAGCCGGTCGCCGAACCGGCCCATCTCCGCCAGCGCCCGCTCACGAGCCTCGTCGCGGCGACGCCGCCAGGCCGGCAGGCCGAGCAGCGAGGCTGCGGCGTCCCCCAGCGTGCCGACGGTGCCGAAGGGCCGGTCCTCGTACCGGACACCGTGGTAGGCGCCCACCATCACGCTCTCCAGCACCGTCAGGCCCGGGAAGACCCGGGACGTCTGGAAGGTGCGGGTCAGTCCCAGGGCACTGCGATGAGCCGGCCCCAGGCCGGTGATGCGCCGTTCGGCCAGGTACACCTCTCCGGCGTCGGGACGCACCACCCCGGAGAGCAGCTGCACCAGCGTCGACTTCCCCGCCCCGTTGGGGCCGATCACCGCCGTCGAGGTGCCAGGCTCGATCGAGACGGTCAGGTCGGCACAGGCGGTCACGCCACCGTAGGCCTTGCGCAGTCGCTCCACCCGGATCACTGCCGCGCACCTCCTGGCACCGGCTCGGTGGCGGCCGGCTCAGCCGCCGCGGCCTTCCCGTCGGGGCCCTGGTCACCGCTGCTGGCGCGTCGCCGCCCCAGCGAGGTGATACCCGAGGGCATGAACCGGATGATCAGGATCAGCACCACCCCGTAGAGGATCTCCCGCAGCTCGGTCTGCTCGCGCAGCAGCTCTGGCAGCGCCACCAGCACGAACGCGCCGACGACCGCGCCGGCCGGCGACACGATCCCACCGGCCAGGATCATCGTCAGCAGCAGGAACGACACCAGGATCAGGAACGAGTCGGGGGACACGTAGGACTGCTGGTAGGCGAACATCATCCCGGCGAGCCCGGCGAGCACGCTGCTCAGCGCGAATGCGATCGTCAGGTAGGGCCGGACGTGGACCCCGAACGCCTCGGCGGCGAGCCGGTCCTCGCGGATGGCGCGCAGGTTGACGCTCACCTGCCCGCGGGTGACCGCGGCCACCAGGCCGAGCCCCAGCAGCAGCACCACGAAGCAGACGCCGGTCATCCACGCGACGGAGAAGTCGGTCGCGCCACCGAGCAGGGCGAACCGCGGCGGCGCGATCCCTCCGATCCCCATCGGGCCGCGGGTCACCTCGATGAGGTTCAGGAAGAGCAGGTACCCGATCTGCCCCAGGGCGAGGGTGGCCAGCGCGATGGTGTGGCCCGACAGTCCCAGGACCGGGTAGGCGAAGAGCACCCCGGCGACCAGGGACACCAGGACCACCGAGAGGAGCACCAGCTCGAACGGCAGGTCGAGTGCGGTCACCACACGCGCCGTCCAGTACGCGCCGATACCCATCAGGGCGCCGTGACCGACCGACACGTAGCCGGTCATGCCCGTCAGCACCATGAGTCCGAGAGCGGCCGTGGCGAAGATGGCTCCCTGGGCCAGCACCCCGGACCAGTAGCTGCCGGCAACCGTGGTCGCGAGCACGCCGAGCAGGACGGTCCCGAGCGCCACCCACCACACCGGGATGCGGCGCGTCCCCATGACGGTGACCGGGAAGCCGGAGGCATCGGCGAGCGGTGAGGTCGTGGGGATCGCCCCCGCGCCCCTGGACCCGCCCAGCCCGGTGAGCGCCCGGGACCCGAGCAGCCCTTGCGGTCGGAGGACGAGGACCAGCAGCAGCATCACGAACGCGACCAGGTCCCGGTACTCGCTGCCGATGTAGCCGCCCGCCAACGACTCCGCCACCCCGATGAGCAGGCCACCGAGCACGGCACCTGCCATGCTCACCACGCCACCGACCATGGCCGCAGCGAAGCCCTTGAGCCCGAACGGCAGCCCCATCGTGGGATCGATCTGCTGGAAATACATGCCGACCAGCACCCCGCCCAGGGCACCCAAGACGCCGGAGAGGGCGAAGACGGTCACCTTGGCGGGGCCGGTCCGCACCCCCATCTGCTGGGCGGCCACCGGGTCCTGGGCAGCAGCGCGGACGCTGCGACCCACCCAGGTGGCCTTCAGCAGCACGGTCAGCAGGGCCACGAAGACGACGGCGGTGGCGATGATGATGATGTCGGTCAGGCCGACATAGAGCGGACCGATCCGGAGGTTCGCCCCGGCGAACGGGTTCGGGAACCGCTGCGGGTTGGCGCTCCACACCAGCCGAACGGTCTGGTCGATGATGAACGCGATCGCCAGGGTGCTCAGCAGCGGGGCGATCTCCGCGCTCTCACCGAGCCACTCCACACAGATGAGCTCGATGAGCACCGCGAGGAGCACCGAGCCGGCCACCGCGACCAGGAACGCCAGCGGGAGGGGCAGCCCCCACCCGCTGGCGACCCACACCAGGTAGGCCCCCAGCATGACCTGGGAGCCCTGGGCGAAGTTCACGACCTTCGCGACCCCGAAGACCAGCACGAACCCCAGCGCGACGACCGCGTAGACCGCGCCGATGGCGAGGCCGTTGACGAGCTGGGCGAGGAACTCAGCCATGGGTCAGTAGGAGCTGTCGCTCACTCGGCGGCGGGCACGAACTGGCCGTCCTCGATGGCCAGCCAGGTGATGGTCTTCTCCACGTCACCCTGCTCGTCGAACTGCATCGTGCCGGTCACGCCGTCCACCTCGACGTCGTAGATGGCCTGGCCCAGCGGCTCCCGGCCCTGCGTCCCGTACTCCTCGACCGAGCCGAGGGCCTCCACGACCACCGACATGGTGTCGTAGCCGACCGCGCCGAAGGCATCCGGCTTCTCGCCGTGGGCCTCCTCGAACGCGGCGACGAACTCCTGGACGTGCTCGTCCTTGCTCTCGGCGTAGAAGAACGCCGGCACGATCCAGTCATTCACCGCGTCCTGCCCGAGGTTGATCAGCTCCGCCGTGTAGAGCGAGGTGGCGGTGATCACGGTGGGGTCCCAGCCGGAGGCCGCGAGCTGCTCGGCCAGGACGGCCGCGTCCGAGTAGTGCAGCGCGAGGTAGAGGCTGTCGGCGTCGGTCCCGCGCAGCGACGAGATGAGGGTGCGGAAGTCGCGGGACTCCGGCGCGACGGCCTCGCTGGCCACCACCTCGCCGCCGCTGGCCTCGGCCCCCTCGGCGAACGCGTCCGCGGCCGAGTTCCCCCAGTCGTCCTGCCGGTAGATCACGGCCGTCGAGGAGTGGCCGAGGTTCTCGAAGAGGTGTGCTGCGATGCCGGTGGCCTCCAGGTTCTGGGTGGGCGTGCCCCGGAAGATGGCATCGCCCATCGTGGTGAACTCTGGGTGGCTGGACGTGGGGCTCAGGTGGGGGATGCCGGCGGTGTCCAGGATGGGGGCCGCGGCCATCGATGCGGTGCTGGTGAAGCTGCCCAGCACGGCGATGATGTCGTCGTCCTCCGCGAACTCCCGGGCGATGTTGGTCGCGGTACGCGGCTCCCCGCGGTCATCGCGGACCACGAGCTCGATCTCCTCGCCGTCGATCCCGCCGCCCTCGTTGACCTGCTGCACCCGCAGCTCGATCGCGTCGTTGATCTGCTGACCGTTCTCGGCGTTCTCCCCCGTCAACGGCAGGAACACCCCGATCTTCGGGGCTGCCCCGGAGTCGCCCGTGCCGCCGCTACCGCTGTCACCGGACCCGCACGCGGCGAGTCCGACCAGTGCGAGCGTTCCGACGAGCGTGCCAAGAGTACGTGCTGCCATGGTGAGTCCTTCAGGGGTCGTGCCGAGGCGCCCGCGCATGGGCCGGGCGGCTGGTGATGGGGGGCGCACGACGATGAGCGCCCACACAGTATGACTCAAGGCATGGTCAGAAATAACATCGGGTAGGGGTCGGCCGGGCCCCCTGGCTCAGCGGGAGGAGTCGACGCGGCGGGACGCGAAGCTGACGCGCAGCCCGGGCACGATCGTGTTTGCCTGGTGGGACACAGGCAGCCCACACAGGAGGTGGCACATGAGCCAGGTGACAGAGTCCGTGGACGTCAACGTGCCGATCCGCACCGCGTACGACCAGTGGACCCAGTTCGAGTCCTTCCCGGCGTTCATGGAGGGCGTGGAGTCGGTCACCCAGATCGACGACACGCACAACCACTGGCGGGTCAGCATCGGTGGGACCGAGCGCGAGTTCGACACCGAGATCACCGAGCAGCACCCCGAGGAGCGCATCGCCTGGAAGACGACCACCGGTGACACGCAGCAGGCTGGCGTCGTGACGTTCCACAAGCTCGACGAGACCACGACCAGGGTGACGCTGCAGATGGACTGGCAGCCGGAGGGCCTGAAGGAGAAGGCCGCCGCCGCCCTGGGCGCCGACGACCGCCGGGTCAAGGGCGACATCGCGCGGTTCAAGGAGTTCATCGAGTCCCGTGGCGTCGAGACCGGCGGGTGGCGCGGAGACGTGCCCCGCGAGTAGCCGGCGGCGGGTTCGCCACCCTGCACCCGGTCGACAGCCGGCACCCTCACAGCGCTGCGCCCCGTCCCCCGCTGAAGGGGACGGGGCGCAGCTGTGACCGCGTCAGACCGTGTTCGCGATGATCCAGTCCCTGACCTCCGGGAGGTCGATCCGGTGGTTCAGGCTGGTCATCCGACCGCACAGCACGTTGTCGTAGCCCATGCTGTAGCCGCCGGTGTGAACCGCGACGATGGTGTCGGTGTTGCTGAACAGCACCGGCGAGCCCGAGTCACCGCCGCAGGCGCCGCCGTGGACCGGCGACGGCACGTTGTTGACGATGAACCAGGTCTCGTGGAACAGCCCCGACGTCGAGCCCTCACCCGGCGCGTAGCGCTGGATGGCGTACTTGCGCTGCCAGGTGATCGCGCGCCGCGGCGGACCGTTACCGACCTCGGCGCCCTGGATGCCGTAGCCGACGTCGGTGAACCGCTGCTTCACCTGGCCCTTGCTGGCGACGATCGGGTCGAGCGCGCCCGCCTCGGCCAGCTGTGCCGGCTCGATGTCGACGGCCTCGTCGAGGTAGAGCAGGCCGTAGTCCCACGTGAAGGGCCACTCCGCCGAGACGTAGTCCGGGTGCGTCACCCACTCGCTCGCCGAGTGCCAGTCGGTCGGGTCGACCGGCTGCCACTCCGCGTCGACCTCCGCCTGCGGGTCGAAGCTGACCAGGATCTCCTCCACCTCCAGCTCGTCCCAGCCGTCGGTGCAGTGACCAGCGGTCAGGATCGTGCGCTCGGAGATCAGCGCCCCGCTGCAGAACGTCTGCCCAGGCGCCAGCAGCAGCGCGACGTAGGGATGACCGTCCCCGTCGGCCTTGCCGCCGGTGATCGCCTGCGCCGGGCTGGCCAGCAGCCCCAGCAGCACGCCCAACGCCACGAGCGGCGCCAGGACCGGGCCGATCCGCCGCTTGCCGCGCCGTGCCTCCCCGGCAGGCACGTGACCGCTCCCTCGAATACTCATGGTGTTCTCCCGTCTGCGCGAGCACCCTTGCTGGCGCGGATCAAGACTGCCGCCAGGGACGACGCCGTGTCCAGGGGGTGGCCCGGGGCACCAAGGGCCCCGCCGACCAGGAGGTGGCGGTCTCGCCGCGTCAGGCCTCGATGACGACCGGGATCACCAGCGGGTTGCGCCGGTGCTTGCGGGCCACCCACTGGCTCAGCGCGCGGGCCATGAGCTGCTCGAGCTCGTGAGCGTCGCCGATGCCCTTCGCGGCGGCGCCGGCCAGTGCCCTCTCGATGGCCGGGACCGCGCCCTCGAAGAGCGCCTCGTCGGTACCGAAACCCCGGGCCAGGAAGTCCGGCGGCTCGGTCAGCTCGCCGGTGTCGGCGTCGACGAGCGCGACGACCGTCACGGTGCCCTGCTGGCTGAGGGTGACCCGGTCGCGCAGCGCCTCCTCGGTGACGCCGCCGACCGATGCCCCGTCGACGTAGACGTAACCGGCGCGGACCTTGCCGGTGACCTTGGCCCTGCCGTCGATGAGGTCCACGACCACCCCGTCGTCGGCCACGACGACCCGGTCGGGGGCGATGCCGGTACGGATGGCCAGGTCGGCATTGGCCCGCAGGTGGCGCCACTCGCCGTGGACCGGCATCACGTTGCGCGGCCGGACGATGTTGTAGCAGTAGACGAGCTCCCCGGCACTGGCATGGCCCGACACGTGCACCTTGGCGTTGCCCTGGTGTACGACCTTGGCGCCCCAGCGGGTGAGCCCGTTGATGACCCGGGAGATGGCGTTCTCGTTGCCGGGGATGAGGGAGCTGGCCAGCAGGATGGTGTCACCCTCGCCGATACGGATCTGGTGGTCGCGGTTGGCCATCCGTGACAGCGCAGCCATCGGCTCGCCCTGCGAGCCCGTGCACACCAGTGTCACCTTGTGGTCGGGCAGGCCCTCCAGCTCCTTGGCGTCGACCACCAGCCCCCGGGGCACGTTCAGGTACCCCAGCTCCCGGGCGATCCCCATGTTGCGCACCATCGACCGGCCCACGAAGGCGACCTTGCGCTTGTGTGCGCGCGCGGCGTCGAGGACCTGCTGGATGCGGTGCACGTGACTGGCGAAGCTGGAGACGATGACCCGTCCCGGCGCCGTACGGAACACCGTCTCGATCGCCGGCGCCAGGTCACGCTCGGAGGTGGTGAATCCGGGGACCTCGGCGTTGGTGGAGTCGACCAGGAACAGGTCGACGCCTTCCTCGCCGAGCCGGGCGAAGGCGCGCAGGTCGGTGATGCGGTCATCGAGCGGGAACTGGTCCATCTTGAAGTCCCCGGTGTGCAGCAGCGTGCCCGCCGCGGTGCGCACGGCCACCGCCAGCCCGTCCGGGATGGAGTGGTTGACGGCCACGAACTCGCAGTCGAACGAGCCGAGCGACCGCCGGTCGCCTTCGGCCACCTCGACGGTCGTCGGCTCGATCCGGTGCTCCTTCAGCTTGGCCCTGAGCAGCCCCAGCGTCAGCCGGGAACCGACGACCGGGATCTCCGGTCGCTCGCGCAGCAGGTAGGGCACGCCTCCGATGTGGTCCTCGTGGCCGTGGGTCAGCACGATGCCGGCGACGTCGTCGAGCCGGTCTCGGATGAAGGAGAAGTCCGGCAGGATCACGTCCACGCCCGGCTGGTGCTCCTGCGGGAAGAGCACGCCGCAGTCGATGACCAGCAGCCGGCCCCGGTGCTCCAGCACCGTCATGTTGCGCCCGACCTCTCCCAGGCCCCCCAGGGCCACCACCCGCAGTCCGTTGCGAGGTAGCTTCGGTGGCGTCCCGAGCTCGGGGTGGGGGTGGCTCATCGGTGGGTCCCTTCTCTGCCGGGGTTGGTGTGCGGGCACGGCGCGGATGACGGTCAGCGAGCGGCGAACTCTACCTTCGCATGCGCGCGGAGTAGGGGCTGCGTGCCGCTCCGCGACCCCCGGCCGGCACGGCACGGTGACGGAGGATCGGCCGCACCGGCACTATCGCACGACGCGGATGCTGTGGCGGTACCTGTCCACGGTGGCAGCGGCCTCGACCGCTCGGTTCCGATTCGTGCCCACGACGACTGTCGCGCTACTGTCGGTCGTGGATGAGTGACGTGGAGCGAGACCGACCGCGCCGCACCTTCGCCGTCATCTCCCACCCTGACGCCGGGAAGTCGACGCTGACCGAAGCGCTGGCGCTCCACGCCCAGGTGCTGTCGGAGGCGGGCGCGGTGCACGGCAAGGCGGGGCGCCGATCGACGGTGTCGGACTGGATGCAGATGGAGCGCGACCGCGGCATCTCCATCGCCTCCGCAGCGCTCCAGTTCGGCTACCGCGACCACGTGGTCAACCTGGTGGACACGCCTGGCCACGCCGACTTCTCCGAGGACACCTACCGGGTGCTGACCGCCGTCGATGCCGCGGTCATGCTCATCGATGCCGCCAAGGGGCTGGAGCCGCAGACGCTGAAGCTGTTCCAGGTCTGCCGCCACCGCGGCATCCCCGTCCTGACCGTCATCAACAAGTGGGACCGGCCCGGCCGGGAACCGTTGGGGCTGCTGGACCAGATCGAGACCGAGATCGGGCTGCGGCCCACGCCGCTGACGTGGCCGGTCGGCATCTCCGGCGACTTCCGCGGGGTACTGGACCGGTCCAGCGGTGACATGGTCCAGTACACCCGCACCGCCGGCGGGGCCACCCGGGCACCCGAGGAGCGGCTCACCCCCGACCAGGCCGGCGAGCGGCACGGTACCGACTGGGACACCGCGCTGGAGGAGCACGAGCTGCTCGCCGCCGACGGCGCCGACCACGACCAGGACGCCTTCCTGGCCGGGAGGACCACCCCGGTGCTGTTCGCCTCGGCGCTGCTGAACTTCGGCGTCTCCCACCTGCTGGACACGCTGCTGAGGATCGCCCCCGCCCCTGCCCCACCGACCGACGTCGACGGCCGGACCCGGGCGCTGGAGGACGACTTCAGCGCGGTGGTGTTCAAGGTGCAGTCCGGCATGGACGCCGCACACCGCGACCGGCTCGCCTACGCCCGGGTGCAGACCGGGACGTTCCGCAGGGGCATGGTCGTGCAGCACGCCACCACCGGCAAGCCGTTCACCACCAAGTACGCCCAAGCGGTCCTCGGGCGGGAACGGCACGTCGTCGACACCGCCCAGCCCGGCGACATCGTCGGCCTGGTCAACGCCACCGCGCTCACCGTCGGTGACACCATCCACACCGGGCGACCGGTGCGCTACCCCGGCATCGACCGGTTCGCCCCCGAGCACTTCGCCGTGCTGCGCGCCCGGGAGACCGGCCGTTACAAGCAGTTCCGCCGCGGGATCGCCCAGCTCGACGAGGAAGGCGTCGTCCAGGTGCTGCGCTCGGACCTGCGCGGCGACCAGGCTCCCGTCCTCGCCGCTGTCGGCCTCATGCAGTTCGAGGTCGTTCAGCAGCGACTGGCCAGCGAGTTCAACTGCCAGACCACCCTGGAGCCGCTCCCCTTCACGCTGGCCCGACGGGTCGACCCCGCCGACGCCCCCACCATCGACCGCGCCGCCCGCGTCGAGGTCCTGCAGCGCACCGACGGCACCCTGCTCGCGCTCTTCCCCGACCGCTGGCGCCTGGAGACCGTGTCCCGCAACCACCCCGACATCACCCTGCACGAGCTCCCTGCCGGAGGCGGGTGAGGGCCGCACCGACCCTGGCCGCAGGGCTCGAGTTGCGGGTCAGCAGCACCTGCCTAGCCTGGATACACCGCTGGCGCACCGGCACCCCTGGGCCATCGCGGTTCGGGGAGCCGGCTCGTCGGGGACCAGAATTCCGACGCACCAGGAGGGACACCATGGCAACAGGTGAGACCGGATTCGACGACGTCACCTTCGACCTGATCTCCGTGCAGTACCACGCGCTCAAGGCTGGACACGACTACGGGCAGTACGTCCGGGACGCCAGGAACGCCGGCCAGGAGGAGATCGCGACCTTCTTCGAAGAGGTCATGGCTCAGGACTCCGAGCGCGCGCACAAGTGCCACCAGTTCCTGCGCCAGCTCGACGGAACCGACAACACCCAGCCGCAGCAGTAACCGGCCCGGCGGTGCGGGTTGCGCCCCCACGGTGGGGCGCAACCCGCACCCTTTCGCCGCCGGGGCGGGCGCACGGCTCAGCGGCCGCTCAGCCGCCCTCCCTCGGGTTCATGTTGTCCGGGTCGGCGTCCGGGTCGCCCTCGTACTCGTGAGAGACGTCCCGGTCGTCCCGGGGGTCCATGATGTCCGGGTCCCCGTCCGGGTCGTCGGCATCGATGTCGCCCGGTTCCTGCCGGTGCTTGCCGGTCATGACCTCACCTCCGCGTCGTGACCTCCACGGTACGGGCCGCACGCCGGTGCGGCACCCTCACGCGTCGGGCTCCTGCGCCACGCCGGTCAGAGCAGAGCCCCGGGCAGCCACAGCACGGTGGACGGCACGAGCGTCACGATCATGAGCGCAACCACCAGGATCACGTAGAACGGGCCGAGGGCGCGGATCAGGCTCCAGACCGAGATCTCCCCGATCTGGGAGACCACGAACAGCACCAGACCGAACGGTGGCGAGAGCAGCCCGATCATCAGGTTCAGGATCATGATCACCCCGAAGTGGAGGGGGTCGATCTCGAACGCGGTGAGCAGCGGCATGAGCAACGGGACCAGGATCGTGATCGCGGCCACGGTCTCCAGGAAGCACCCGACCAGGAGCAGGAAGAGGTTGAGCACCAGCAGCACCACCAGCGGCGAGACGATGGCTCCGGTGAACGTCTCCAGGACCGCCTGCGGGATCTGCGCGCGGATCAGCACCACCCCGTACAGGGTCGCCGCCCCGACGATGAGGCCGATGGCGGCGCTGAGCTGCGCCGTCTCACGAAGCGCCACGACGAGGTGCTGCCACGTCAGCTCCCGGTAGACGAACCCGCCGAGGATTCCCGCGTAGAGGACGGCCACGGCGGCCGCCTCGGTCGCGGTGAACCCGCCTGCGGCGATACCGCCGATGATGATGACGGGGGTCAGCATCGGCAGCAGCGCGGAGCCGAACGCCTTCGACGCCTCCCGCACGGTCGGCATCCGTTCGTCACGGGGGTAGCGCCGTCGGTGCGCGAGCACCGCCACGAGCCCCATCATCAGCGCGGCCATGAGCAGACCGGGGATGATCCCGCCGACGAACAGCGCACCGACCGAGACGCCGGCCGAGACCGCGTACACGACCGCCGGGAGGCTCGGCGGGATCATGGGGCCGATCGTGGAGGACGCCGCGGTGACGGCCCCGGCGAACGCCGGATCGTAGCCGTGCCGCCGCATCGCGCGGATGAGCACCTGTCCCAGGCCGGCCGCGTCCGACACTGCCGCCCCTGACATGCCGCTGAAGAAGACGCTGCTGACCACGTTGACGTGGCCCAGGCCGCCGGGCAGGAAGCCGACCAGCACGCGCGCGAGGGCGAAGATGCGGTCGGAGACACCCCCGACGTTCATCAGCTTGCCGGTGAGGATGAACAGCGGAACCGCGAGCAGGATGAAGCTGTTCACCCCGCTGGTCATGTTCTGGGACACCGTGACGGTGCGCAGAACTCCCGCGTCGACCATCATCAGCACCACGGCGGTCACCGCCATGGCGAATGCCACCGGCATCCGCAGCAGGAAGAGGACGATCAGCAGCCCAATGAAGATGGCGAAGGTCATGCCTCACCCCGTTCAACGTTGCGGCCCGCGTCTTCGGTGCGCGCCCCGGCGAAACCCAGCCCTGTCCGCACGCCCTCGACGAGCTGCAGCGTCACGTACAGGAACATCAGCAGGGCGCCCAGCCACACACCGGCGTAGAGGTAGGACTGGTTGAACCACGGCATCGTCGCGGCCACCGTGCCGGTGTTCGACAGGGTGAGCTCTTGGATGCCGCTGATGAACACGTAGAGGAACGCGAGCACCACCAGGTCGACGAGCACCAGCACCACCGCCCGCACCCGCGCCGGGAGCCGCTCCATCAGCAGGTCCACGGCGATGTGTCCCTTCTCCTTCACCAGCAGGGCGGACCCGATGAAGGTCAGGTACACGAAGAGATACCGCGACAGCTCGCTGGTCCAGAGCATGGTCGGTATCGGCAGCAGCCGCTGAGCGATCTGCAGGAGGACCAGGAGGACGATGCCCGCCAGCAGGGCGATCATCACGACGTCGATCGCCCTGTCCAGGCCCCGCTTGAGCGCGCGGACAGTACCCATGGGCGGTTCCTTCCAGAACCCGGACGTCAGTCCGCCAGGCTCATCACTTCGTCGTAGGTGGTCACGGTCCACTCGTCCTCGAAGAGCTGCTCCAGCGGCTCCCGGGCGGCCTCGACGAAGGCCTCCCGGTCCGGCTCGATGACCTCCATGCCGCCGTCCTTCAGCTCCTGCAGGAACTGGTCATTGGCTTCGGCAACCATCTGCGTGCCGATCTCGGCGGCTTCCGCCGACGCCTGGTCGACGCAGTCGCGCTGGTCTTGTGGCAGCGACTCATACAGCTCCAGCCCGATCCAGAACTGCACCACCTCGACCACGTGGCCGGTGTTGACGACGTAGTCCTGCACCTCGTTCAGGCTGAAGGTGGCGAACTGCTCATAGGGCCCCTCCGAGGCACCGACCACGCCGGTCTGCAGGGCGCTGTAGAGCTCCGGGAGGGCGACGGGCGTCGCCTCGATGCCCAGCTGGCTCCAGATGGTGACCCAGACCGGGATCTCCGGCAGCCGGAAGGCCGTCCCGGCGAGCTCATCGGGTGTCGTGAAGGCCTGGTTGGACGTCGAGTGCCGCACGCCCCGGTGGATGTGCGAGAGCAGGTGGACGTTGTGCTCATCCATCGCCCCCACGAACTCGTCGTGCAGCTCGCTGTCGATGAAGGCCTGGACGTGCTCCTGGTCCTGCATCATGAAGGGCGCCTGGTAGAACATGTACTCGGGCGCGAACATGTTGGGCCCGACCGCGCCCGCGAGCGTCATGTCCAGCTCGCCGCTGCTGACCTGGTCGAAGTTGTCGTTCTCCGTGCCCAGCGAGCCGTTCGGGTAGAAGTTCACCGTCAGCGCGCCATCGGTGCACTCCTCCAGCAGCGAGCCGAACTCGACCGCTGCCTGCGACTGCGGCGCCTCGGCGTCGTAGACCGACGCCATGTCGAGGGCCCGCGTCTCCTGCTCGCCACCCTCGCCGGTGGCGCCTCCCTCGTCGTCACCCGAGCCGCCGCCGATCTCGCCGGCGCATCCGGCCATCCCGACCATGGTCGCGAACGCTGCCGCCATCGCCGTCCCGCGACGGGGCAACCGGCCGGTCCTCGTGCTGCCGTGGGTACTCGTGCTGCGCTTCATCGCGCTCCTCCTCTTGACTGGGACGGCTCTCGCCGCCTCGGTGACTGATCAGTTGACGCTGTGCTGCTGCAGCCGGGTCCAGTCCAGCTGCAGCCCATGGCCCGGCCGGTCGCTGGCGACGACGTGGCCATCGACGACCCGCATCGGCTCGGCCAGGTACTCGTCCAGCGAGAAGCCGTGCGCCTCCATGTAGGTGCGGTTCGGCACCGACGCCAGGATCGGCAGCGTGAGGTCGTGCACTCCGTGCGACGTGACCGGCAGGTTCCGTGCCTCCGCCAGCGCGGCGATCTTCCGGAACACGGTGATGCCTCCGCAGTTGGCGACGTCGGGCTCGGGGAAGGTCACGGCTCCCGCGGAGATGACCCGCTCGAACTCGTGCAGGGTGTGCAGGTTCTCCCCCGCCGCCACGGCCACCCCGCCCTCGACCACGACCCGCCGGTGTCCCTCCACGTCCTCGGGGATCGTCGGCTCCTCGACCCACAGCAGCTGCAGGTCCTGCAGCTGCCGGGCCGCCCGCACCGCCTCGTCGGCGCTCCAGCGCATGTTCGCGTCGACCATGAGCGGGAAGTCCTCCCCGAGGTGCTCCCGCATGGCCGTGACCCGCTCCACGTCCTCACGGAGCCGGGGCCGGCCGACCTTCATCTTGATGGCGCCGAACCCTGCGGCGCGGAACCGGTCGGCCTGGTCGAGCAGCGCGTCGAGCGGCAGCTCCAGATCCACTCCCCCCGCGTAGACCGGGACCCGGGGGTCGTACCCACCCAGCACTCGCCACAGCGGGGCGTCGAGCCGGCGCGCCTTGAGGTCCCACAGCGCGATGTCCACGGCGGAGATCGCCGAGGTGGCGTGCCCGCCACGGCCGGCGTAGTGGACGCGCCACCACATGTCCTGCCACCGACGCTCGATCTCCTCGGCCTCGCGGCCGACCAGGACGTCGACCAGGTAGCCCTCGATCAGGACACGGAACGCCTCGGCGCCCGAGTTGACCGCGTAGGTGTAGCCGAGCCCCTCGACACCATCGACGTCGCGGACCTGCACCGTGACGAGCTCGAAGTCGGCCATCACCCCGTGGGTGCTGTCGGTCAGCACCGTCGCGAGCGGTACCTGGTAGCAGCGCACCTCCACCGCATCGATCGCGGCCACATCGCCTCCTAGAAAACCGGTTTTCTTCAGCGCTACCCTCACACGGTGGTCGATGATCGTCAAGGCGCCGGCGCCGACCGGCTGCGAGCGAATGACTCTCCCGCCGGTCTGCGGGCCCGGCTGTCGGACGTGGCGGCCGAGGCCAACGTGACCAAGTCGGTCGCCTCGCGCGTTCTCAACCAGGACCCGACGCTGAAGGTGCGCGAGGAGACGCGCGCGCGGGTGGCCCAGGCGGCGGAACGACTCGGCTACCAGCCCCACTCCGGCGCGCGTGCCCTGGCCAGCGGTGAGGCTGGGGCGCTGGCGCTGCTGCTGCCCGACCTCAGCAACCCCGTGTTCTCCCGCATCCTCCGAGGCGCCTTCGTGCGTGCCCTCGCCCGCCACTACATGGTCGTGGTCGTCGAGGAGGACCCGGGGGTGGAGGCCACGGAGCAGGTCACCGACCTGGTGCGGTCGGGGCGGGTGGACGGGCTGCTGATCGGCACGGCGCGCCCGGGCCACCCCCTGTTCGAACGGGACCTCGCAGCCTTCCCGCACGTCTTCGTCAACCGGCCCGTCGCCGGTTCGCACCGCAACGTCTACCTGGACTTCCGCGAGGCGAGCGCGCTGGCCGTGGAACACCTGCTGTCCCTCGGTCACCGACGGCTGGCACACATCGCCGGTCCCGTGGACGTCACCTCGGCGCACGAGCGCGAGAAGGGCTACCAGGCGGCGCTGGCCAGCCACGGGCTGGGCCGCGGCCCGGTCGTTCACGGCACCTTCGACGAGGAGGGCGGCGCGGAGGCGACCTCCCGCCTGCTGCGGCGGCACCCGGAGGTCACCGGGGTGTACGTCAGCTCCCTGACGCAGGCGGTGGGGGTGCTCCATGCGGCGCGCGCCCTGGGCCGCCCTGCTCCGGGCGGCCTCTCGGTCATCAGCTTCGACGACTCCCCGCTGGCGAGGTACCTCGACCCGCCGCTGACCTGCGTCTCCACCTCGCTCGAGGAGCTCGGCGAGCGAGCGGTCGACGCCCTGATATCGCAGCTGGAGGGGCAGCTGGTGGGTGACGTGGTAATCAGCGGGCAATCGAACGTGGTGCGACGCCAGTCGACGGCACCCGTGTGAGCAGCGGACTGAGGTCAGCGCCGCGCTGGCCTGATCGGGGCGTCGCGGCGGCTTAAGGGCGATTCCTGCAGGCCTCTTCTGCAAGGAGGCCGCCGGCGCTCCGTCCAGTTGGCCTGACAAGGACGGGCCGATCACCGCGCCGGCGAACCCTCAGCCGTGCTGTGACACGGCCTCCTCGATCTGCTGCCGGAGCCCTGGGTCCACCCCCGGCAGCGACATGCGGGCGGGCCCAGGGCCCTCCCGTGCGCGCCTGCAGCGCCGCCCGTTCGGTGGCGTCACCCGCGGGCGAGCTCGGCCAGTCGGTGCATGGTGGGCGCCGCCCCCCGGTAGGCGTCCGTGTAGACCTCGAACAGCTCGTCGTAGACCGCCCGTGCCTCGGGGTCGGGCTCGATGCGCTCGGCCACCGGGTTCCAGGACCGCGTGTCGACACCGGCAGCGTCCGCCGCGAGCCGTGCGTCTCCGTAGGAGGCACCGACAGTGAGCGTCGGGAGGTCCTGCGGCAGGCCGGTGGCGTCACTGAGGATCTGCAGCCAGAGCCGTTGCGCCGTGCCACCGCCGACGGCGACCAGGCGACGGGCGGGGGCGCCGAGGTCGGCCATCGCCTGCAGGTTGTGGCGGACCCCGAGACAGACCCCCTCCAGCGCGGAGCGGTAGAGGTGACCGGGCCCATGACCGAGGGTGAGACCCGTCCAGGAACCCCGAGCCGCGGGGTCGTAGACCGGCGTGCGCTCGCCGGAGAGATAGGGCAGCAGCAGCAACCCCTCGCTGCCCGCCGGGACCTGCTGAGCGGCGGTCACCAGCTCGTCGTAGTCGCGCCCCAGGACCTCGGCGAGCCAGGATGTCACCAGGCCGCCGGTGGCCATGCCGGCTGCGAGGCTGGAGCGATCCGGGGCCAGCCCCTCGGTCGCCCACAGCAGCCGGCTCGGGATGAGGTCGTCTACGACCTGGATGAGAAAGAGCGTGGACCCGTACATCACCATCGTGTCCCCCGCCGTGGTGACGCCGGCGCTGTAGGCCTCGGCCATGGCGTCGATGGTCCCGGCCACCACCGGCGTCCCGACTGGGATCCCGGTCTCCTCGGCGGCGGCGGACCTGACGGCGCCGACCACCTCGGCACACTCTGCCAGCCGTGGACGCTCCAGCTGTGGGTAGCGGCCCCACTCCTCGTCCCACAGCCCCCGCGTGGTCATGTCGTACAGCGGGTCCGAGGCCGAGGCGGAATAGCGATCAAGCGTGTACTCCCCCGTCAGCTGTCGCACGACCCAGCCCGGCGCCGAGTACCACCGGCGGACCCGGCTCCATACCTCTGGCTCGTGCTGCTGGAGCCAGGCCAGCTTGGGGCCTACGGACTGGGTGCTGATCGGATTGCCCAGCCGGCGGATCGCCGCCTCTCCGAGGCGCTGGTTCTCCTGCTCGGCCTGCGCAGCGGCACGGGTGTCGATGCCGTAGAGGATGCCCGGACGCAGCGGCCGGTCGTCCGCGTCGGTGACGACCAGAGCCGGCCCGATGCCGCTCACCCCCACCGCCTCGACGTCCTCGCCGGGCCGGAGCACCTCCTGACACAGGGCGACGACGTCGTCCCACCAGACGCCGTCGGCGTCGTGCTCGTACCAGCCGGGACGCGGCGTGCAGGTGCGGTGGCCGCGGCTCGCCTGGCGGACCACCGCACCCTTGGCGTTGGCGAGGACGGCCTTGGAGGACCCCGTCCCGATGTCGATCCCCAGGAACATCAGCGCACCACCTTCTCCGTTTCGGCCCCCACCGCCTGGACCGGGACCGGGAACTGGTCGACCAGGCGAGGATCGGCTCCCGCGTCGGTGATCACCTCGTCCACCTCCTCCAGACTGGCCACCCGGACCAGCTGGCGCCGGCCGAGCTTGGAGCTGTCCGCCACGATCACGGTCCGCCGGCCCGAGGCGATCATGGCGCGCTTGAGGGGCACGACGGTACTCGTGAAGCTGGTCGCGCCGTCGCGGTCGAGGGCATCGACGCCCAGCACCGTCAGGTCCACGTGCATCCGCTGCACCAGCTCGACCGCCTCCTGGCTCACCACCGTGGTGGTGTCCGGGACCGACTCTCCCCCAGGCACGATCAGCCGCACGTCTGGACGGGTGACCAGCTCGGCGGCGATGCGTACGTCAGCGGTCACGACGGTCAGGTTCCGCCGACCGGACAGCGCCCGGGCCACCATGAGCGTCGTCGACCCGGAGTCGAGCATGACGGAACCGCCGTCGGGGACCTGCGCGGCGGCCGCGCGACCGATGGCCTCCTTCTCGGCGACGCGTTGCTCCAGCTTCACCTGGTAGGGCACCTCCGGCTCGTCACGGCGCCGGATCGCACCACCGTGGCTACGGTCGACCAGCCCCAGCTGCTCCAGCCGCGCCAGGTCGCGCCGCACGGTCGAGGTGTCGACGTTGAGCCGCTGGGCCAGGGCCGCGGCGTTGACGTACCCCTCCTCCCGCACCAGGCGCAGGATCTCGTCCCGACGGTCAGTGGCCCGCACCGCGTCCCCCCACCACCGCCCAGTCGTGCATCCGTTGCACGGAACCGGGAGCCGGTTGCCTGGTTCTGCAACATTTCGCGCACATTTCCGAGGCCACCCTCGTCATTATGCACGAGGTCGTGCAGAGTGAGCCGGAGATCGCGCAGCCCCAGCCACGAGGGAGACGTCAATGCAGCCGGACGACATCGGGCCCGAGTCGTGGGCCCCGGACGGTGACCTGCTGGGCCTGATCCGGGAGCTGTCGTCCGTCGCTGCCCCGACCGGCAACGAGGACCGGCTCACCGCCGCGGTGTCCAGCTGGTCCTCCGCCCGTGGCTGGCAGCAGCAGGTGGACCGGCTGGGTCAGGTTGCCGTGTCGGTCGGCCCCGAGGACGCCGGCACCGCCGTGATGCTGGTGGCCCACCTGGACGAGCTGGGCCTCGTGATCCGTGCGATCGAGGAGGACGGCTGGCTGCGCGTGCACCGGCTAGGCGGCATGCCCGAGCGGGTGCTGCCGGCGCTGCGCCTGGTCGTGCACACCGCGGGTGGTGACCTGCCTGCCGTGGTCGGCAGCAAGGCGCACCACCTGACCGATGCGTCGGAGAAGTACGTGGCTCACCCGGCGACCGACCTGTACCTCGACGCTGGCTTCTCCTCAGCCGCCGATGCCGAGCACGCGGGCGTGCGGGTCGGTGATCCCGTCACCTACGCCCCCAGCTGGACCGAGTTCACCGGGGGCCGGTTCTCGGGCAAGTCGCTGGACAACAGGGTGGGCGTCGCAGCGATGATGCGTGCTCTCACCGACCTGGCCGAGGACCCGCCCGACGCACGGGTGCACGTGGTCTTCTCGTGCCTGGAGGAGTTCAACCTGAAGGGCACGCTGGCCATGGCCGAGCGGCTGCGTCCCGATATCGCGCTGGTCACGGACATCGTGCCGGCCACCGACCCTCCCGACCTGTCCGGCCAGGGCACCTCCTCGCTCGGGCTGGGACCCTCGCTGTCCCGGCTGACCTTCCACGGCCGCGGCACGCTGGGTGGGCTGGTCCCGCACCCCGCACTCGTCCGGGGCGTCGAGGAAGCCGCCGGTGCCACCGGGGTCCCGCTGCAGTACGACGCCGTGATCGGCTGCCTCAACGACGCCTCCTACCTCCCCATGGCCACCGCGGAGGGGATCGCCGCAGTCTCACTGGGCATCCCCTGCCGCTACACCCACTCGCCGGTGGAGACCGCCCAGCTCAGCGACGTCGAGCACACCGCCACGCTGGTGACCGAGTTCGCCCGCCGCGCCCACGCCTTCGACCTGAGCCGGGGCGCCGCCCAGACCGCTCATGGCATCGCTTGACCGTCCCGGAGCCTTCCGGGGACACCACCAGACCCGACACCGAGAGCAGGGAGCACACACGGTGACCCGTTTCCGCACCATCTTCCCCGACACCGACCAGCCGCTGATCGCGATGGCGCACGTCCCCGCATTGCCCGGGACACCGCTCTATGACGGGGCCGGGATGGGGGCGATCATCGAACACGTGCGCCGCGACGTCGACGCGCTCGTCGCGGCGGGTTTCGACGCCGTGCTGTTCTGCAACGAGAACGACCGTCCGTACGAGCTGGAGGGCAGCCCGGCCTCGGCCGCGTTCATGTCGCGGGTCGTGACCGAGTGCCGTCCCGACTCCGTGCCCTACGGCGTCGACTTCCTCTGGGACCCCAGGATCGCCCTGGCCGCCGCCGTGGCCACGGACGCCAGCTTCATCCGGGAGGTCACCACCGGGGTGTGGGAGTCGGACATGGGGCTGTGGAACACCAACTGTGCAGAGACGCTGCGGCAGCGCCGCTACCTCGACCGGGAGGACCTGGGTGTGTTCATGAACATCACCCCGGAGTTCGCCTCCTCGCTGGGGTCGCGCAGCGCACCGCAGGTCGCACGCTCCACCGTCGTGTCCTCCCTCGCCGACGCCATCCTGGTCTCCGGGCCGATGGCAGGAAGCCAGCCCGACGTCGAGGCCGTCGCGGCGGTGCGCGAGAGCGTGCCCGAGGAGGTGCCGGTGCTGCTGAACACGGGCGCGCGCGCGAGCACCATCGCGGCCTTCCTCCAGCACGCCGACGGCGTGATCGTCGGGTCCGCGCTGAAGGTGGACGGCTACACCTGGAACCCGGTCGACCCGGAGCGGGCCGCGGACTTCGTCCGCGCCGCTCGTTCCGCCTGACACGACCCCAGCGAGGAGCGCCATGAAGAAGATCATCAACAGCCCCGAGACGTTCGTCGACGAGGTGATCGACGGGATCCTGCTCGCCCACCCCGACCAGCTGCGCGCGGCCTCGGCCGACCAGCGCGCGCTCGTGCGCACGAGCGCGGGCGCCGGGAGCGTTGGCATCGTCACCGGCGGCGGCTCGGGCCACCTTCCCTTCTTCCTCGGCTACGTCGGTGAGGGGCTGGCCTCCGGTGTCGCCGTCGGCAACGTCTTCTCCTCGCCGTCGCCCGAGCAGATCCACGCCGCGACCATGGCCAGCGACAGCGGCGGGGGCGTGCTGTACCTCTACGGCAACTACGGCGGTGACGTCTACAACTTCGACATCGCTGCCGACCTGGCGGCCGCCGAGGGTGTGCGCACCACCACCGTCCTGGGCACCGACGACATCCTGTCGGCGCCTCCGGAGAAGGCCGCAACCCGACGGGGGGTAGCCGGGCTGATCTTCGCCTACAAGACAGCAGGTGCCGCTGCGGCCCGCGGCGAGGACCTGGACGCGGTGACCCGCGTGGCCCAGCACACCGTCGACCGCACCCGGACGATGGGGGTGGGCCTGTCTCCCACCATCCTCCCCGCGGCGGGCGAGCCGACCTTCACCCTCGACGACGGTGAGATGGAGGTCGGCATCGGGATTCACGGCGAGCCGGGACAGCACCGCGGCCCCCTCGAGACCGCCGATGAGATCACTGACCGGTTCCTGACCGAGATCCTGGGCGAACTCGGCTTGACCGAAGGAGACCGCGTCGCGCTGCTCGTCAACGGCCTGGGCGCCACTCCGCTGGAAGAGCTCTACCTGATCTACCGCCGCGCCCATCGGGTGCTGCAGGAGCGCGGCATCGCGGTGCACCGTCGCTACGTGGGCGAGTACGCCACCAGCCTTGAGATGGCTGGCGCCTCGCTGTCGGTGCTGCACCTGGACGAGCAGCTCACCGAGCTGATCGACGCCCCGGCACGGTCGCCGTTCTTCTCCCAGGGCAGCGCCTCCCCCGGCCGAGCCCCCGCCACGGACCCGGAACCGACGGCGGCCACGCCGCCCGAGAGCGGGGCAACAGCCGCTGGGCCGGCAGCAGTCCGGCGTAGCCCCGCCCCCGGCCGGCTCCGGGAGGTGCTGCTCAACGCGGTCGCGCGGTGGCCCCAGCACGCCGAGGAACTGCGCCGGCTGGACGCCGCGGTCGGTGATGGTGACCTCGGCGTCACCGTCAGCACCGGCGCGGAGGCCGTTCGCTCCGCAGTGGGCGCCCTCCCGGAGGACGCCCACCCCGCCGAGGTCGTCAGGGTCGCGGGGTCGGCCTTCGCCGGGGGCAACCCCTCGACCTATGCCGCCCTGATGGGGGGCGGGCTGGTGAACGCCTCCCTGGCCCTGGCCGAGCACGACCGGTTCGGTCGTGCAGAGGCCGCGCTGCTGGCCAGACGGCTGCTGCACCGGATCCAGGAGCGGGGTGGCGCCCAGGTGGGTGACAAGACGGTCGTCGACGTCCTCAGCCCGGTCCTCGAGACGCTCGAGTCGGCATCGACTGAGCACGCTTCCGCCCAGTCCCTCCTGGACCTGCTCGTCGAGCGCGCCTCCGAGGCCGTACACGAGGGAGCAGCGCGGCAGTCACAGCGCGGACGTGCCAGCTGGCTCGGCGAGCGCAGCATCGGACAGCAGGACCCGGGGTCAGTCGCCCTGCTCCGGCTCCTGGAGGAGGTGAGGGCAGCACTCTGACTCGCCAAGCCGCTACCCGCCGTGTCCGTCGACACCCACACCCGTGGCACCGGCTCCTGCCGGGCCTGATCTCAGGAGGAGACACATGACCACGCCGCTGCGACTGTTCCGCACCGCTAGCCGCATGACCGCCCGGCGCACCCTCGCCCTGGCCGCCGCCGCGACGCTACCCCTCGCCCTCGCCTCGTGCGGTTCGCTCGAGGAAGAGCCCGAAAGCGAGGGCGGCGGAGGCGGCGGCGAGACCGCCGAGGACGGCGGCGCCACCGGCAGCACCGGTGGCGGCTCCGGGGACGGACCCACGATCGTGACCGTGCCGAAGCTGACCGGCGTGTCCTGGTTCAACCGCATGGAGGAGGGCGTCGACCGCTACGCGGAGAGCACCGGCGCCGACGCCTACATGCAGGGCTCTGGCCAGGCAGACGCCAACGCCCAGGTCCGGGTCCTGGAGGACCTGCTGGCCTCAGGCGTCGACGCGCTGGCGGTGGTCCCCTTCCAGCCGGACGCCGTCGAGCAGGTGCTCGGCCGGGCGATGCAGGATGACATCGTCGTCGTCACCCACGAGGCGCCCGAGATCGAGAACGCCGACTACGACCTCGAGGCCTTCCGCAACGACGACTACGGCCGCAACCTGATGGACGAGCTCGCCGAGCGGATGGGCGAGGAGGGGCAGTACGCGCTCATGGTCGGTTCGCTGAGCTCGGCGACCCACATGGACTGGGTCACGGCGGCCCAGGAGCACCAGGAGGAGAACTACCCCGACATGGAGATGGTCGGGGACATCGTCGAGACCAGTGACGACTCCCAGATCGCCTATGAGCGGATGCAGGAGCTGCTGTCCGCCTACCCCGACATCAAGGGCGTGCAGGGGTCGGCCTCCACGGATGTGGTCGGCGTCGGGCAGGCGGTTGACGAGGCCGGGCTGTCGGACGAGGTGGCCGTGGTCGGCACCAGCGTGCCGAACGACGCCCGCGCCGGTCTCGAGAACGGCAGCATCGACCTCATCACGTTCTGGGACCCGGCGGATGCCGGGGAGGCGATGAACGTGGTGGCTCAGCGGCTGCTCGACGGGGAGGAGATCTCGGAAGGTGACGACCTCGGCGTCCAGGGCTATGAGGAGGTCGCCATCGACGGCAAGGTCATCTACGGCAACGAGGCGTGGATCTCCGTCACGGCAGACAACGTCAACGAGTATGACTTCTGAGACTCCGGACCGCGCCGGGACGTCGCCAACCGGTGACGTCCCGGCCGTCCCGGCCGTGGCCGTCCACGGCATCACCAAGACCTATGGCACGGTGCACGCGTTGCTGGACGTGGACCTGCGGCTGCGCCGCGGCACGGTTCACGGCCTCGTGGGCGAGAACGGCTCGGGCAAGTCCACGCTGACCAAGGTGATCGCCGGAGTGGTTAGCCCCGACTCCGGCCACGTCGAGTACAACGGCGAGCGTGTCGAGCACGTCGACCCGCGCGCGGCGCTGCGGCATGGCGTGCGCGTCATCTACCAGGACCTGGCGGTCTTCCCCAACATGACCGTTGCGGAGAACCTGGTTTTCGAGGGGAACCGGCCGCTGCTGCGCACGATCGGCGGGCGGGGTCGGCGTCGCCGCGCCATCGAGGCCCTGGACACTCTCGGCCTCCAGCTGGACCCAGAGGCCCGCCTTGGTGACCTGTCCACCGCCGAGCGTCAGCTCGTGGCGATCGCACGCACCGTCTCCTCGGAGGGCCGGATCGTGCTCATGGACGAGCCCACGGCGTCGCTGACGCACGACGAGATCGACCAGCTGCTGGAGACGGTTCGCGGGTTGAGCAGCCAGGGGCTGTCGTTCCTGTTCATCTCCCACAAGCTGCGCGAGGTGGTCTCGGTGGCCGACGACGTCACCGTCATCCGTGACGGCGAGGTGGTCTCCAGCGGAGCTTCTCACGAGTATGACCAAAGCCGGATCACCCACCTCATGACCGGAGGGGTGGTCGACGACGTCAGCCGCCAGCGTGCCCCCGAGCCGGCGGGCGAGCCGGTCCTGCAGGCCAGCGGGCTGTCACTCAGCTCGAGCTTCCGTGACATCGACCTGTCGCTGCACCCAGGACGCGTCGTGGGCCTGGCCGGCCTGGTCGGGTCGGGCCGAACCGAGATCGGACTGGCGCTCGTCGGGCTGGTCCAGGCCGAGCGAGGCGAGATCCGCTATCACGGCAAGCCAGTCGACAACTTGCTGGGCCTGTCCAAGGTGCAGTACGTCCCGGACGACCGGCTCACCGAGGGACTGCTGCTCGACTGGTCGATCGCCGACAACGTCATCCTCAACAACCTGGACGCGGCGGTCGGGCGTGGCGGCACGCTGTCTACCGACCGCGCCGTGAGCATGGCCGAGAGCTGGCGTGAGCGGCTCCGTGTCAAGGCGCCGGACGTGTCCGCGCCCGTGTTCTCGCTCTCCGGCGGCAACCAGCAGCGAGTACTGCTCGCGCGGGCGCTCGCCCCGGACCCTGACGTCATCGTCCTCAACAACCCAACGGTCGGGGTCGACGTCGGCTCCCGCTCCGAGATCCACCAGCTGGTGCGGCGGGTCGCCGACGACGGAACCGCCATCCTGCTCATCTCGGACGAGCCCGCGGAGCTGCTCAGCCTGTGCGACGAACTGGTCTTCATCCACGACGGCCGAGCGGTGCACCGCTGCTCGACCGAGGGCATGACCGAGGACGACGTTCTTCAGCGCATCAGCAACGAGGGAGCCGCCGCATGATCGGCAAGGTGATGAGGAGCCGGGAGGCACTGCTCGTCCTGGTCATCCTGGCCGTCGGCCTGCTGTTCGCACTGCTGGCACCCCAGTTCCTGCGCCTTCCCCACCTGTTCGGGATCGGCCGCAGCGCGGTCATTCTCGGGTTCCTCGCCCTGGGCATGCTGATGGTGCTGATCACCGGCGGCATCGATGTCTCGGTCTCCGCGACGGCCGTGGCTGCGATGTACATCGCCACCGTCGTGCTGCTGGAGCTCCAGTACGAGGGACCGTTCGTCGTCGCGGTGCTGCTGGCCTGTGCCGTCGGCGGCCTGTTCGGCCTGGTCAATGCCGTCCTGGTCACGCAGTTGCGGCTGCCCTCATTGATCGTGACCCTTGGCACGCTGACGCTGTTCCGTGGCGGCCTGCTCGCCTTCGTCGGCACCGAGCGGATCCGCGTGCTGCCGGCGCAGATGTCGGAGTTCTCCACCAGCCAGGCCTTCACCATCGCCGGGGGTACCCGCCCGGCTCAGCTGCACGTGTCCGTGGTCCTGCTGGTGGCGGTGGCCCTGCTGGTCGGCTGGGCGCTGCGCTCCACCTGGTGGGGCCGCAGCATGTACGCCGTCGGTGACAACGAGGAGGCTGCGACCCGGCTGGGCGTGGCGGTGACGCGGGTGCGCGTCTCGGCGTTCGTGCTCGCCGGAGTGCTGGCCGGAATGGCCGGGATACTGAGCGGCGCGCTCAACCGGGCCGCCGACCCGTTCACCATCGTGGGCCTCGAGATGGACGCGCTCGCGGCCGTGGTTCTCGGCGGCGCGGCGGTCACCGGCGGACGCGGCACGGTGCTGGGCACGATGCTCGGCGTCCTGCTGATCACGATGGTCGGCTCCAGCCTGGTGCTGGTCGGCGTACCCACGGCATGGCGGCAGCTGTTCGTCGGTCTGTTCCTCCTCCTCGGCGTCGGGGTACCGGCCCTGCGCCAGCGACGGCAGGAACGTGCCCGTGGAGTGGTGGAGGCAGCAGCATGAACGCGCGGCTCGGCGGCAAGTACTACCCCCTCGCCCTGGCGGGCCTGGTGGTCGTCCTCTTCGTGGTGCTGACGATCCTGGCACCCAACACCTATCCCACGTTGCGGAACATCGCCTCGATGGCCAGCCAGATGGCGCCGATCGGGCTGCTGGCTGTCTGCGTGTGCCTGACCTTCCTCATCGGTGGTATCGATCTGTCGATCGTGGCGGTCGCCAACGCCGGCGCGATTGCCGCCGCGATGACGGCAACGGCCCTCGCCGGGTCGCTGGGTGACACCACCGCCTCGCTCGTCGGTGTCGTGGCCTGTCTCACTGTGGGCGCGGTTGCCGGGACGATCAACGGGATGCTGGTGTCACGGCTGCGGGTCCACCCGATCCCGATCACGCTGGGCACCCTCGCCCTGTTCACCGGCATCTCCACCGGGATCACTGGCGGTAGTACGCAGTACGGCACCGGCACCCTTGGTTTCCTCGGTCGCGGCACCCTCATCGGGGTCCCGGTGGCCTTCCTGACCCTGGTGGGGATCGTCGTGGCGCTGCACTACCTGACCGTGCGCACCCGGTTCGGCTTCCGGATGTACTCGGTCGGTGCCTCCAGCCGCGTCAGCCGCTACGCGCGGTTGCACGTCGAGCGCGTCCAGGTCCGCACCTACGTGCTCAGTGGGCTCATCGCCTCGACGGCGGGGCTGATCATGTTCGCCAGCACCAACGCGGCCAACGTCTCCTTCGGTTCCTCCTTCCTGATCCAGGCGATCCTGGTCGCGGTCCTGTCCGGCGTGAACCCCTACGGTGGGCGCGGCCTGGTGGTCGCCGTGCTGCTGGCCGTCGCGGCCATGCAGCAGGTGCAGACGGGCATCAACCTGGCGCTGGGCCGGTGGAGCGGTGCCAACTTCGCCGCCGAGTTCGCCTGGGGCGTCTTGCTCATCGCCGTGCTGGGGCTCAACACCCGGGCGCAGCAGCGCAAGCGGAAGACCGTGCCGCGGCAGCCGAGTCCACAGCAGGAGGCGTCTGCTTAGCACGTCCGTGGTCGCTCCTGGCCTTCGGCGCCAGCCACTACCGGGGTGTCGCGGCGGCTTGGCAGGATGACGGGGTGGCTGGGGACCGGGCAGCAAGTCCGCTGCGTCGCACCGTCCACCTGCTGATCGGGGGTGCGGTCGGCCTGGCCTGCCTGCTCGTGGCCAGTGCGGTCTACGCGGTGACCGCCCCGTCGACGGATCCGGTCCCGACCGGGTTCCTGCTGCTGGCGCTGGTGCTGGCCGTCGGCATCGGCCTGCTGCCCGGGGTGCGCGAGCTGCAGGTCGCCGGTGCCCGAGACCTCCTCGGCGTGGGGCGGTCAGCGGTGGTCACGCCGCAGCCGCTGCGCTGGGCCGACCGGTGGCGCACCGCGCTGTGGACGCTGCTGCACCAAGGGGTCGGCTTCGGGGTGGGTGCGCTGCTGACGTTCGTCATCGTCGCGCCCGCGCTGCTGGTGACCCTCGCCCTGGGCCGCGCGTCGCTGGACCCGGTGCTCCCGCAGAGCCGGCCCGGCTCCGCCCTCGGCTGGGCCGCCGTGGTCGCGGCCACGGTCGGCGGGATCGCCCTCGCGGTCCTCCTGGTGCAGCTGGCCGGACGGGCGGCCGCCTGGTCGGCGCCGCTGCTGCTCGGCCCCTCCGGGGAGGACCGGCTGGCCGAGGCGGAGCGGGCGCTGGCCACCGAACGGCGCTGGCGGCGGGTTTCCCGTGACCTGCACGACGGGGTCGGTCACTCGCTGAGCACCATCTCCCTGCAGGCCGCGGCCGCACGGCGGGTCATCACGGCCGGCAGCGGCACCGACCAGCGGGAGCGAGCCGCCGCGGCGCTGGCGACCATCGAGCAGCTGGCTGGTGACGCGGTGGCCGAGCTGGACCGGGCACTGCGGCTGCTCCGGGACGGCGAGGCGCCCCCCGCGGCCGGCTCCCTGGCGGACCTGCCCGGGCTGGTCGAGCGGCAGCGCGCGCTCGGCACGGAGGTGCTGGCGCGGCTTCCTGGCGGCCACGACCTGACCGGCCTGCCGGCCACGGTGAACGCGGTCGCCGCCCGGGTGTGCGCCGAGGCGCTGGCCAACGCCGGCAAGCACGGCGGCCCGGGACCGGTGCTGCTGGAGGTCCGCCGCGAGCGGCGAGGGCTGCGGGTCCTGGTCGAGAACCCCCGGGCTGAGCAGCCGCACCGTCGGCCCGGCGTGGGCGGGCACGGTCTGGCCGGCCTTCACGAGACGCTGGGGCTGCTCGGCGGCCGTCTCGAGGCGGGCCCGCAGGGGTCCCGGTGGCGGCTGGAGGCCTGGCTGCCGGCACCGACACGGGAAGGAGCCTGATGAGCACGACCGCACCGCCCATCCGCGTGCTCGTCGCCGACGACGAGCCGCTGGTGCGGCAGGGGCTGCGCACCATCCTGGAGACCGAGCCCGACATCACCGTGGTGGCCGAGGCGGCCGACGGGGCCGAGGCGCTCACCCAGGCACGCCGCTACTCCCCCGACGTGGCGTGCGTGGACGTGCGGATGCCCGGCGTGGACGGGATCCGGGCCACCGAGCGCCTGCTGGCGCTGGACCCGGCGCCGCGGGTGCTGGTGGTGACCACGTTCGACGCCGACGACTACGTGTTCGCGGCGCTCCGGGCCGGGGCGGCCGGGTTCCTGCTCAAGCGGTCCACCGCCGAGGCGATCGTGACCGCGGTGCGGACCGTGGCCGCCGGTGAGCACCTCGTCTTCCCCGAGGCGGTGCGCGCCCTGGCCTTGCAGCACGCGCCGGAACCGCGACGGTGGGCCGGCCCCGCCCTCACCGAGCGGGAGCAGCAGGTGCTCGAGGGGGTCGCCCGCGGCCTGTCCAACGCCGAGATCGCCGGCGAGCTGGTGCTGGGCGTGGAGACGGTGCGCACCCACGTCGCCCGGCTGCTGGCCAAGCTCGGTGCCCGCGACCGGACCCAGGCGGTGGTCATCGCCTACCAGTCCGGGCTGGTGCCGCTGCGCTGAGATCACCCTCGCGGGGTGCGGAATCACCCGCACGGGTGAGGCCACCGCCTCGGGCCCGCGGCGACGCTGCTGCCATGACACCGAACACGGATCTCAGGACCGCACCCACCACCGACTCGCCGGCCCGCCCGGTCGCCGGTCCGACCCTGCCCTGGCTGCCTCCGGTGGGCGCCGCCCTCGGGCTCGGGACGGCCGCCATGGCCGGCCCCGTCCTGCTCGGTGAGCAGCCAGTCTTCACCGCGGGGGGCGCGAGCCTGTTCGCCGACCCCACGCAGGCGCTGCTGCGCAGCTGGCTCAGCCCACAGGCCACCGCCGGGGTCGCCGTCAGCACCGGAGCGGTAGCGGCGGTACTCGGCCTCGCCGTCCCCGGGCGAGGCGACGGGCGCCGCCGGCCGGTGCCGGCGCTGCTGGCCGGTGCGGTCGCCGTCACCGCGGGTCTGGGTCTGCTGGGGATGACCGCCGTCATGGCCGTCGGCTACGCCCTGGCGCTCGCGCTGCCACTCCTGCTGCTCGCCGTGCCACTGCTGGGAGTCGCCGGCCGGATCGCTGCCGCAGCCACCGCCGCCGCGGCAGGTGGCCGTGGCCGTGGCCGGGTCATGGTGGCGCTGTGCTGCCTGGTCGGCCTGGTCCTGGTCGCCGTCGTGGCCGGGCTGTACCGGGCAGACATCACCGCCGCGCAGTGGTGGGTCTCCCTGGTGGCACAGGTCGTGGCCGAGGTCGGTCCGCTGCTGTGGCTGCTGGCCACCAGTGTCGCCTGGGCGGTCCTGGCGCTGGGGTGGGCCCGGGTCGAGGTCACCGCGGCGGGTGGCTGGGTGCACCGCCACCGGCGCGGGCTGACCGTGGCCGCCGCGCTGGCACCGGCGCCGTACGTGCTGGCCCGGCTGAGCTGGCTCACCCCGTGGCCCCTCCTGGCGCCTCGCGGCGGCCACACCCTGGAGACGGTCGCGATGGGGACGTTGCTCGGTGCGGCCGCCGTCGTGGGCGCGGTGCTGACGCTGGGGCTGGTGCAGCGCTGGGGCGAGCGGTTCCCGCGGTGGGTCCCGGTCCTCGGAGCGCGTGCGGTGCCGGTCGCGCTGGCCGTCGTGCCGGGGGCGTTCGTGGCGGTGGCGCTGTGCGCGGCGGCGGTACCGATGCCGCTGGCCTTCGCCCAGACGGACGGCAGGCTGGGGCTCGGCAGCATGGTGCTGCTGCCGTTCTGGGCGTGGGGTCCGCTGCTCGCCCTGGCGGTGTGCGGTTACGCGCTGCACCGGCGAGCCATGGCCCCCGGGCCGGCGGTCGCCGCCGGCGAGCCGGCGGCCTGAGGCCTGACCCGGAGATGAGTGGAGGGGTGGTGGCGGCGCGCTTCGTCGGCGGTGCACTCGACATCGCCGCGCCGCGGCGCGACGATGAAGGCGAGTGCTCCTGCCGTGGCGACCACGCCCGCGTGGAGCGAGCACGGAAGCGACGATGTGATGAGTGCGATGGTCTCGTTCGCGGCGCTGTGCGCAGCGCCGGCGCTGACCTTCTACGCCCTCGACCGGGCGCTGGTGTGGTGGGCCACCCACGAGAGCCCCGCCGGCCTCGGCGCCGTCCACCCCCTGCAGCGCGACCACCCGGCGCTGGAGCGGCTGGTGGCCGACCTGCGCCGGCTGGAGCAGGAGTCCGCCCGGGTGGAGGGTTCGGACGCCCCCGCCAAGGCCCACCGGCTGCGGGTGCTGGCGCTGGCCTACGACGACGTGCTGGCCGAGTGCTGCCAGGCGCTGCAGCTGCCGCCGCCGCGGACCCGGCCGATGAGCAGCTGGGACCGCATGCAGACCCAGCTCGAGCTCGCCCGCCACGGCCTCAGCTGGTAGCCGCACCCGGCCAGCCACGCGCCGGTCGAACGCCGGCGGCTCGCGTCCCGGGCACCTCAGCGGCTGCGGATGCGGGCCGTCCCACCCGGTCCTACGGTGCTTCCCTACGGTGACGCGGGAGGAAAGCGGTGACGGGTCACGCCTTCGTCGTTCCTGGGCGCATGGAGATCATGCCGTGGGACTGCGCCATCGTGCCCACGGACTCGGACTTCAACATCGAGCACAGCAACTGGTCCGGTGTGCTCGGCGATGTCCACGTCGACTCGCTGCGGCCCACCCGGTGGCGGGAGCAGCAGCCGTTCGGCCGCGCCGCGACCCGGGATGACATCTGGTTCCTCGACGTCACGGCCCCTCACACGCGGCATCCGGATGAGCTGATGCGCGACCTGCTGGCCACCCTGGAGGACATCGCCGCACGGATGCCCTCGCCCCGGAGGGGGCGGGTCAAGCCGCTCATCGCGCTGCCGGTGCTCGGGATCGGTGCGGGCGGGCTGCGGACGGACTCCGGGGACATCATCCGCCGGCTGCTGGAGACCACGATCTCCTTCACCCGGGAGCGCGACCTCGACGTGGTGGTGGTCGCTTCCCGCCGGTCGGCCTACGCCGCCCTGCAGGCGCAGCGGCGCCGCACCGGTGACTTCGCCCCGCTGGACGGCCGGCTGCTCAGCCAGGCCCGTACCCTCGGCGGCTACGCCCGGGAGGGAAGGCTGGCGCTGCTCATCGGCGGCGGCGTCAGCATCCCGGCGGGTGGCCCGTCGTGGCGGCAGCTGGTGGAGGAGATGCGCACCCACGCCGAGGACGCCGCTGTCCGCGACGGCGAGGCCTTCGGTCAGCTCGCGGCGCTGGAGCAGGCCGAGCTGTTGCAGCGGGAGCTGCGGGGCACGCTGACCGAGCTCGTCGCCGACCGCATGCGCCAGCTCGACAAGCCGGCCATCTCCCACGTCCTGCTGGCCGCGCTCGGCTGCCGGGAGGTGGTGACGACCAACTACGACCGCTGCTTCGAGGCTGCCGTGTCCGGGCAGGACGGCGACATCTCGGTGATGCCGTGGGAGGAACCGACGCCGGACCTGCCCTGGCTGCTCAAGCTGCACGGGGACCTGGAGCACCACGAGTCGATCGTGCTCACCCGGGGGCAGTTCGTCGGGTACGACGCCCGCTGGCGACCGGCCGCCTCGCTGTTCCAGGCGGTGCTCCTGACCAGGCACCTGATGGTCGTCGGGGCCTCGCTCACCGATGACAACATCCTGCGGCTGGCGCACGAGACCACGGAGTTCCGCCGTGCCCACGGGGTCACCACCAGGTTCGGCTCCGTCCTGGCCCTGGACGAGGAGCCGCTCAAGTCTCGGCTGTGGCGGGATGAGCTGGACTGGATCGGTATGGGCGGCGAAACCGAGGAGGAGCAGGCGCGCCACCTGGAGATCTTCCTCGACGCCCTGGCCACCCACGCCTGTCGCGACGCCTCCTTCCTGCTGGACCCGGACTTCCGCTCGCTGCTGTCCGAGCCGGAGCAGCAGCTGGCCGACGTCGCCGGGTCGATGGCGTTGCGGGCCACGTCGTTCGAGCAGGACGGCTGGGGCGACCTGGTGAGCGCGTTGCGTGCGCTGGGGGCCCGAGAGGAGGCCGGGACGGGGGGCGATGGGAGCCGGGCCGCCGGCGACGGGAAGGAACCGAGACAACCTGGCCCACAGCCGTAGACGTCCGCCCCGGGCCTCACCCAGAGACACCCGGCCGGCGACCGGGCACGCGCCGGCTGCCGGGCGCCTGCTGCGCCGTGCGCACGCGGCGAAGGACAGGAGCGCTCAGACGGGGCGCTCGAAGGTGACCAGGATCCCCTCCACCCCGCCGGGTCCGATCCGGCCCTTCACGTCCGCTGTCGTGATCGCCTTGACCTGCCAGCCCTTCCCGGCGTGGTCGTTCAGGACCTTCTCCAGCTTCTGCCCTGACATCTTGCCGCCGAGCAGCCCCTCGCGGAGCTCGACCACCTTGTACTCATAGCGCATGCTCGATCGTAGCCTCAGGCGGCGCGCACCACTCCGGGGCGGTCCACGGACTCACGCACCTCGGCGTCGGCCGGCACCACGGTGTCGGCGGCCAGGCTCACGCCGGCGGCCACCGTGGCTCGTGCCCCGATGCGGGTGCGCGCCCCCACGCGGACGTCACGGCCCAGGGCGGCCCCGGGGCCCAGGTGCGTGGCCTCGGCCATCGACACGTGCTCGCCCACGACCGCGTCGCGGTCCACCCAGGCGCCCCGACCCAGCCGGGCCCCGGCCTCCACCCGCGCACGGGGGTCGACGTAGGCCGAGGACTCCAGGTAGGCGCTCGCCTCGACCTGCGCGGTCTCCTCGACCATGCCACCACCGTTGACGTGCGGGAAGTACCGCAGCACGGCGTCGCCTTCCTCGATCTCCACGTAGTTGCGACGCTTCCTGGCCACGGCAACTCACCTCCTGCTCAGACCACCGTGGAGTGCGGGTCCTCCCGGCCCGCACTCATGTACACCAACGTCCCACGCGTCACTGCTGTTCCCAGTGGTGTCACCGGGACAGCACCATGCGGGGGTCCCTCCCCCCGGAGACGCAGCAACCCCCGACAACGGTTGGGATGCTGGATGTATGCCCACGCTGTCCGTGCAGGTCGCAGCCGAGCTGTGGTTCCTGCTGCCGCGGCCCCGGCGCACCGGCGAGGTGACCGCACCGGCCGCCCCGACCGATACTCTCGGGCACGTCGTGCAGTCCCTCGGCGTGCCGCTGACCGAGGTCGGACAGCTGCGGCTGGACGGGCGCGCGGTCCCACCGCAGACGCTGGTCGGCGACGTCACCCCCGGGCGCCGCGACAGCGGCCCGGAGGCGGTCCTGCAGGTACCGGACCGGCCGCGCCCGCAGCCGACCTCGGTGTGGCCGCCACGGTTCCTGCTCGACGTGCACCTGGGATCGCTGGCCCGCCGGCTGCGGCTGCTGGGCGTCGACACCGGCTACCGCACCGAGGCCGCGGACGCGGACCTGGTGCGCTGGGCCGCCACCGAGTCGCGGGTGCTGCTGACCCGGGACCGCGGCCTGCTGGCGCGGACCGCGCTCCCGGAGGGCGCCCTGGTGCGGCACGACTCCCCGGAGGACCAGCTGGTCGACGTGCTCGACCGGTTCGCTCCGCCGCTGGCGCCGTGGACCCGGTGCGGCCGCTGCAACGGTCTGCTGGCGCCCGCCAGCCACGCCGACGTCGCGGCCCGGCTCGAGCCGGGCACGCGCCGCAGCTACCAGCAGTTCGCCCGCTGCCGGGGCTGCGGGGCGGTCTACTGGCGGGGAGCGCACCGCCGCCGGCTCGAGGCGGTCGTGCGGCGCGCCGAGCAGGTCGTGGCCGCCCGCCAGGGAGGGCGTGGCCGCTGAGGTGCCCGCGCTCAGCCCTCGCAGCTGGCCAGCAGCATCGGGACCAGCAGCGAGTTGAGGTCGGGCACAGTCGCACCGGTCAGGTCCCGCCCGGTGACCCCGATGGAGAGCTGGCGGGAGCCGTCGGCCGAGGTCAGCGCGATGCTCAGCGTCCCGAAGGTGGCGCCGTCGTGGCCGTACAGCCACGGCTCCTGCCCGGGGGCCGGGCACGGGTCAGGCAGCCGGTAGACGCCCAGGCCGTAGTCCAGCTCCTCGAACGACCGGGGCGTCACCATGTCCTGCACCAGCGCGGGGTCGACCAGCTCGCCGGTGATGAGGGCCTCGGTGAACGCGTTCAGGTCGGCCGTCGTGCTGACCGCCGCGCCGGCGGCCTGGAAGACGTCCGGGTCGAACCCGGCCAGCGACTGCCAGCCGAGACCGCCGTCCTCCGGTACCCCGGTCCAGGCGGCTCCGACCAGGAACGGGCCGTTGGTGCCCGGGTCGACCGGGTAATCGGTGTGCCGCATCCCCGCGGGCTGGAACACCCGCTCCTGCAGCAGGTCAGCGAGGTCCTCCCCGGTCACGGTCTCCAGCAGCAGCCCCAGTGCCACGTAGCCGGCGTTGGAGTAGGAGAAGTCGGTGCCGGGTTCGAACAGCCAGGGCACCGCGTTGACCACCGAGAGGTAGTCCTGCGGCCCGTAGTCCTGCCCGAGCGCCTGGAAGAACTGCTCCCAGTCTGTCGGGTCCGACATCCGGCTCGCCAGGACCAGCCCTTCTCCGGTCTGGGCACCGGAGCGGTGGCTCAGCAGGTGCTCCACGGTCACGTCGGGGTGGGCCGGGAACATGCCGGGCACCACCTCGTTCACCGGCGTGTCCAGGGTGAACGTGCCCGCCGCTACCTCCTGCATCACCAGCGTGGCCACCATCGACTTGGTGATGCTGGCGACGCGGAACCGGTCCTGCGGCCGCGCCGGCGGGCGGCGGTCCAGCTCCCGCGCCCCCGCGGCTCCGCGCCACACGCCGTCGGGCCCCTCGACGCGGGCGGTGACGCCGACGGTTCCCTCGGTGTCGGCCAGCTGCCGGGTCGCGGCGTCCAGCGCGGCCGCCTCCTCCCCCTTCAGGGGCGGGCCACCGTGCCCTTGCGGGGCGGCCTGCCGCTGCGCGCTCGCCTGCCGGGCCGCCTCGGTGACCTGCTGAGTCACGTCCAGGTCGATGTCGGTGGGGCGGTCCTCGGGACCGGCCCGGTCAGGGCCGGCCAGCGCGGCGTTGACCGGCAGCACGAACGCTGCGACAGCGGCGACGGTGAGCATGGTCGGACGGCGCACGGGTTCCTCCCCCTGCCTCGAGAACAGTGACGTCTCCAGGCTGGCCGACCGACGGGTGCCAGTCATCACCCGCGAGGGTGAGATCGCTTCGGCGACTCCGCCCGCAGTCGGACCTCAGCCGGTGCGGATCTCGATGAGCGCTGGGCCCGGGTGCTGCCGGGTCTCGCGCAGGGCACGCGCGAAGCTGTCCGGCCCGTCGACCAGGTGGCCGGGCGCGCCGTAGGCCTCGGCCAGCGCGGCGAAGTCCGGGTTGGTCAGGTCGGTGCCGCTGACCCGGCCCGGGAAGCGGGCGTCCTGGTGGGCGCGGATCGTGCCGAGCCGGCCGTTGTTGACCACGACGACGGTCACGTCGAGCTCGTACCGCACTGCGGTGGCCAGCTCGTGCCCCGTCATCAGGAAGCAGCCGTCGCCCGCCCACGCGACCGCCGGCCGGTCAGGGTGGACCAGCGCCGCCGCGATCGCCGCCGGCAGCCCGAACCCCATCGACCCGGACTGGGTGCCCAGCTGGCTGGGGTAGACGCTGAACTGGTGGTACCGCTGCGGCCAGCGGGTGTAGGCGCCCGCGCCGCCGGACATGACGGTCCCGGCCGGGAGCACCTCCCGCAGGCCACGCAGGTAGGCCGCGGGCTCGCCCCGGTCCTGCGCCAGCTCCTCCTCGTAGCGGCGGCGCAGCTCGGCCGCCCACTCCGACGGCGGTCGCGGCTCGGCCTGCTCCGCCAGGACGGCGAGCGCCGGCGCCACGTCGGCGGTGACGGCGACGTCGGCGCGGTAGACCCGCTGCGGCCGTGCCGGCTCCGGGTGGACGTGCAGGACCCGCTGGTGCGGGCTGGGCGCCGAGAGCCAGCCGCCGTCGGCGGCCGTGAGCGGGTCCGGGTCGGCCCCGAGCAGCAGCACGACGTCGCAGCCGGAGACGCGCTCGCCCAGGCCCGGGGTGGTGTTCAGGCCGAGCGTCCCCACGTAGGAGGGCGAGGCGTTGTCGAGCAGGTCCTGCTGCCGGACGCAGGTGGCGACCGGCAGCCCCTCGCGCTCGGTCCAGGTGCGCAGGTCGGCGACGGCCTCCGGGGTCCAGCCGCTCCCGCCGACGAGCACGAGCGGGCGCTCGGCCGCGCGCAGCTGCTGCGCGACGCCGGCGAGCTGGGCGGGGTCGGGCACCGCCTGCGGGCGGGGACGAGCCGCGACGACCGGGGCCGCGGTCTGCTCCTCCAGGAGGTCCTCGGGCAGCTCGACGACCACCGGGCCGGGTCGCCCGGCCACCGCGACGGTGACAGCCCGCGCGACCTGCTCGGGTAGCCGGTCGGCGGACCGGACGGTGACGACCTCCTTGACCAGGCCGCCGAACATCTGCCCGTAGTCGACCTCCTGGAAGGCACCGCGGCCCAGCGCGGTCGTGGGCACCTGGCCGACCAGCAGCACCATCGGCGCCCCGTCCTGGGAGGCCACGTGCACACCGCTGCTCGCGTTGGTGGCGCCCGGCCCGCGGGTGACCAGGCACACGCCGGGCCGGCCGGTGAGCTTGCCGTACGCGGCGGCCATCATCGCCGCCCCGCCCTCGTGGCGACAGGTGATGAGCCGCAGCCGGTCCTGCACGTCGTGCAGGCCGTCCAGCACGGCGAGGTAGGACTCCCCCGGCACGCAGAACGCCAGGTCGACCCCTTCCTGCAGCAGCTGGTCCACCACGGCGTGCCCACCCAGTCGCGCGCTCATGAGGCCTCCCGCACCGGCTCCCACCGGTCCAGCAGGGCAGCGAGCGCCTGCCGGTCGGCGTCCGGCACCCGGCTGATCGGGGCACGGACGTCGGCCCGGCACAGGCCGAGCTGGGCCAGGCTCTCCTTGACGACCGAGACGTTCAGCTCGGACCCGTCGCGGGCACGCAGCTCCTCGAACTCCCGCAGCGCGCACCACTGCGCGCGAGCAGCGGGCATGTCCCAGGCGTGCAGGGACTCCAGCAGCCGCAGGCTCCGGCCCGGGTCCACGTTGACGAGGCCGGAGGTGAAGCCCTCGGCCCCGACCGCGGCGAACATCGGCGCCCAGTGCTCGGCGAGACCGCACAGCCAGGTGACCGGGAACTCGCTCAGCTCGTCGACGACGGCCCCGAACCGGAGAGGGTCCGGCACCGCGTACTTCACGGCGACCACGTCGGGGCACCGTCGCAGCAGCTCACGGAGGGTGTCGACATCGATACCAGCATCCTTCACGTACGGCACCAGGGGAAGGCCTGGTACGGCGTCAGCGATCGCCAGGTGGTACTCCAGCCAGCCCTGCCGCGTGCGGAAGGGGTGCACGGGCTGGTGGACCATGACCGCTGACGCGCCGGCCTCCTGCGCGTGCCGGGCGTCGGCGACCGCGGACGCCACGTCCAGGCCCACGCCGGGCACGACGAGCACCCCGCGGCCGGCGGCCGAGACCGTCAGGTCGACGCACCGGCGCCGCTCCTCCGGGCTCAGCGCGTAGAACTCGCTGGTGTTCCCGTTGGGTGTCACGGCGGTGACGCCGCCGTCCACCAGCCGGCGCACCAGCCGCCGGTAGGCCCCCGGGTCGACGGCGCCGGACTCGTCGAACGGCGTGACGGTGATCGCAACAACGGTCCGCAGGGCGGTGGCGAGACGCTGACCGGCCGTGGGCTGCTGGCTCATGGGGTCCTTCCTGTTGGGGGCTGCGCGCAGCGGGCCACCTCGCTGGCCCGTGCAGCAGCTGCCGCCCCGGTGAAGCGGCGCGGGCCGGTCAGTGGGCCTGGCTCACCGTCGACATCGTGAAGTCGGGGATGCGCAGCGCCGGCGCGACCGAGCGGGTGAACCAGTCGTTCCACTCCCGGCACAGCGTGTGCTCGGCGCGGCTGGCCTCGGTGACGCGGCCGAGCAGGTCGATGGGTGACTCGTTGTAGCGGAAGTTGTTGACCGCCGCGACGACCTCGCCGTCCTCGATGAGGTAGACGCCGTCGCGGGTGAGGCCGGTGAGCAGCAGCGTCTGCGGGTCCACCTCACGGATGTACCACAGGCAGGTGAGCAGCAGCCCGCGCTTGGTGGAGCGCACCATCTCCTCCAGCGTCGCGGTGCCGCCCGCGTCGACGATGAGGTTCTCGCTCGGGAACGGCAGCGGGCCCTCCGCGCCGGCCCGGCGCATCCCCGCGCGGGTGCGCACCAGGGCGGCGAGCTCGCCGTCCCGCAGCCACTCCACCCGGCCGACGGGGGCGCCGTTGTCGAACACCGAGGCCATCCCGGGCGCGGAGCTGGGGACCACCGCGAACGGCGCGACCGGCAGCCGCGGGTCGTGCGGGTCGCTGGCCATGGTGACCGGGAGCGGCGAGAGCCGCTCCCCGACCCGGGTCCTCCCCCGCTGCCGGCCCGCGTAGACGTTGCGCCCCTCCTCGGCGTCCCGGGCGCTCATCGTCCAGTACGCGTAGACCAGCAGGTCCACCACCGCCCCCGGCGGCAGGATGGTCTCGTACTCCCCCGGCGGCAGGTCCACGCGGCGCTGGCCCCAGCCCAGCCGCTGCTCCAGCTGGTCGTGCATCGCGGCGACATCGACGTCGGCGAAGTCGTTGCTCTGCGCACCCACCCAGGCGGAGTTGACCAGGTCGGGCGCCTTGGCGTTGACCTCGAGCCGGCCCATCGGCTCCACCGCCCGCCGTCGCAGCCCGACCGAGTTGCCCAGCCAGGTGGTGGTGCGGCGGTACTCCGAGAACCCGTACAGCAGGTGACCGGCCGCCTGCGCCCGCTGGAACGCCCGGCCCAGCTGCCCGGCCAGGGCAGCGAAGTCCTCGGGCCCGACCCGCTCGGCCGGGGCCGCGAAGTCCTCGTCCACGACGGACTCCTCCTCCGCGCTGCCCACCAGCGGCGTCGCCTCCTCGTCGGCGGGTGCCCCGGTAGCGGCCCGGTCGGCCTGCCGCACCAGCCGCAGCAGGTCCTCGCCCTGGGCCAGCGGCCCGGAGACGGAGACGGCCGAGACCCCGCCCTCGACCTCGGCGGTGCTGATGACGGTGGCCTCGCGCTGGGTCATCGTGCCGTTGGTCGTCAGCGCGTTGCCGGCCCACCGGAGGTTGACCTCGTGCGACTCGCGGACGAGGACGGTGCAGTCCCGGGCGGTCGAGGCCGCCAGCGCCTCCTCCAGCCACCGGGTCACGGGTGCGTCGGTCATCAGTGGCTCCCCTCCGCGCTGGTGTTGAGCACGTTCACGTCCCGGAAGCGGGCAGCCGGGCTGCCATGGCTCACCGGCGCGCCCTGCCCGGGCTGGCCCTTGCCGCAGTTGAACGTCCCGGCCAGCAGGTAGGTGCTCGGCCCGCCCACGGCGTCCATCGATCCCCAGAACTCGGTCGTCGTCGCCTGGTAGGCCACGTCCTTGACCTGCCCCGCCAGCCGCCCGTCCCGGATCCGGTAGAACCGCTGCCCGGTGAACTGGAAGTTGTAGCGCTGCATGTCGATCGACCACGACTTGTTGCCGACGACGTAGATGCCGTCGTCGACGTCGGAGATAAGGTCCGCCACGTCCGGGCCGTCGGGGTCGGCCTGCAGCGAGACGTTGGGCATCCGCTGCAGCGGGATGTGACCGGCCGAGTCGGCGTAGGCGCACCCGTTGGAGCGGCCGAAACCCTTCTCCTGGGCCATCTGCCGGTTCAGCTGGTAGCCCACCAGTACCCCGTCGCGGATGATCTGGAAGCTCTGCGCCGCTACCCCCTCGTCGTCGTAGCCGACGGTGGCCAGCCCGTGCTCGGTGACTCGGTCGCCGGTGACGGTCATGTGCTGGGACCCGTACTGCAGCGACCCCAGCTGGTCGAAGGTCGCGAACGAGGTGCCGGCGTAGGCCGCCTCGTAGCCCAGCGCCCGGTCCAGCTCGGTGCCGTGGGCCACCGACTCGTGGATGGTCAGCCACAGGTTGCTCGGCTCGATCACCAGGTCGTAGCGGCCGGCCTCGACCGAGGGCGCCGCGGCGTGCTCGGCGAGCCACTCGGGCAGCCGCTCGACCTCGTCGTCGAAGTCCCAGCCCGCGCCGGTGAGGTACTCCCAGCCTCGGCCAGCCGGCGGGGCCACGGTGCTCATCGTGACGAAGCCCTGCTCGCCCACGTGGACCGCCTCCAGGCTCGGCTCGACCCGGACCCGCTGCTGGGTGGTCGAGGTCCCGGCGAGGTCGGCGTAGAAGGTGTTCTCCTGCACGGCCAGCAGGGTCGTGGTGGCGTGGTGCACCGGGTCCGCGGCCAGCAGCCGCTCGGACAGCTCGGTGAGCCGGCCCAGCCGGTCGCTCTCGGGCACCTCGAAGGGGTTGACCTGGTAGGAGGAGACCCAGATCCGGTCCGCGTGCACCGGCTCGGGCGCCAGCTCCACCGGCCGCTGCACCAGCGGGCGCGCCACCGTGGCCATCGCGACGGCCTGCTCGGCCAGCCGGGCCGCCTCCTCCGGGGTCAGCACGACGCCGGCGGCGAAGCCCCAGGAGCCGTCGTGCACCACCCGCACGCTCAGCCCGAGCTCGGAGCGGTCACCGCTGGACTCCAGCCGGCTGTCGCGCAGCACCCGGTGCAGCACGTTGGTCCGCATGACGCGCAGGTCGGCGTGCGAGGCGCCCAGCGTCCGCGCCCGGTCCAGCGCGGCGTCGGCCAGCGCCCGCAACGGCAGCGCGGTGAAGGTGGGGTCCATCTCGGGCATGCCCAGGACACTACCGCCGCGCCCGCGCCACGCCACGCACGCCCCGGGCCCCCCGCCCGCACCTCGCCGGAGGACGACTCGCCGTAGGGCAAACGGTGCGCTCGAGCGCACTCGTTGTCCTACTCAGCCAGCGTTGCCGTTCGACAAGCGACGACGTGTACCGGCCGGGCGGGCCGGCCCGAACCTGGCGTGCACCGCGGGCGCGGCGTGCGCCATCGGCTCGGCCGCCGGCTCCGGCAGCCCCGACCACAGCAGCGGCGCTGTCAGGTCGCCGGTCACCGTGGCGTGGTGGAGCGGCCACGGCTCGTGCTCGACCGGCGTGTGCCACAGCACCCGGGCCCGGCGGTGGTAGGCCCACCAGCGACCGGTGACGCTGTCCAGCAGCGGCGTGCGCTGCTGCTCGGGCAGCGGCTGGCCGACCTCCACCTGTGCGGTGAACCACCGGTCACCCCGCCGGTGCAGCCACCCCGGCGTCCCGAAGCGGTAGCTCCACCGCCGCTCGTCGGCGTCCATCTCGCAGTTGGACAGCTGGTACGGCAGCCCGAGGCTGCGTAGCGTGGCCAGGAAGCTGGCCCGGGGCACCAGCATCCCGAGGAACCAGATCCCGTCCCGCCCGTGCTGGTCCCGCACGTAGGCGCGCACGTTCAGCTCCGGGAAGGCGTCCCAGCCCGGGGGCGGTGGCAGCCCGGGCAGGCGGACATCGCTCATCCGGAACGGGGTGATCCCGACCCAGGTGGCCCCGTCCCACTCCTGCACGGTCAGCCCGTCCGGCAGCAGCGGCTGCACCGTGGCCGCGTCGTAGCGCCAGTGCAGGAAGGTCAGCTGTTGCCAGGTCTGGTAGTTGACGGGGCGGCGCACCACGTGGTCGGGGTCGCGGCCGCTCATGGCCTCAGCGTAGGAACGCCGGGGCGGCCTCGCGCGTCACGCCGCCTGCGACGGAACTGCCTGCTGACCGGCGCTGACTGGGGCACCGCGGTGGCATGGGCGCGCACCCCGCCGCATCCTGGGGAGATGAATGATCCCGGTTCCGACCCGGTGCGCAGGGCCCGGCCGGACCACCACGACCCCACCGGTGGCCTCGGTGGAGCGGCACCCGCGGCGAGCGCGCTGACGCTGCGGCTGGTGCTGGCGACCTTCGGGCTGCTGGTGTGCGCCGGTGGCGCGCTCTGGTCACTGGCCGTGGACGGCCCGGTCTGGATCACGGTCGGGCTCGCGGTGCTGGCCGTCGTGGCGGTCGTCGACCTGGTCGTGGTCGCCCGGCGTAAGTCCCGCGGCGAGCCCGGCTGAGCCGGGCTGGCGCGCGTAGGGGATCGTCTGCGGGCCCTCCGGCAGCACGCACACGCGGGCACCCGGCCCGGCCGCGGCGAGCGCCTCCCGCACGGTGGCGCCGATGTCGTGGGTGTGCTCCAGGTGGGCCTTGGCCAGTTCCTCCTCGGCCAGCCGGGAGGTGTGCATGACGATCCGGGCGCGGGTCTGCAGCTTGGCCTGGACCTGCACCTGCCACTGGTCGGGGAGGGCCTGCGGCCGCGCCTCGATGCCGGCGAGCAGCGCCTGCGGGGAGTCAGCGCTCTGCAGCACCTCGCGGTAGCCGCCGTGGTCGGGGAAGCCGTCCCGGCACTCGGCCGCGCAGATGATGGTGCCGCCGTCGGCGAGCACGGTCGCCCCCGCGGAGATGCCCTTGACCGCCTGGTAGAGGTTCTGGTCCAGCGGGTACCCGGAGTTGGTCGTGACCACGACCTCGTAGCGGCCGTCGACCGGCGCCATCGCCAGCTCCCTGGCCGCCTCCCGGGCGGCGGCGTGCATGGCGAACAGCTCCCCGCCGAAGGCGTCCACGATCTGCTGGTCGCGGTTGAGGACGACGTCGAGGGCGAAGTCGACCCGGCCGGTGGCCGCGACGACGGCCCGGATGTCGTCGTGCACCGGGTTGCCCTCGCAGACCGCCCAGGTGGCTTCCGGGCTGCCGATCCGTCGGGCGTCGTGGAGGGTGAGCACCGTCTCGAGACCGGCCAGGCCGGGCACGACCAGCTTGGGGCCGCCGCTGAAGCCGGCGAAGAAGTGCGGCTCGACGAAGCCGGTGGTGATGCGCACGTCGGCCTCGACCCACGCGCGGTCCAGCCAGACCGGCACGTCCTCACCATGGGTCCCCATCCACACCAGCGTGGACTCGTCGCGGGCGTCGTGGTTGACGACGCGGACCCGGTCGGCGACGTCGCCGCCGAGCATGGCCCGGATCTCCTCGTCGGTGTTCCCCCGGTGGGTGCCGGTCGCCACCAGCACCACCACGTCCGCCGGGTCGACGGTGCCCTGCAGCTCGTCCAGGACGGCGGGGATCATCAGGTGCCGCGGCTGGGCGCGGGTGCCGTCGCACATCGAGATCGCCACCGTCTGCCCGGGCCGCACGATCTCACGGAGCGGAGGGCCGGAGACCGGGTGCCGCAGCCGCTCGCGCAGCAGCGCCCGCGGGTCGGGCGCTCCGGGCTGGTACCGCGGCTCGACCACCGTCGTGACGTCCTCGGGCAGGTCGACCACCAGGCCGGTCTCGCCGTACGCCAGTCGGACCTCCACGAGGCTTCCCTCCACTCTGCTGCTGATCGGTGCTGGTGAGCCTACCCGTGGGCAGGCCCTCGGTGCTCGTGGGCCAGCACCGACATCAGCACCGCGTCGTGCCACTCCCCGTCCCAGTGCAGTGCCTCGCGCAGCACGCCCTCGCGCCGGAAGCCCACCCGCTCATAGGCCCGAAGCGCACGGGAGTTGAAGTCATAGACCTCCAGCCCGACCCGGTGCAGCCCCACCGTGTCGAAGGCATGGTCCAGGACCAGCCGGGCGGCCGCGGATCCGTAGCCCTGGCCGGTCCTGGCCAGCCCGTGGAGCGCGATCCGGAAGCCGGCCGAGGCGTTGCCGGCGTCCAGGTCGTTCAGGGCGCACTCGCCCACCTGCTCCCCGGTCGCGCGGTCGACGATCACCCAGTCGCAGCGGTCGCCCTGCTCCTCCCGGGTGGCCACCCAGCGCTCCAGCTGCGCCCGGGTGAACGTCGCGTGCGTGCCGGTCAGCCGGCGCACCTCGGGGTCGAGGTCCAGCCCGGAGCGGATGAAGACGTCCCCGTTCGCCGGCGTCAGCGGGTCCAGCCGGACCCGCTCGCCGGTGAGGACAGGGGTCTGGCGCAGCGCATCGGGTGGGAGCACAGCCCGGAGCCTAGGCGAGGGCCCGCGCCCGCGCGCCGGTCGCCGCCAGGGCCGGCCGGGTCTGCTCCCCGACCAGCGCGGATGGCCGACCCAGAGGTGACCCGCGCCGCTACCTCACCTTGGGCAGCCGCTGGTCGTGGTGCAGCACCGGGCGGAACAGGTCCCCGACCTCCTCGAGCCGGTCGGGCAGGCTACGGATCGTCCACCGGTCCGGCCGTAGGTCGGGGTCGTCCAGCTCGTCCCAGCTGATCGGCACCGAGACCGGTGCACCCGGTGCCGGCCGGGGGCTGTACGGCGCGACGAGGGTCTTGTTGACCGCGTTCTGGGTGTAGTCCAGCCGCGCCCGTCCGTTGCGCTCCTTCAGCTGCCACTTCCAGCTGATGAGGTCGGGCAGCACTGTGCCGATGCTGCGGGAGACCTTCTCGGCCCACTCCCGCGTCTCGTCGAAGGAGGGTCCCGGGGCGATCGGCACCCACACCTGGATGCCGCGCTTGCCGGTGACCTTGGGGTAGGCGCGCACCTCCATGTGGTCGAAGGCGGTGCGGTGCAGCCGTGCCAGCTCCAACGTCTCCTCCCAGCCGGTGCGCTCGCCGGGGTCGATGTCGAACAGCACGTAGCTCGGCCGGTCCGGCGCCTCGGTCGGGGAGGTCCACGGGTGCCACTCCAGCGCCCCGTAGTTCGCCGCCCACACCAGCGCCGCCGCCTCGTCGACCACCAGGTAGGTCTGCGTCTCCCCCGGGTCGGCGTCCGGGTTGTCCCACCGAGGCAGCCAGTCCGGCGCGTGGTCGGGCAGCTCCTTGTGCCAGAACCCCTTGCCGCCGGCGCCCTGCGGGTACCGGTGCATGTTGAGCGCCCGGCCGGCCAGGTACGGCACCACCACCGGGGCGATCGCGGCCGCGTACCGCAGCAGCTCCCGCTTGCTGACCGGCTGCTCCCCCTCGCGCGCCGGGAACAGCTCCTTGTCGAGGTTGGTCACCCGCACCGTGCGGCCGAACACCTCCCAGTCGCCCTCCTCCCCCAGCGCGTCGAGCGCCTCCAGCTGCTCGAGGGTAGGGGCCTCGGGCGCCTCCGCCCGCAGCTCCACCGCGGCCTCGGCCGCCGGCAGGTCCGAGCGCCAGAGCCGGTCGGGGTCGGCCTTGACCTCGGCGTTGGTGCGGCGGGTCAGCACCGAGCGGGGGTGGTCCTCGGCGTCCCACCCTTCCACCGCGTGCTCGTCCTTCTTGTGCAGCAGCATCCACTGCTCCTTGTCCCCACCCGAGTCGCCCTTCTCGGTGCGCACCAAGACGAACCGGCCGGCCAGCTTCTCCCCGTGCAGGTCCAGGTGCAGCTCGCCCTCCCGGACCCCCGTGGCGGGGTCGTCGGGCTTGACCGGCTCCCAGCTCCCCATGTCCCACACGATCACGTCACCGCCGCCGTACTCCCCCTCGGGGATCACGCCCTCGAAGTGCAGGTACTCGATCGGGTGGTCCTCCACGTGCACCGCGAGCCGCCGGGCGCCGGGGTCAAGGGTCGGCCCCTTGGGCACCGCCCAGCTCACCAGGACGCCGTCGATCTCGAGCCGGAAGTCGTAGTGGCGCCGGGTCGCCCGGTGTCGCTGCACGACGAACCGCCGGTCCCCGTCCTCGGGCTCCGGCCGCTCCCCGCTCGGCTCGGGCGTCCGCGCGAAGTCGCGCATCCGCCGGTAGCGCTCCAGCGGGTCCTCGCCACCACGGCTGGCCATGCCGCCATGCTGGCAGCATTCGCCCGGTGATGCCGTGCGCCACTCGACGGGCACGCTGCGTACGGCACGGCCTGGCTGTGGCAGTCTTCCTCCCGGAGGGCGACCGGGGGGCGGCCTTCAGCCGCGCCCACCGGCACCCCCTCGGTCAGGATCAACGGTTCTCGCCGCTGCGGCGGGACGCGAGGGAGGTCATGCATGTCGGCGTCGGAGGAGTCACCGGGCCACGCCGGGTACCAAGCCGACGGGCGGCTCGGACCCGCACCGCGGCCGAGCGGGCGGAGCTCCGGTGCGCGACATGCGGTGCGAGGCATCCTGGCCGCCGTCCTGGCGCTCGCCGTCGTGGGTCTTCCCGCCGGGCAGGTAGCGCTGCTCGCCGTGTTCAGCTGGACCGGGTGCTTCATCGAGTGCGGCGACCCCGAGCCCGTCGTGGGCCTGATGTGGGCGGGACTGTCGATGAGCCTGTTCAGCGTGCCGGTCGTGGTGGGCCTGCTCGTCGCCGGCAAGCCGTTCCGGCGGATCTGGCCCCGGCTGCTGGTCGTGGCGGCCGTGGTGCTCGGCGGGCTGGTGCTGCTCCAGCGCGTGGCGTGATGCCGCTGCGCCCCGCTCCGCGCGGCAGGGTGGTCGGCGCGGCACGGTGATCGTCGCGGGGCACCCGGGTCTGCTAGGTTGATGAGGGAAAGCGCATTCCCAACTGGAGGGCACTCGTATGCCGACCGCGCCTCCCCGTCCCGACTCCGCTCCGCTCCGTGCCGGGATCGTCGGCACCGGGGGGATCGCCGCCGCCCACGCGCGGGCGCTCCGCGCCCACCGGGATGACGTCGAGCTCGCCGGCGTGGCCGACCTGGACCGCGGGCGCGCCGAGGAGTTCGGCCGGGAGCACGAGGCGGCCGCCGTTGCCGGGAGCCTGCAGGAGCTGCTGGCCAGCGGGGACGGCCTGGACGTCGTGCACGTGTGCACCCCGCCCGGCACGCACGTGGCGCTGGCCGCGGAGGCGCTGGCCAGCGGGGTGCACGTGCTGCTGGAGAAGCCGCCGGCGCTGTCGCTGGCGGACTTCGACCGGCTGGTCGCGGCCCAGGACGCCGCCCCGGCCGACCGGAGAGGCCGGCACGCGCGCGCCGGCGTGGTCTTCCAGCACCGGTTCGGCGCCGCCGCCGAGCGGCTGCGCCGGTGGCTGGGTGACGGCACCCTGGGCCGCTCGCTGCTGGCCACCTGCCACACCCAGTGGTACCGGCCGCCGTCCTACTTCGAGACGCCCTGGCGCGGGACCTGGGACGCCGAGGGCGGGGGCCCGACGATGGGCCACGGCATCCATCAGGTCGACCTGCTGCTGTCGGTGCTCGGCCCGTGGCGCGAGGTCCGCGCGGTCGCGGCCCGGCAGGCCCGCGACGTCGACACCGAGGACGTGTCGATGGCGCTGGTCACGATGGCCGACGGCACGCTGGTCAGCGTGGTCAACTCGCTGCTGTCCCCCCGGGAGAGCAGCGAGCTGCGGTTCGACACCGAGCACGCCACGGTCGAGCTGCACCACCTGTACGGCCACGGCGAGTCCGACTGGCGGCTCACCGCCGCACCCGGCCACGAGGAGCTGACCACCCGCTGGGCCGACGAGGCGGGCCGCAGCGCGCGCGACACCGTCGACCCCGTCGACCCGGTCGATGACGCCGACCCCGCCGAGGCGGCAGGGGCGGAGGTCGACCGCACCAGCCACCGCGGGCAGGTCGGCCGGGCGCTGGCCGCCATCCGGACCGGCGGGCCGCTGCCGGTGCCGCTCCCGGACGCCCGCCGCACCCTCGAGCTGAGTGCCGCCATCTACGCCTCGGCGTTCACCGACCGCACCGTGCGGGCCGGCGAGATCGCCCCCGGCCACGCCTTCTACGACCGGATGGACGGCGACGGCACGCCCTGGCCGGCCGCCGGCGCCGACGGCACGTCCAGCCGCCCCTAGCCACGCCGCTACCGACCCGGAGGAGACCCGCCCATGATCGAGCTGGTCGAGCACGACGAGGCGCTGGAGGCACGCAGCGGCGGCCGGCTGCTGTTCCGCTACGTGCACCGGCCCGCCGAGCCGCAGCTGGAGTCGCCCAAGCCGTACCTGCACCCGATCCACGACCTGGCCGGTCAGCTGGTCACCCTGTACCGGCCGCACGACCACGTCTGGCACAAGGGGATCTCCTGGGCGCTGCCGGTGGTCGGCCGGCACAACTTCTGGGGCGGCGGCGACTACGTGCCCGAGGTCGGCGGCTACCTCCAGCGGGACAGCAACGGGTCGATGGAGCACCAGCGCTTCACCCGGCTGGGCACCGACGGCGGGGCGCTCGCGGTCGAGGAGGAGCTGGTGTGGCGCACCCGGGCCGGCGCCGAGGTCGTGGCCGAGACCCGGACGCTCGGCGCCCGCGTGCTGGACGAGGCGACCTGGGTGCTGACCTTCACCTCGAGCATGCGCAACAGCAGCGAGGAGCCGCTGCCGATCGGCAGCCCCACCACCAAGGGCCGGGAGAACGCCGGCTACGGCGGGCTGTTCTGGCGCGGGCCGCGGTCGTTCACCGGCGGGCAGGTGCTGTCCGCGGGCGTGGCCGGTTCGGGTGAGGACGTGCGCGGCAGGCGCGCGTCCTGGTGTGGCTACAGCGGCCGGCACGACGGCACCGGGACCAGCTCGGGCATCGTCATGGTCGACGGGCCCGGCAACCCGGCTTGCCCGCCGCAGTGGTTCGTGCGCAGCGAGCCGTTCGCCGCGCTGTGCCCCGCACCGTTCTTCAGCGAGGAGGTCGGCTTCGACCCCGGCGCGACGCTGACGTTCCGCTACGGGGTCGCGGTCCATGCCGGCGCGCTGGACACTGGGACGTGCCAGGACCTGGTGCAGCGGGTCCACGACGTGCTGGAGGGCGGCGATGGCTGAGTCGGGCTTCCCGGGGGCGGTGAACGTGAGCCACCTGCAGGTCTACGACTTCCCGGTGCCGGACGCCGACCACATCCTGGCCGGCGAGCTGGGGAGCGGCCCGGGCGCCGGGACGGCCCTCGACTGGGAGCTGGTGGGTGGGGGGACCCCGCACCTGCACACCGTGTCGGCCGAGGCCTACGTCGTGCTCGCCGGCAGCGGCGCGGTGCAGACCCTGGACGGTAGCGGCGCCGGCCAGCACGCCCTCGCACCCGGCGAGGTGTTCTGGTTCACCCCCGGCACGGTGCACCGGCTGGTCAACACCGGCGGCCTGGAGATCGTGGTCATCATGCAGAACCGCGGCCTGCCCGAGGCCGGTGACGCCGTGCTGACCTTCCCGCCGGACGTGCTGGCCGATCCCGACCGCTACCAGCAGGCGGTCCGGCTGCCCTCGTCGGACGCCGGCCCGGACGCCGTGGCCGAGGCCGCCCGCCGCCGGCGGGACCTGGCCCTGGAGGGTTACCTCGTGCTCCGGGACCGGGTCGAGCAGCACGGCCCGGAGGCGCTGGAGCCGCTGCACCAGGCCGCCGCGGTGCTGGTGAAGCCCCGGCTGGAGGAGTGGACCGAACGGTGGGAGCAGGGCGCCCGCGCCCAGGCCGACCGCACCGGCCAGCAGCTGGCCCGGCTGGCGGCCGGTGACGCCAGCTACCTGGCCGACGCGCGTCACGACCACGCCGAGGGGCACCCCGGGCCGCGGCGCGCCGGGATGTGCGGCTGGCTGCGGACGTTCCCGCTCGGGCCTGGCTGACCCGCGGACGGCGGGCAACCGGGCAGAGGTAGCGGCCGGGCCGGGTGACCGGTCAGGCCTCCGGTGGGTCGCCGGCCGGGCCGCACAGCACCTCGCCGTGCAGCAGGCAGAACCACGCGTCCGGCTCCCCCGCCCACTCCCGCCAGCCGTCGGCGAGCGCGGCCAGCTCGTCCTGGTCGGCCAGGCCCCGCTCCAGGGCCGTGCGGGCGAAGGTGCCGGCAGGGTCGCTGACCCGGTCGGCCCACAGCTCCCCCCACCACCGGGCCTCCTCCCCCACGTGCAGCCAGGTGCTGGTGCTGGGCACCACCCAGGCCGCGCCGGCGGCCCGGGCCCAGGCGTACAGCGCCCGCCCCGCGTCCGGGTCCCCGCCGCCGGCGCGCGCGACGCTCTGGTAGAGGCGCATCCAGCGGTCCAGCGCCGGGTGGCGCGGGTACCAGGCGAACGCGGCGTAGTCGGCGTCCCGCGCCGCGACGACGCCGTCCGGGCGGCACACCCGGAGCATCTGCCGCAGTACCGCGACCGGGTCGGCCACGTGCTGCAGCACCTGGTGGGCGTGCACCACGTCGACGGAGTCGTCCGGGAGCGGCAGGTCCGTGGCGTCGCCCACCAGCAGCCGGGGACCGGCCACCCGCTGCCGCTCCAGCTCGGCCCGGGTGAGCGCGAGTGCGTCCTCAGTCCGCTCCAGCGCGGTGAGGTGCTCCGGGCCCACCAGGCGGGCCAGGTCGGCGGTGATGGTGCCCGGCCCGGAGCCCACGTCGAGCAGCCGGTGGCCGGGGCGCAGGTAGGGCAGCAGGTAGGCCGCCGAGTTCTGCACCGTGCGCCACCGGTGGGAGCGCAGCACCGGTTCGCCGTGGCCGTGGATGTAGGTCGCCGCCATAACAGACCTGTGTACCGGATGAGCCACGTTGTGTACAGAACTTGGCAAAATCCCGACGGCTGGGGTTGACGGTCGCCTCTTTGTATACAAGCCTTCGGTGGGTCCGACCACGAAGGGATCAACGATGACCCACCAGCGCGCGGTGCCGCCCGCCCGTGAACCCATCTCGCGACCGCTGCTGTGGATCCTGCTGGCAGTGGCCATCCTGGCGGGAGTCCCCTGGTACGTCCCTGCCGGGACGGTGGACCCGTTCGTGCTGGGCCTGCCCGCCTGGTTCTGGGTCTCGGTCCTGGCGGCCGTGGCGCTGTCGGCGATCACCTGCTGGGCCTGCCTGACCCAGTGGCGGCTGGAGGACGTCGAGGACGCCAGCGGCCAGCAGGGTGGGGAGGGGGACCGGTGAACCTCACCTTCGGAGGCGCCAGCGGTGTCATCATCCTGCTGGTCTACGCCGCGATCATGCTCGCCCTCGGCTGGGTCGCGGGTCGCCGGCGGCCCCGGGCCAAGGAGTCGCTGGCCGGCTACTTCCTGGCCGGCCGGGACCTGGGCCTGGTCGCCCTGTTCTTCACGCTGTACGCGACCCAGTACAGCGGCAACTCGGTCGTGGGCTACGCCCCGACCGCCTACCGCACGGGGTTCTCCTGGTGGATGTCGGTGCCGTTCATGACCGCGGTCGTGGTCGCGTACCTGCTGTTCGCGCCGCGGTTGTACATGGTCGCCCGGCGCCACCACTTCGTCACCCCCATCGACTGGATCCACCACCGGTTCGGCTCCCGGGCCCTCGCAGGGGTGGTGACCTTCCTGCTGCTGTGGGGGCTGGGCAACTACCTGCTGGAGCAGCTGGTGGCCATGGGGCAGGGCATCAGCGGGCTGACCGGCAACACCGTCCCCTACCAGGTGGGCGTGATCGGCTTCGTGCTGGTCATGCTCACCTACTCCTGGGTGGGCGGGATGCGCGCCGTTGCCATGACCGACGTCATGCAGGGCATCGCGCTGCTGCTGGGGGTGCTGGCGCTGCTGCTGGGCGGCCTGTACCTGGCCGGCGGCACCCCGGGCGCGGTCACCGAGTACCTGCACACGCAGGCGCCGGACAAGATCGCCACCCCGGAGTGGCCCGGCCTGGTCGGCTGGCTGTCGATGATCGTCATGGTCGGCCTCGCCGCGGCGATGTACCCCCACGCCATCCAGCGCGTCTACGCGGCGCGCAGCGAGCAGACGCTGCGCCGGTCCCTGGCCGGCATGGCCTGGATGCCGCTGGTGACGACCGCGTTCGTGTTCGTCATCGGGATCATCGGCATCACCCTCTACCCCGGGCTGACCGAGGGCGAGTCCGAGCAGCTGGTCGGCCGGATGGCCAACGACGTCGCCGCCCTGCACCCGGTGATGTACCTGCTCATGGTGGTCTTCTTCGGCGGCGTCGTCGCCGCCATCGTGTCCACCGCCGACTCGGCCCTGCTGGCGTTCGGCTCCATGATCTCCCGCGACGTCTTCGGGCAGACCGCGATCGGCCGCCGGGCCGACGAGGCGACCCAGGTCAAGGTCGGCAAGTGGGTGAGCGTGGCGGCCGTGGCGGTGCTGCTGATGATCGCCTGGAACCCGCCGGGCACCCTCTACCAGATCTTCGTGCTCAAGCTGGAGCTGCTGGCCCAGATCGCACCGGCGTTCATGCTGGGGCTGTACTGGAAGCGGATGTCCGCCACCGGCGCCCTCGTCGGGGCCGCGGTCGGGGCGGTGCTCGCGGGCGGGCTGACGTTCGCCGGCTACGAGAGCCCGTGGGGCCTGCCCAACGGCATCATCGGCCTGCTCGCCAACGTGGCCTTGGTCGTGGTGCTCTCCTACCTCCGGCCGGACCCGCGCACCCCCGACACCGCCCCCGTGCGGACCGAGCAGGTAGCGGCGTGAGCCCGACCTCGACGGCCGAGAGCTACCAGCGACTGCGCGAGCTGGTGCTCTCCGGGATCTGGGGGCCGGACGAGCCGCTGCGGGAGGAGAGCGTGGCCCAGCTGCTCGGCACCAGCCGCACCCCGGTGCGCGACGCGCTGCGCCGGCTGGAGAGCGACGGGCTGGTGCGGATCACCCCGCGTCGCGGGGCGCGGGTGGTCTCGCACTCCGCCGCCGAGGTGGACGCGATCTTCGACCTGCGGGCACTGCTGGAGGGCCATGCCGCCCGCCGGGCCGCCGAGACCGGCGGCTGCGGCGACCTGGCCGAGCTGGAACGGCTGGCGAACGCCATGGAGGAGGAGCTGGCCGCCAACGGCCCCACCGCGGAGGTGACCCGGCTGAACCTGGCCTTCCACCGCCACATCCACGACGGCTCGGGCAACCCGCTGCTGACCCACCTGCTGGAGAGCGTCATCGCGACCAGCCTCGTCCACAGCGCCTTCGCCTCCTACGACGCGCAGGAACGCGAGCGCAGCGTCCGCCACCACCGTGAGCTCATCGAGGCGATCCGGGCCCGGGACGGCGGCTGGGCCGGGTCCGTCATGGCCGGCCACATCCGCGCCGCCCACCACGTCATCCGCCGCACCCGTGAGGAGGGCCCCACCCCGTGACCACCACCCCCGACACCCCTGCTCCCCCCGACTCCGGCCCGCTGGCCGGCATCCGCGTGGTCGAGATGGGCACCCTCATCGCCGGTCCGTTCTGCGGGCAGCTGCTCGGCGACTTCGGCGCCGAGGTCGTCAAGGTCGAGGACCCCAGCTCCGGTGACCCGATGCGGCGCTGGGGCGTGGAGGAGGGCGGCGACACCTCGCTGTGGTGGCCGGTCATCGCCCGCAACAAGAAGTCGGTCACCTGCAACCTGCGCACCCCCGAGGGCCAGCAGCTGGCCCGGGAGCTCATCGCGCAGGCCGACGTGCTCGTCGAGAACTTCCGGCCCGGCACCCTGGAGCGCTGGGGGCTGGACTACGACACCCTCGCCGGCGACAACCCGGGACTGGTGATGGTGCGCGTCACTGGCTACGGCCAGACCGGGCCGTACGCCGAGCGGGCCGGCTTCGGCTCGGTCGGTGAGGCCATGGGCGGGCTGCGCTACATCACCGGTGACCCGTCCGCGCCGCCGAGCCGGGTCGGGGTCTCGATCGGGGACTCGCTGGCCGGGCTGTTCTCCGCGCTCGGGGCCACCATGGCGCTGGTGCAGCGCTCCCGCTCCGGCCAGGGCCAGGTCGTGGACACCGCCATTTACGAGGCGGTGCTGGCGATGATGGAGGCGCTGGTCCCGCAGTACGCCCACGGCGGCGTGATCCGGGAACGGACCGGGTCCATCCTGCCCGGCGTGGCCCCCAGCAACGTCTACCCGACCGCCGAGGGCGACCAGGTCGTCATCGGCGCCAACCGCGACACCGTGTTCGCCCGGCTGGCGCAGGCCATGGGGCGGCCCGACCTGCTCACGGACGGCCGCTACCGGGACCACGACGCCCGCGGCCGGCACCAGAGCGAGCTGGACGAGCTCATCACGGAGTGGACCTCCGCGGTCCCCACCCAGCAGCTGCTGGGGCGGCTCCACGAGGAGGGCGTGCCGGCGGGGCTGCTGTACACGGCCAGGGACATGCTCGGTGACGAGCACTTCCGCGCCCGGGAGGCGATCACGACGCTGGTCCACCGGACGCTGGGCGACTTCCCGCTGCAGAACGTCACCCCCCGGCTGTCCCGGACGCCCGGCCGGCTGCGGTGGCTGGGACCGGAGCTGGGTGAGCACAACGACGAGATCTGGGGTGGGCTGGTGGGCCTGGACGAGAGCCGCCGGCAGCGGCTGGCAGCTGAGGGAGTGGTGTGAGATGGCCGCTGACGTGGTGCAGCTGGTCGAGGTCGGGCCGCGGGACGGCCTGCAGAACGAGCCGGAGCACCTCTCCCCCGCGGTGCGGGCGGAGCTGGTGTCGCGCCTGGCCGGGACCGGGCTGGGCCGCATCGAGGTGGGCAGCTTCGTCAACCCGAAGCGGGTGCCGCAGATGGCCGGCGTCGAGGAGGTCATCGCCACCGGTCACGCGCCCGGCGTCACCCGAGGCGCTCTCGTGCTCAACCCGCGCGGCTACGAGCGGCTGCGGGAGGCACCGGTCGAGGAGGTGCACCTGGCGTTCTGCGTGACCGAGACGTTCAACCAGCGCAACCAGGGCCGGCCGGTCGAGCAAAGCATCACCGAGACCAACGAGCTGGTAGCGGCCGCGCGCGCCGACGGCAGGCGGGTGACCGTCACCCTCGCGGCCTCGTTCGGGTGCCCGTTCGAGGGGGCGGTCGACCCGGGTCTCCCGCTGCAGGTGGCACACCGGATCGAGGGCGCCGACGAGCTGCTCTACGCGGACACCATCGGCGTCGGCACGCCTCGCCAGGTCCGGGCGCTGCTGCGGGGGTCCCAGGACCTCGGCGTGCCGGTGGGGCTGCACCTGCACAACACCCGCAACACCGGGTACGCCAACGCCTACGCCGCGCTGGAGGAGGGGGTGGCCGTGCTGGACGCCTCCGTCGCCGGGCTCGGCGGGTGCCCGTTCGCGCCCGGGGCCACGGGCAACATCGCAACCGAGGACCTGTGCTACCTCCTGGAGAAGGAGGGGGTCGAGCACGGTGTGGACCTGGACGCGCTGCTGGCGGTCGCGCGCTGGGTCACCGGCGTCCTCGGGCGAGACCTGCCCGGGCAGCTGGTGCGGGCCGGCCGGTTCCCCGGCGCCTAGCCGCAGCCGGTCCGTGCCGCTACCGGCGCGGGGTGCGCCGCGCGGCCTCCTCGACCAGCGCTGCGATCCCGGGCCGGTCCAGCTCGGTCTCGTCGTGGAACCGGATGTGGCGCGCCCGCTTGCCGGTGCCCTCGAGCAGGCCGTGGCGGTCGACCTCGGTGAGCTCGGCGCCGCGTGCGAACAGCAGGTTCACGTGCGTGGTGTGCGGCACGACCGCCACGATGAGGCCGTCGGAGGTGCCCGGGTGGTAGGTGAAGGCCAGCAGCCGGGCCGTGGTGTCCACCTCCTCCTGCGCGTCCGGCAGCAGCGAGGCGACCAGGTCCTGGATCCGCACGGTGAGGTGGCGGACGCGCTGGTTCAGCCCGGCCAGCAGGAGCTCCGCCTCCGAGGCGCTCATGGAGCGAGCCTAGCCCCGCGGCGAGACCACGCGGGAGGTCATCTGCCGCCGTGGTCGTCTCCCACTACGGTGAGGCGAGACGGGTACCCGAAGGAGCCTCGATGCCCACCTCGCCACCACGTCCCGTGCTCGCGGGCGCGGTCTGCCGTGGTCAGCGCCTGACCGGGCCGGGCCGATGAAACGGCTGCTGGTGGTCCACCACTCCCCCACTCGCGGGGTGCGCGCGCTGACCGAGTCGGTGCTGGCCGGCACCCGCGACGACCTCATCGAGGGCGTCGAGGTGCTCGAGCGAGGAGCCATCGCGGCCAGCGCGGAGGATGTGCTGGCCGCCGACGGCTACCTGCTCGGGACACCGGCCAACTTCGGCTACATGTCCGGGGCCCTCAAGCACTTCTTCGACAGCACGTTCCTCCAGGTCGGTGGCGCGCTCTCGGCCAGCGGAGCGGCCGACGAGTCGGTCGGGGCCACGCACGGGCGCCCGTTCGGGCTGTACGTGCACGGCCGCTACGACACCGCTGGCGCGGTGCGCTCGGTCAGGTCGATCGTCGGCGCGCTCGGCTGGCGGCAGCAGGCCGAGGTGCTGGAGGTCGTCGGCGACGTCACCGACGAGCACCGGGAGGCCGCCTACCAGCTGGGCGGCACGCTGGCGGCACTGCTCGCCGAATAGCGGCCGCCGGCCGGCTGACCTGCACGGAACCTTCACAGTTCGCTCGCTCTCTCCGTCCCGCCTCGGACCTAGCGTTCCAACCATGATCAGCGTGCGATCCCTCAGCAAGCAGTACGGCAGCGTGCGGGCCGTCGACGGCGTCTCCTTCGACGTCGAGCCGGGCAAGGTCACCGGTTTCCTGGGGCCCAACGGGGCGGGCAAGTCGACGACGATGCGGGTGGTGATGGGCCTGGACCGACCCACCAGCGGCACGGCCACCATCCATGGCAGGCGGTACGTCGACCTCGCGGCACCGCTGCGCGAGGTCGGGGCCCTGCTCGATGCCGGGGCGATGCACCCAGGCCGGACCGGACGCGCCCACCTGCGGATCGGGGCGCGGAGCAACGGCATCGCGCGTTCCCGGGTCGAGGAGGTCATCGCGGAGGTCGGCCTGGGGAAGGCCGCCGGGCGGCGCATCAAGGGCTACTCGCTCGGGATGCGGCAGCGGCTGGGGATCGCCGCCGCGCTGCTCGGCGATCCGCCGGTCCTGCTGTTCGACGAGCCGGTCAACGGTCTCGACCTCGACGGCGTCCGCTGGGTCCGCACGCTGCTGCGTGGCTTCGCCGACGAGGGGCGCACCGTGCTGGTCTCCAGCCACCTGATGAGCGAGATGCAGCTGATCGCCGACCGCGTCGTCATCATCGGCCGGGGACGGCTGATCGCCGACGCCGACATCGACCAGGTGCTGCGCGGGCTGGGCGGGCAGCGGGTACGGGTCAGGACGCCACGGGCCGACGCGCTGGGTCAGCTCCTGGCCGACCGTGGCGTCGTGGAGCGCACCGCCCCGGGAGAGCTGGAGGTCACCGGCCTGCCCGCCAGCGAGATCGGCGACCTCGCCCACGCCCGCGGTGTCCCGGTGCACCACCTCGCCGAGGTCGAGCAGTCACTCGAGCACGCCTACCTGTCCCTCACCGAGGACAGCGTCGACTACCACGGCCGCCCGGCCGAGCCGATCGCGAACGGAGCGACCCGATGAGCACCGTGACCGTCCTCACCCGCACCGGCCGGGCCGAGTGGGGCCGGATCTGGAGCGTCCGCTCCAGCTGGGCCTTCGTCGGTGCGATCACCGTCGCGGTGGTCGGTGTCGGCACGCTCATGGGCTACGACGCCTCCGGCGACCCCGCGGGCGTCCCTCCGGGCGCCAGCGCCTGGGACGCCGGCCGGCAGACTGCCATGTTCGCGCTCTTCGGGATCACCGCGATGTCCGTGGTCACCGGCGCGGCCGACGACGGCACCGGTGGCATCGTGCCGACCCTGCAGTGGACGCCCCGGCGTGGTGTGCTGCTGGCCGCCCGAGCCGGTGTGATCGCTGCCACGGCGAGCGTGCTCGCGCTGGTCCTGGTGGCGTCCGCGAGCGTGGTGGTGTGGCTGTTCGTGCCCGAGTCCGGGTTGCCGGTGAGAGCGGGCGCGGAGATGCTCGCCGGGCTGGGGCTCGTCTTCGGCTGTGGCGCGCTGCTGGGGGTCGGGCTGGCGCTGGTCACCCGCAGCACCGCGGCCGGCCTGGTCAGCGTGCTCGCGCTCATGCTGGTGCTCCCGCTGCTGCTGGCGCAGCTGGGATACCCGTGGGCCGTCACCGTCGCCGCTCACCTGCCCGGAGCGGGCGCGCTGTTCCTGGTCTTCGGCGAGGGGCCGAGCGACGACATGACCACGACGTCGGCACGGCTCACCCTCGCCGCGTGGGCGGTCGCGGCGCTGGCCGGTGGCGGGTGGCGCCTGCTGCGCACCGACGCGAACCGGTGAGCACCCACCGTCGCCTGACCCCCAGGCCGCCACCTCGCCACCTCGCTGAAACGACGCCTGGGGTCCGGGGCCGCCAGCTGGCCGGCGACGACGCGCACCGGCTGCTGGGCCGAGCCCGGCGGCAGCGCGTTGCCGCCCCGGCCCCGGCACCGCCAGACTGACCGGATGAGCACCCGCCCAGCCGCCGCCCGTCGGCTCCTCAGCCGAGTCAGCGGCCGCGGCGGCTAGCCGGAGGGCGAGGTGAAGGCCGTCGTCTACGAGCGGTACGGGCTCCCCGAGGTGCTGCACGTCAAGGAGGTGCCCGTGCCCTCCCCGGGCCCGGGGCAGGTGCGGGTGCAGGTCGCCGCGACCTCGGTCAACCTCAGCGACTGGGAGGCGCTGCGCGGGAGACCGGCGTACCGCGGATGGGCGGGCTGAGCTCCCCCTCACGCCGCACGCTGGGCTCCGACATCGCCGGCGTGGTCGACGACGTGGGCGAGGGGGTGACCCGGTTCCGGTCCGGAGACGAGGTGTATGGGGACAACCTCGCGCTGAAGGGTGGCTTCGCCGAGTACGCGGTCGCGCCGGAGTCCGTCCTCGCCCGCAAGCCGGCGCGGCTGTCGTTCGCGGCCGCCTCGACCATCCCGCAGGCGGGGGCCATCGCCCTGCAGGGCACCACGCCCGCCACCCGGGGCAGCCGGGTCCTGATCAACGGCGCTGGCGGCGGATCCGGATCGTTCGCGATCCAGCTCGCCAAGCGGCTGGGCGCTCACGTCACCGGCGTCGACAACGCCGGCAAGCTGGACTTCATGCGGTCGGTCGGGCCGGACGAGGTCATCGACTACCGCCGGAACGACTTCACGCGCACGTCCGAACGGTACGACCTGGTCCTGGACCTGGTGGCGCACCGGTCGGTGTTCGCCTACCGCCGCGCGCTGGCGCCCGGCGGCACCTACCGGTGCGTCGGTGGGTCGGTGCGCACGCTGCTGCGCGTGCTCACCGTCGGGTGGCTGGCGGGGCGGCTCACCGGTCGTTCGATCGGGGTGCTGGCGGTCAGGGAGGGACCGCCCCACTTCGAGCCGCTCGCCGCGCTGTGCGTGGCGGGGGACGTCACCATCCACATCGACCGCACCTTCACGCTCGACGAGGTCCCGGCAGCGCTCGCTCACGTGGGCGAGGGACGCGCGCTCGGCAAGGTGGTGGTCGGGTAGCGACACCGGCTCGGCTCCCATCCCCGCAGATGAGTTCAGCACCCAGCGGGGGTCGACATGAGCATCAACGTCGGCACGACGAGCGAGGAGGAGGTCGCGCGATGGGTGAGCTGCACGTCAACATGATCACCACGCTCGACGGCGTGATCCAGGCCAACGGTGGCCCCACCGAGCAGGACGGGGACTTCGCGTACGCCGGCTGGGAGCGCCCGTTCTGGGGCTCACAGTCCGGCAGCCAGCTGGCGGCGCACGTGCAGGCATCCGACGCGCTGCTGCTCGGTCGCACGACGTACGACATCTTCCGTGGCTACTGGCCGGGCCAGCCCGACGAGATCGGGCAGGTCTTCGACCGGGTCCCCAAGTACGTCGCGTCCCGCGGCACGCCGGAGCTGTCCTGGGAGGGCAGCACCCACATCACCGACGTGGCCGCCGACGTCCCCGCGCTGCGGCAGCGGCATGAGCAGGTCCACACCTGGGGCAGCGCGAACCTGCTGCACACCCTGTTCCGCGAGGCCCTGGTCGACCAGGTGAACCTGTGGGTGTGCCCGGTAGTGCTCGGGCAGGGCAAGAAGCTCTTCCCCGAAGGCACCGCAGCCACCCGGTTCGCTCAGCTGGAGCCACCACAGTCGTTCCCCGAAGGGCTGGTGCTGCTGCGCTACCGGTGCCTCGAGGGCCGCCCGGAGACCGTCACCGTGGCCGAGAACGGCAACGCTGCGCACTAGCCTGGTCCGACGGCTCCCGCCGTCGGTCGCCGTCCTGGTGCCCCACGTTGAGCACGCGCTCGAGGACCGGCTGGGGCTGCCGCCTCGCGCCCCGGGTCAGCGGTTGTAGCGCGGCATCGGCCCGCGCAGCCGGTCCCCGACGTCGTCGCAGGCCCGCTGCACGTCCTCCGGTAGCGGCCCGCGCGCCAGCGCGTCGAGGTTCTGCCGCAGCTGGGCGGTCCGGGAGCTGCCGATGAGCACGGAGCCGGTGGCGGGGCGCCCGAGCAGCCACCGCAGCGACAGCTCCACCAGCGACAGCCCGGCCTCCTCGGCGACGCGGGTCAGCTCGGCGACCGCCGCGAACGTCTGCTGGTTCCAGTAGCGGTCGCGGTACCGCTCCGCCATCGCCGAGCTGCCGAAACGGCCGTCGACCGGTTCCTCGTCGGGCTGGTAGCGCCCGGTGAGCAGCCCACCGGCCAGCGGGTTGTAGGCCACCGTGTGCAGCCCGGTGGTCGCGGCGAACTCGGCGTACTCCTCCTCCAGCCGCCGGCCCACCACGTTGTAGAGCTGCTGGGCCACGACCGGACGCGGGCAGCCCGCTTGGTCGGCGACGGCGTTGACGTCCGCGATCTGCCAGGCGGCGTGGTTGGACACCCCGACCGCGCCGACGCGGCCCTCGCCGACGAGGTCGGCCAGCGTGGCCATCGTCTCGGTCACCGGGGTGTCCCGGTCCGGCTTGTGCAGGTAGAACAGGTCGACGCGGTCGCGACCGAGCCGCCGCAGGCTGGCCTCCAGGCAGGCCCGCAGCCCGGCGGCCGACAGCGGGGCGTGGTCGCCGGCGTCCGGGTGCGGCATGCCGGCCTTGGTGGCGAGCAGCACGTCGTCCCGGTCGCGCAGGATGTCGGCCAGGATCCGCTCGGTCTCGCCACCGGCGTAGACGTTGGCCGTGTCCAGCGACGTGATGCCCGCCTCCAGGGCCGCCTCCACCATCGCCGCCGCCTCCCGGGCGTCCGCGGTGTCACCGAACGTCATCGTCCCCAGCACCACCCGCGACCACGGCCGTTCCAGTCCCGCCAGCTGCACCGTCTCCATAGCGGGCACCCTACGCAGCGCGGCGCTAGGTTGGGGACACCCCTTGGCCGTCCGGCCGATCCGGCACCCGTGGAGGTCCCCGTGCACGTCCTCGTCGCCGGCGCCGCCGGCTACGTCGGGTCCCGGCTGGTGCCGGCCCTCCTCTCCGAGGGCCACACCGTCACCGCCGGCATGCGCGAGCCGGCCCGCGCGAGCCGCTACGCGTGGAGTAGCAGCCCGGACGTGCGCGTGCTCGGGCTCGACCTGCTCGAGGAGGACAGCGTCGAGCAGGCGGTGACCGGTGTCGACGCGATCTTCTACCTGGTGCACTCGATGGGCGACGGCGAGGGCTTCGTCGCCCGCGACCGGCGGGCGGCCTACCAGCTGGCCCGTGCCGCCGAGAGCGCGGGCGTGCAGCGGCTGGTCTATCTCTCCGGGATCCTGCCGCCCGCGGTGCCCGACGAGCAGCTGTCGGTCCACCTGCGCTCCCGGCACCAGGTCGAGGAGATCCTCGTCAGCGGCGGGGTGCCGGCCCTGGTGCTGCGGGCGGCGATCGTCATCGGCGCCGGCTCGACGTCGTTCGAGATCCTGCGCCAGCTCAGCGAGCGGCTGCCGGTCGTCCCCGTGCCCGCCTGGCTGACGAACCAGGTGCAGCCGATCGCGATCGAGGACGTGGTGCGGCTGCTGCTCGCCGGCCTGCGCGGGGAGCCGCGACACGGCCACTACGACATCGGCGGCGACGAGGTCCTCAGCTATGCGGAGCTGGTCGAGCGGTACGCCGAGGTGGCCCGGCTGCAGCGGGTGCAGGTGCGGGTGCCGATCCCCCAGCGCAGGCTCGCGGGCGCGGCCGCCGGCCTGGTCGCCGGCGTCCCGGCGGGCACGGTCCAGGCACTGTTCGACAGCCTCGGCCACGACCTGGTGTGCGGCGACCACGTCGTGCGCGAGGTGCTCGACGGCGCGGAGGGGCCGTACCTGTCGGTGCGGGAGGCCCTCGAGCGCTCGCTGGCCGAGCACCCGTTACCTGACGACAGCCAGGCGGCCCGGGAGGGCGACCCGCCGTGGACCGGCGGCAACGTCTCCCTCGACGAGGGCCGGGCCCACCGCAGCGGCTCGCTGCTGGACCGGCTGCTGCTCGGCCTGCCGCGCCGCTGACGGGTGACGGTCCCTCACACTGGCGTGATGGACCGGGCGCGGGTGAGGGACTGGCTGATCGGTGCCGCGGGGGCGGTCCTCATCCTCCTGCTCCTCGGGGCGGTCCTGTGGTGGGCGGTGACCGAGCCGGTGGGCCGGGACGGCGAGGGACCGGACGCCTCGCCGGGCACCCCGGAGCCGGTGCCGGGCGCGGACCCGCCCGCGGGCCTGGACGAGGAGGAGGTCTGGCTCGACGAGCTCACCCTGGACGCCGGGACCGTGGTGACCGCCAGCAGCAGCCTGCGCGAGGTCTCCGCCACCGGGCAGGACGTGCTCACCGGCCCGGACGGGCTGGTCGCCGCCCACGTCGCCGTGGCCGCCACGGTTCCGTTCCCGGTCGTCGCCGACGAGCTCGGGGCCGGGACCACGGTCCGCGCCGGCGACGGCGGGCAGGCCGTCGTCGAGCGCACCGTCGAGGTGTGGGGCCGACAGCTGCGCGTCGTGGCGACCGGGACCGTCGAGGTCGAGTCGGGCACGCTCGTCGTCGAGCCACGACACATCGACGTCGGCGGGCCGGACCTGCTCGGTGACGCGATCGCCGCCGCCGCCCGCGGGCTGGTGACCATCGAGCACGAGATCGAGGGACTGCCCGAGGGACTGGAGCTGCAGGACGTGGCCGTGCAGCAGGACGGCTTCCGGGCTCAGCTCGCGGGCGAGGACGTCAGCCTGCTGCCGTAGCGGGCCTCAGCCCAGCAGCCCCGCCATGTCGGCGAAGTAGAGGCCGGCGAACCCGGTGTAGAAGATCCCCGCCAGGGCCATGGCGCCGGCCGCGGCCAGCCCGGGCCGCACCGGCTGCGGCACCCGGCGGTTGACCGCCAGGGTGGCGAACACGATGAACGGGGTGTGGATCGTCGCGACCACCCCGGAGGCGGACATGATGACGACCGGGTCGCGCACCAGCACGATCACCACGGCCGGGAGCACCCCGGTCACCACCGTGGCGAACAAGATCGTCAGCGCCTGCCTCGGGCGCATCCCACGCGGCCGCCAGGACAGCAGCCGCGACAGCCAGCCGTTCTCCTCCACCGGCGTCTCGCTGGCGGGGTCGCCACCGCGCCCGCGCCGCAGCAGCAGGACGATGTCGGCGAACGACCGCGACCAGCCGTCCTGGTTGGCCAGCACGCTGCCGCCGAGCGCGGTCACGATGGCGGCCACCATCAGCCAGTGACCGGCCTCGCCCCACACGTCCGACAGCAGCCGGGTCAGCTGGTCGGCCACGTCGGTGCCGGCCGGCATGATGCCCTCCGGCGCCAGCAGCTCGGCGCCCAGCACCAGGAACGCGGTGATCACCACGGTGCCGGTGACCACGCCGACGGCCGCGGTGGCGGACATGGTGCGCAGCCACGCCGCTACCCGCCGGGTGGTGGCGGCCTCGGGCAGCGCCTCCGAGCCCGGTGGCGGCTCGGACTCCTCCGCGGTGCCGCCGCCGAAGCCGCGGGCGGCCGTCCAGTACGAGAACCAGATGATGCCCATCGAGCCGGCCAGGATGGTGCCGATCCAGGGCAGCACGAACGGCACGTCCAGCTGCCCCGGGACGCCCGGCACCAGCCCGGCCGCGGCGTCGCCGGGCGAGGCGAACACCCCCACCGCGGCGGCCACCATGACCGACACCAGGACCAGTGCGAGCACCAGCGCTACCCGAGAGACCGCCCGGAAGCCGCCGCTGACCACGATCCCGAGACCGGCCGCGAGCACCACGAGCGACCACAGCAGCAGGTCGCCGGGTAGCTCCGCGGCCAGCGCGCTGCCCACGAGAGCACTGAGCCCGCCGACACCGGCGACGGCAGCCACCAGCTGCGGCACGAGCACCAGCCACAGTGCCCAGTGGCGGGGACCGGGCAGGGTCGAGTAGCCGTCCAGCAACGTCCGCCCGGTGACCACGGCGAACCGGCCCGCCTCACGGATCATCACCCACATCAGCAGCGCGACCAGCCACAGCAGCCAGAGCAGCTCGTAGCGGTACTCCGACCCGATGCGGGGGGTGAACAGCACCGACCCGGACCCCACCGCCGACATCGCCCACAGCAGCCCGGGGCTCCACCACCGGAACCGCTCGGAGCCCTGCGGTGGTTCCGGGGCGTAGGACCGCAGCCCCACCGTGGCTCGGGCGGGCTGCTGTGTTCTCGGCTGCTGTTCCGACCGGGTCATCGGCACCGAGCCTAGGTCCGGGGCCGCGAGGACGCCGCTCGTCTGCGTGGCCTACCCGAACTCGCCGGTGACGGCGCCCAGCCGGATCCGGGCGTGCACCGGGGCCCCCGGACCGCTCAGGTGAGGAAGCCACGCAGCAGAGCGGCGGTCCCCTGGAGATGGTCAGTGATGACCGCCTCCGCCGCGACCGGGTCGCCCTGCTCGAGCGCTTCGAGCAGGGCGGCGTGCTGCTGCGTCGAGTGGTCCAGGTTCGGAGGCAGCAGCGGGATCCGGTCCAGCAGCCGGTTGACCTGGTTGCGCACGTCGGCGACCACGGCGACCAGGCTCGGCGTCCCCGACAGCCGCGCCACCTCCAGGTGGAACCGGGAGTCCAACGGGCGGTACGCCTCGACCGGCACGCCCACCAGCTGCTCGTGCGCCTCCTGCACCCGAGCCAGCTGCTTTGCCCGCGGCAGCCGCTCGGCGGCGAGCCTGGCGGCGGCCGGCTCCACGACGGCACGCAGCGTCAGCACGTCCTCGACTTCGGCGGCGTCCAGCGTCGGGACCTCCGGCGCCTGCGGTGCGGGCAGGACCGGGGCGACGTAGGTGCCCCCGTAGCGGCCACGACGCGCCTGCACGTACCCGGCCTGCTGCAGCTCCGCGAGCGCCTCCCGGAGCGTGGTGCGGGAGACCCCGAGGGCCTCGGCAAGCTCACGCTCCGGGGGCATCCGCGTCCCGGGCGGGAACTGGCCCAGCCGCAGCAGCCGCAGCAGGTGCTCCATCGTCTCCTCGAAGACGTTGCCCGACCGCACCGGTGCCACGTCAGCGAGCAGACGAGAGTCGCTGGCCATGCGGCCACAGTACTGTCACCCCCCGCCCCGGCGGACCCGGCCCGGAAGGGGGGGTTGACGGCCCGCCCCCGCCGCGCGACACTGCCGCGCAGGCCTAAAGGTCTACAACTGATCCTTTGAGAGACGGGACCGACACATGGCCACGAAGTCGCGCGTCGACTACACGACGGTCACGGAGGACTACCACCGCCACCGGCAGCTCAAGCGCGGCGCGGCGGGCTGGGTCCTGCTCGCCGGGCTCGGGGTCTCCTACGTGATCTCCGGCGACTTCGCCGGCTGGAACTTCGGCCTCGGGCAGGGCGGCTGGGGCGGCCTGCTGATCGCGACCGTGCTGATGGGCGTCATGTACACCTGCATGGTCTTCGGACTGGCAGAGATGTCCTCCACGCTGCCCACCGCGGGTGCCGGCTACGGCTTCGCCCGGCGCGCGCTCGGACCCCTCGGCGGGTTCGCCACCGGCGTGGCGGTCCTCATCGAGTACGCCGTCGCCCCGGCCGCCATCTCCGTCTTCATCGGCGGCTACGTCGAAGCCCTCGGCCTGTTCGGCCTCACCAGCGGCTGGCCGATCTTCCTCGCCGCCTACGTCCTCTTCGTCGGCCTCCACCTCTGGGGCGTCGGCGAGGCGCTGAAGATCATGTTCGGCATCACCGTGATCGCCGTCATCGCGCTGGTCGCCACCGTCGTCGGGCTGCTCCCCCACTTCCGGGTCGCCAACCTGTTCGACATCGACCCGGACGGCTCCGCGCTGTCCAGCGCCTTCCTGCCCATGGGCATCGCCGGCGCCATGGCCGCCCTCGTGTACGGGATCTGGTTCTTCCTGGCCATCGAGGGGGTGCCCCTCGCCGCCGAGGAGACCGCCGACCCCAAGCGGGACATGCCCCGCGGGATCATCGTCGGGATGCTCATCCTCCTGGTGTTCGCGGCGTTCATGCTGGTGCTCGTGCCCGGCGCCGCCGGCTCCTCGCTGATGGCCGAGTCGGACAACCCGCTGCCCGAGGCGCTGCGGGCCGCCCTCGGGGAGAACTCGGCCCTGGCCGGGTTCGTCAACTACGCGGGCCTGGCCGGGCTGGTCGCCAGCTTCTTCTCGATCATCTACGCCTACTCGCGGCAGCTGTTCGCCCTCTCCCGGGCCGGCTACCTGCCCCGTTGGCTGTCCCTGACCGGCGGCCGCAAGACCCCCTACGTCGCGCTCCTGGTGCCCGGCAGCATCGGCTTCCTGCTCGCCGCCATCACCGAGAACGGCGCGCTGCTGATCAACATCGCGGTCTTCGGCGCCACCGTCTCCTACGTGCTGCTGAACCTCTCCCACATCCTGCTGCGGCGGCGGGAGCCCGACCTGCCCCGCGGCTACGTGACCCCCGGCGGGACGGTCACCACCGGCATCGCCCTCGTGCTGAGCGTGATCGCGGTCATCGCCACCTTCTTCGTCGACGTCCAGGCCGCGGCGATCACCGCCGCCGTGTTCGTGGCCGCCGTGGCCTACTTCTGGTTCTACAGCCGCCACCACCTGGTCGCGAGCGCCCCCGAGGAGGAGTTCGCCCAGATCACCCAGGCCGAGTCGACACTGCGCTGACGGCCCCGACGGAGGTCCCATCCATGACCGCATCACCCAGCACCCACCCCCGGTCGGGCAGGATGCTCACCCTCGACCAGCTCCGCGACGACATCAGGCGCGGCGATATCGAGACGGTGATCGTCGCCTTCACGGACATGCAGGGCCGGCTGCAGGGCAAGTACCTGCACGCTCCCTACTTCGTCGACCACGCGCTCGGTCACGGAGTGGAGGGGTGCAACTACCTGCTGGCCGTGGACACCGACATGAACACCGTCGACGGCTACGACATGACCTCCTGGGAGTCCGGCTACGGCGACATGGTCTTCGAGCTGGACCTGGACACGATCCGGCGCCTCCCATGGCAGGACCGGACCGCGCTGGTCCAGTGCGACCTGGCGCGCACGGACGGCCAGCCGGTCCCGATGAGCCCGCGCAGCATGCTGCGCCGACAGGTCGAGCGGGCCGCCGGCCACGGCTGGCGGGCCGTCGCCGGCACCGAGCTGGAGTTCATGGTCTACGACGACACCTACGAGCAGGCGTGGGAGCGCGGCTACCGGGACCTGCGGCCGGCCAACCAGTACAACGTCGACTACTCCATCGTCGGGTCCGCCCGCGTGGAGCCGCTGCTGGGCCGGATCCGGCGCGAGATGTACGCCGCGGGCATGACGGTCGAGTCAGCGAAGGGCGAGTGCAACTTCGGCCAGCACGAGATCGGCTTCCTCTACGACGACGTGATCACCACCGCGGACAACCACAGCGTCTACAAGACCGGCGCCAAGGTGATCGCCGCCCTGGAGGGCAAGGCCATCACCTTCATGGCCAAGCCCAACGAGCGCGAGGGCAACTCCTGCCACATCCACCTGTCGCTGCGCGGGCCGGATGACAGCATCGTCTTCTGGGACGCCGAGCGCCGCACCCGCACCCCGCTGTACGACCACTTCATCGCCGGGGTGCTGGCGACGATGCGCGAGCTCACCCTCTTCTACGCGCCCAACATCAACTCCTACAAGCGGTTCGCGGTCGGCTCGTTCGCGCCCACCGCGGTCGCCTGGGGCATGGACAACCGGACCTGCGCCGTCCGGCTGGTCGGGCAGGGGGCCTCGGCGAGGCTGGAGAACCGGCTCCCCGGCGGGGACACCAACCCCTACCTGGCGCTGGCGGCGATGCTGGCCGGCGGCCTGCACGGCATCGAGCAGGAGCTGCCGCTCGAGCCGGAGACGACCGGCAACGCCTACACCTCGCAGGCCCCGCACGTGCCCCGCACGCTGCGGGAGGCCCGCGACCTGTTCGCCGCCTCCGACGTGGCCAAGGCCGCCTTCAGCGAGGAGGTGGTGCGCCACTACGTGAACTTCGCCGACGTGGAGATCGAGGCCTACGACGCGGCCGTCACCGACTGGGAGCTGCGCCGGGGGTTCGAGCGGCTATGACCCGGCGTCCCCTCATCGGGCTCACCACCTACTACAAGGAGGCCGCCTGGGGCGACTGGCGGCGCCCCGCAGCAGTCGTCCCGGCCGCCTACGTGGAGGCGGTCGTGGCCGTCGGCGGGTCCCCCGTGCTGCTGCCGCCGCGGGGCCTGGAACCGACCGTGGTGGACGCGATCGACGGCCTCGTGCTGGTCGGGGGCGCCGACATGCACCCGGACAGCTACGGGCAGCAGCGCGGCCCGCACACCGAGCCCGAGCCGTACCGCGACGACTACGAGCTCGCGGTCACCCGGGCCGCGCTGGCGCACCGCACCCCCGTGCTGGCGATCTGCCGGGGGGTGCAGGTGCTCAACGTGCTGCTCGGGGGCACCCTGCACCAGCACGTCCCCGACGTGGTCGGCCACGAGCAGTACCGGCCTGCCCCCGCCACCTACGGGCAGGTCAGCTTCACCACCGAGCCGGGCTCGCGGGTGCGCGAGATCCTCGGTGAGCAGACCAGCGCCCCGTGCTACCACCACCAGGCCATCGACCAGGTAGCGGCCGGGCTCTGGGCGACGGCGCGCTCGGCCGACGGGCTGGTCCAGGCCGTCGAGCCCGATGGCTCAGGGCTGCTGCCGCCCGGCGGTTGGGTGGTCGGCGTGCAGTTCCACCCCGAGGAGAACCACGAGGACCTGCGGCTCTTCGCCGCGCTCGTCGAGGAGTGCCGGCGTCGCGCCGGCAGCGAACCTGGCCGCGAGGCCCTCGCCCACCATGCGACCCGATCCCAGGAGGCGACCCGCGCATGACCACGACCACCAGCGTCCGCAACCCGGCGACCGAGGAGGTGCTGCAGGAGGTCGAGCTGCTCGACGAGGCCGCGACCGACCGCGCCATCGAGGCTTCGGCCCGGGCGCTGGAGAGCTGGCGCCGGGTCTCCCCCGCTGACCGCGCCCGGCTGCTGCAGCGGTTCGGCGACGTGGTCGATGAGCACCTGGAGGAGCTCGCCCAACTGGAGGTGCGCAACGCCGGCCACGTCATCGGCAACGCCCGCGGCGAGGCCGCGAACGTGCGCGACGTCCTGCGCTACTACGCGGGATCCCCGGAGCGGCACGGGGGGCGCACCATCCCCGTGGCCGGCGGTGTGGCGATGACCTTCCCGGAGCCGCTCGGCGTCGTGGGCGTCATCGTGCCCTGGAACTTCCCGATGCCGATCGCCGGCTGGGGGTTCGCCCCGGCGCTGGCGGCCGGGAACACGGTCGTCCTCAAGCCGGCCGAGCTGACGCCGCTGACGGCCATCCGGCTCGGCGAGCTCGCCCTGGAGGCGGGGCTGCCTGCGGGGGTGCTGCAGGTGCTGCCCGGCAAGGGCTCGGTCGTGGGCCAGCGGTTCGTCACCCACCCGGCGGTGCGCAAGGTGGTCTTCACCGGCTCCACCGAGGTGGGCCGCGGGATCATGCGCGGCTGCGCCGACCAGATCAAGCGGCTCACCCTGGAGCTGGGCGGCAAGAACGCCAGCATCGTCTTCGCCGACGCCGACCTGGCGGCCGCCGCCGCCGGGGCGCCGGGTGGGGCGTTCGACAACTCCGGACAGGACTGCTGCGCCCGCTCCCGGATGCTCGTCCATAAGGACGTCCTCGACGAGGTGCTGGAGCTGCTCCGCGCCCCGGTCGAGGGCTTCCGCGTCGGCGACCCCGCCGACGAGGACAGCGCGATGGGCCCGCTCATCTGCGCCGACCACCGCGCCAAGGTCGCCTCCTACCTCGACGGCCGGGACGTCCTGCTGCAGGGCTCGTGCCCGCAGGGCAGCGGCTACTGGATGCCGCCGACGGTGCTGCGCGCGGAGTCGCCGCAGGACCCCGCCTTCACCGAGGAGATCTTCGGCCCGGTGATCAGCGTGCTGCCGTTCGCGGACGAGGACGAGGCGGTGAGGGTCGCCAACGACACCGAGTACGGCCTGTCCGGCTCCATCTGGACCCGGGACATCGGCCGCGCGCTGCGCGTCGCCCGGCGGGTGGAGGCCGGCAACCTGTCGGTGAACTCCCATGCCTCAGTGCGGCACAACACCCCGTTCGGTGGCTTCAAGCAGTCCGGTCTGGGACGGGAGCTCGGGCCCGACGCGCTCGAGGCCTTCTCCGAGACCAAGACCGTCTTCGTCGCCACCGACTGACCTGTCCCTCGTCGCCACTGCCACGGCCGGCCGCCCACCCGGGCCGCCGCGCCGGAAAGGATTATCCGTGAGCCAGCACACCCAGCCCTACGCCCGCCGCCTCGAGGGACGGGTGGCCGTCCTGACCGGCGGGGCGAGTGGCATCGGCCTCGCCAGCGCCCGCCGGCTCGCCGCCGAGGGGGCCCACGTGGTCATCGCCGACCTCGACGACGAGCGCGGCAAGGAGGCCGCTGCCGAGGTCGACGGCCTGTTCGTGCGGACCGATGTGACCAGCTGGGACGACGTCGTCGCGCTCTACCGCACGACGGTGGACGCCTACGGCTCGGTCGACGTGGCCTTCAACAACGCCGGCATCTCACCACCCGAGGACGAGTCCATCCTGGACACCGACGTGGAGGCCTGGCGCAGGGTGCAGGAGGTCAACCTCACCAGCGTCTACTACTGCTGCAAGGCGGTGCTGCCGCACATGATCGAGCAGGGCCGTGGCTCCATCATCAACACCGCGTCCTTCGTCGCCGTGATGGGCGCCGCGACGTCACAGATCTCCTACAGCGCCTCCAAGGGTGGCGTGCTGTCGATGTCCCGGGAGCTGGGCGTGCAGTTCGCGCGCCAGGGCGTCCGCGTCAACGCCCTCTGCCCGGGTCCGGTGAACACGCCGTTGCTCGAGGAGCTCTTCGCCAACGACCCCGAGAAGGCACAGCGACGACTGGTGCACGTCCCGATGGGGCGGTTCGCCGAACCCGCGGAGCTCGCCGCGGCGGTCGCCTTCCTCGCCAGCGACGACTCCTCGTTCATCACCGCCAGCCAGTTCCTCGTCGACGGCGGCATCACCTCGGCGTACGTGACACCGCTCGACGGCTGAGGAGCCGCCTCAGTCGGCGACGGCGTTGCCGTCGATGTCGACCATCCAGGCCTGCCCGAACCGGTCGGTGCACATGCCGAACTCGTCGCCCCACATCTGCTTCTCCAGCGGCATCGTCACCTGGCCGCCCTCGGAGAGCCTCGTGAAGTAGCCGCGCAGCTGCTCGACGTCGTCGCCGGAGATGCTGATCGCCGTGGTGCCGGCGACGTACTGCATGCCCTGCGGGGTGTCCCCGGCCATCAGGGTGTAGCCGGCGTCCGTCTCGAGCATCGCGTGCATGACCTTCTCCGCGTCGGCGCCCTCGGCGCCCATCTCGCCGAACGTCGAGATCGTCAGCTCGCCGCCGAACACGTCGCGATAGAACTCCATCGCCTCCCGAGCGTTGCCGTCGAAGGACAGGTAGGGGTTGAGTCGTGACGCCATGGTTCCTCCTCCGTGCCGCCGGTCCCTCCGGGGCGATGACGCCAGTCTGCTCCTGGGCACCGACAACCGGTAGGGGCGCGGCTCAGCCGCGTAGCCGCTCCAGCCGTGCCCGGAGCGCGTCCATCCGGTGGGCGTTGCCGGTCAGCTGCACGTACCGCTCGCCGAAGATGGCCAGCAGCGCGTCGTCGAGGCGGCGCACCGCGCCGGGCGGGTACTTGTAGGCCATCCGCTCGCTGATCGCGGCGCTGTCCACGGAGGTCAGCAGCCCGGCCAGCTCCTCCAGCGAGGTGATGCCCAGCTCCAGGAGCAGCCCCGAGACCCAGGCGTAGTGGTCGGTGCGGGACCAGCCGGCGTCGGCGAAGTTGCGGGACAGGAAGCTGGCCAGCTCCTGGGCGCTGATCCGCGGGTCGGTCGGGTCGTGCTCGGCCGGCTGGTCGCCCATCGACTCCTGCAACCGGTCCCGGATCATGGAGAACTCCCGGTCGGCCAGCTCCAGCAGCCCCGCGGCGAGGGTGAACCGGCGGTCCAGGTCCGAGGCGTGCTCGGCCGGGACGGTGCCCTTGTACCGGATGTCGTGCTCGAACTCGGCCCACGCGTGCTGCAGCACGGTGCGCACCTGCACCGACGCCGGTCGCAAGGCCAGCTCGGCCATGTCCTCCTCCGTGGTCGCCCGGCCGGCTCCGGAGACCAGCAGGTGCCGGCTGGCGTAGCCGAACCGGCCGGCCCGGGCGGTCTCCTGCCCCAGGTCTCGGTCGTCGAGCATCCGGAACTGGTCGGCCAGCAGGTCGGCCACGGCGTCGACGTCGCTCTGGATGTAGGTGATCACCCGCAGCCCGACCTGGTCGGTGATCTGCGTCAACGGGTCGGTGAACCGGGGCGCGCCGTCGACGTGCTGACCGGCCTTGCCCGCGAACGAGGCCACCGACTTGGTGCGGCCGGTCACGCTCAAGTAGTTGATGCCTGCGTCGTCCAGCAGGCCGGTGACCAGGGCCACGTACCGGTCGGTCACCGCCGTCAGGCTCGGGTAGAGCGCCGCGTAGGACTGCACCGCCCGGTGCACCAGCGCGCGGCCGGTGGGCACGGCCGCGACCTCCCGGGGCTGGGGCACGAGGTCCTCCGGGAGCGCGGGGGTGACGATGTAGCCGCTGCCGAGGTCACCGTAGGTGCGGGTCCGCTCCGGCGCCTCCTGGGCGAACCGGGCGAGGTAGGCGCACAGCACCGCGTCGACCTGGTCCTCGACCTGGCGCAGCTGGCTCTTGCCCTCGGCGGTCTCGGCCGCTGCGCGCAGCGCGTGCCACGCCGGGCTCTGCACCAGGTGCAGCGACGGGACCGACCCGGCCAGCCCTTCCAGGTGCCCCATGAGGGTGAGCAGCGCCGCCCGCAGCTGCTCGAACGAGCGCGCGGTGCGCTGCTTGTACTTCAGCGTCCGGCCCAGCCGGAACAGCGCGACGGTCGCCGGGTGCGGGTACACCTCGATCGCCCGCCGGGCCGCGCTCGACCTCGGGTCGATGTCGAGGTCCAGCAGCCCGGCCAGCCGTGCCCCGCGGGGCACGCCGGCCAGCCAGGGACGTGCGGTGTTGGAGGGGTGCGCTCCGGCGTCGAACCGGCCGAAGTCCCGGTTGAGCTCGGCCTCGCAGGGCCGGGAGCCGGTGGCGTTGGCCACCACCAGCGGCGCGTCGATCGCGACCAGGCACGGGCCGTCCAGGTGCGGGGTCAGCGCATCGACGATCGCCTCGTCGGTCGTGGAGGTGGCGACGTGGCGCAGCCGGCCCGCCTCGTCCAGCACCGCCAGCCCGGTCCGGTTGCGGTCGCCCCAGGCGAGGTCGACTCCCACGTAGCGCATGCCACTACTGTGCCTGGTCGGTGCCGGGGTCAGCGCCGCGGCAGCCGGTGGAGCACCAGATCCTCGACCCGGCCCTCCTGCAGCCGCAGCGTCAGGTAGGTGCAGGCGGGCTGGCGCCGCCGGTCGGTGGGCGAGCCCGGGTTGAGCAGCCGCAACCCTTCGTACTCGCTGTCCCAGGGGATGTGGCTGTGCCCGAAGACGAGTAGGTCCAGGTCGGGGAAGGCGGCACGCATCCGGCGCTCCCGGCCCTGCTTCTGCCCCGTCTCGTGGACCACACCGACCCGCAGCCCGGCCAGCTCTGCGGTGGCCACCTCGGGCAGCCGCCGCCGCAGCTCGGCACCGTCGTTGTTGCCGTAGCAGCCCAGCAACTGCGACGAGCGCTCCAGCAGCTGGTCGAGCAGCTCGGGCACGACCCAGTCCCCGGCGTGGACCACGAGGTCGGCCCGCTCCACCTCCTCCCACACCGGCGTCGGCAGCCCGCGGGCGCGCACGGGGACGTGGGTGTCGGCAAGCAGCAGCAGTCGCACCGCTCCAGTGTGGCGGCTCCCGCCGTCACGGGGGGCTTGCGTCGCCGGTAGTCAGCGTTACTATGTACTAGTACTAAGCGGCATTGAGTAGCGGAGGAGACATGGCCAAGCTGGCGACGGAGATGCTCAAGGGAACGCTCGAGGGCGTCGTCCTGGCCATCCTGTCCGGACGGCCCGCGTACGGCTACGAGATCACCGCGTGGCTGCGGGAGCAGGGCTTCTCCGACATCGCCGAGGGCACCGTCTACGCACTGCTCGTCAGGATCGAGCAGCGCGGGCTCGTCGACGTGGAGAAGGTCCCGTCGGAGAAGGGGCCGCCGCGCAAGGTGTACTCCCTCAACGCTCAGGGGCAGGCATACCTCGAAGAGTTCTGGAGGACCTGGAGCTTCCTCACCGAACGACTGGAACAGCTCCGCGAAGGAGGCACGTAGACATGGCCGCACGGTGGATCGAGCAGCTCACGGGGTCGTTCGAGGACAAGCGGCGCTATCGGCAGTACAAGGCGCGGGTCACGCAGCTTCCCGAAAGCTATCGGACCGCGGTCGAGGCGCTGGACCGGTACCTGATGTACCGCGGGGCGATCACGAAAGGGGACGTCCTGCTGTCGATGCTGGACGATCTCGCCTCGCTGTTCGAGCAGAGCGCGGCGGACGGCACCCCGATTCGCGACATCGTCGGGGACGACCCGGTGGACTTCGCTGAGACGTTTCTGCAGAACTACTCGGATGGTCAGTGGATCAACAAGGAGCGGCAGCGGCTGACGAACGCCATCAATGCTGCCGCGGACGACCAGGCGTGACAGCGGCGCGGGAAGGGGCCTCCAGATGACAACCCAACTCCAGGACCACGCGGTCCGCGTGCAGGGCCTTGAGAAGTCGTACCAGGAGCTGACGGTGCTGCGCGGCGTGGACTTCGACGTGGCGCGGGGCAGCATCTTCGCGCTGCTCGGCTCGAACGGGGCCGGCAAGACCACGGTGGTGAGGATCCTGGCGACGCTGCTCAGGGCCGACGCGGGGTCCGCGACCGTGAACGGCTTCGACGTCGCCACGCACCCGGGGCAGGTGCGGGAGTCCTTCAGCCTCACCGGGCAGTTCGCAGCCGTCGACGAGGTCCTCACCGGGCGCGAGAACCTCGTCCTGGTCGCCAGGCTGAGGCACCTCACGGACCCGGGCAGGATCGCGGACGACCTGCTCGACCGGTTCTCACTGACCGAGGCGGCCGGGCGCAAGGTCTCGACCTACTCGGGTGGCATGCGCCGCCGGCTCGACATCGCGATGAGCCTCATCGGGGACCCGCCCGTCATCTTCCTCGACGAGCCGACGACCGGACTGGACCCGCAGGCCCGTATCGAGGTGTGGCAGGCCGTCAAGGCGCTCGCCGAGTCCGGCACGACGGTGCTGCTCACCACGCAGTACCTGCAGGAGGCCGAGCAGCTCGCCGACCGGATCGCGATCCTCCACCAGGGCCGGATCATCGTCAACGGCACCCTGGCCGAGCTCAAGCAGCTGCTCCCGCCTGCCGAGGTCGAGCACGTCGAGAAGCAGCCGACCCTGGAGGACGTCTTCCTCTCCCTCGTCGGTGACCGTCCGCACGGCGACACCGGCCAGCACCGCAACGTCGGTCCCCACGAGTAAGGAACCACGATGACCACGCACGTCCTCACCGACAACGCCGTCCTGCTGGGACGGTCCCTGCGCCACATCTCGCGCAGCCCGGACACCATCATCACCACCGCGGTCACCCCGATCGCCATGATGCTGCTGTTCGTCTACGTGTTCGGCGGAGCCATCAGCACCGGCACCGACGGCTACGTGAACTACCTGTTGCCCGGCATCCTGGTCATCACCATCGCCTCCGGCATCGCCTACACGGCCTACCGGCTCTTCCTGGACATGCAGAGCGGCATCCTCGACCGGTTCCAGTCCATGCCGATCGCGCGCTCCTCCGTGCTGTGGGCCCACGTGCTGACCTCGCTGGTCGCCACCACCGTCTCGCTCGTGGTCGTCGTGCTCGTCGGTCTCCTCATGGGCTTCCGCTCCGGTGCGGGAGTGCTGGCGTGGCTCGCCGTCGCCGGCATCCTGTTCCTGCTCACGCTGGCGCTGACGTGGGTCGCCGTCATCCCTGGTCTCACCGCGACGTCCGTGGACGGGGCCAGCGCGTTCTCCTACCCGCTGATCTTCCTGCCGTTCATCAGCTCAGCATTCGTCCCCACCGACACCATGCCGGGCCCGGTCCGCGTGTTCGCCGAGAACCAGCCGGTGACGGCCATCGTCGACGCGATCCGCGACCTGCTCGCCCAGCAGCCGGTGGGCACCGACATCTGGATCGCCCTGGTCTGGTGCGTCGGCATCCTCGTCGTCGCCTACCTCGTCGCCATGGTCACCTACCGACGCAAGACTGCGTAGGACGGGCCTGCTAGCCCCCGGCGTCGGTGACCGCGAAGGTGCCCGCCCGCCGGTCGTCCTCGGCGCCGCGGATGACGCCCTCGTCGTGGTCGACCTCGAGTGCCTGCACCGACCCGAAGTAGTAGTCCCACGGCGGCTGCTCGCTCACCGTGTAGCCCTGCTCCGCGAGCTGCCCGGCGGCCCCGTCGGGCAGCTGCTCGGTGTAGAGCACCCCGCCCTCGTAGTGGAAGCGCGGCCCGTCCACCGCCGCCTGCAGCGACTGCCCGGCGAAGCCCCATCGCAGGATCACCGCGGCGAGCAGGTTCGGGATCCGCGAGCCGCCCGGCGTGCCGATGACCAACACCGGACGGCCCTGCGCGTCGGCCACGATGGTGGGCGACATGTAGCTGGGCGCCCGCTGCCCGGGCTGCGGCGTGCCGCTGGCCTCGCTGATCTCGAACCGCCGCAGCCGGTCGTTGAGGAAGAACCCGCCGATCTCCTGCCCGGACCCCCAGAAGTTCAGGATGGTGTTGGTCATCGACACCGCCGTGCCGTCGGCGTCGACCACGCTGATGTGGGTGGTGTTGCCGGCGCCGCCGCTACCGGCCGGCTCCGGTAGCGGCTCGCCGCCCACCAGCTGCGCGTTGCGGTCGGCGTCGGTGAGCCTGGCGACCGGCACGTCGACGAACGACGGGTCGGCGACCTCGGTGCGCAGCGCCTCGTCGGCGTGCCGCCAGCCGGTGATGACCGCGTCCACGAACGGCGCGGACCCCGGCTCGGCCTCGCCGGCGCCGAGCGCGGTGGCCACCTGCAGCAGCTGGATCAGCGTCACGCCGGTGAGCGGCAACGGCGCACCGAGCACCCGGTACGGACCGACCCGGCCGGTGGGCGGACGGGACGTCGCTACCTCGTAGGCCGCCAACGACCCCGCGTCGATGCCGTCGACCTCGGTCAGCCGGCCCCCGAGCGCGTCCTCGTAGAAGGCCGGGGCGCCTCCCTCCGCGACCGCCCGGAGGCTGTCGGCGAGCTCCGGCTGCAGCAGGGTGTCGCCGGTCGACAGCGGCACCCCACCGGGGAAGAGCTGCTCGAGCTCGCCGACCGGCAGCCGGTGCGCGCCGCTGCGCAGCTGGTCGGCCAGGATCTCGGTGGTCGGGACGCCGTCGTCGGCCAGCTCGATGGCCGGGTTCACCAGCCGACGCCAGCCCAGCTCGCCGTGGTCGGTGTGGACGCGCTCCATGCCGGCGACGAACCCGGGGATCCCGGTGTCACTGGCCGGGAGGTGCCCGTCCTGGGCCACCACCTCGGTGTACTCGTAGGCCTGCGGCCGCTCCCCCGGCTTCTGCACCAACACCGCGCCGCCGCCTCCCAGGCCCGAGGAGAACGGCTCGACCACGCCCATCACGAACGCGGCCGCCACCGCCGCGTCCACCGCGGTGCCACCCTCGCCCAGGGCCGCCATGCCTGCCTCGACCGCGGCCGGGTGCCCGGCCGAGACCGCGACCGACCCCACCGGCGGCGGACCGGTGTCGGGCGCCCGCGTGGCCGTGGCCGCGTCACGGGGTGACTCGGTCGGCTCGGTGCAGGTGGCTGGGTTCGCGGACGCGTCCGTGGCGGTCGGGGGCTGCATCGGCCCGGCGCCGCCGTTCTCGCCGTCACCCCCGGTACAGGCGGCGACCACCAGCATCACTGCCGTGGCGACAATGCCCGGTCGCGTGGATCGGCGCTCCCGCATCGTCCCATAGTCCCGGAGCCCTCGGTCCGGGTCCACGCCGCGCCGCGTGGTCAGCCCAGCGAGGCCTTCCAGGCGTCCAGCCCCTGCTGGATCTGCTCGTCGGTCCTGGGGACGGTGCGGGTCAGCAGCGTCCACCGGACGCCGAAGGGGTCCTGCACCGAGGCGAAGCGGTCACCGGTGACCTCGAAGTCAGCCGGCTCCTCGCGCACCCTGGCGCCGCGCTCCCGTGCCTGGGCCGTGGCGGCGTCCACGTCGGGGACGTAGGCGGCGATGCTGAACGACACGTCGTCGGAGGCCGGGTCGGACGCGACGGTGTGGAACTGCTCGTGGGGGTCCATCAGCTGCAGCCGCCCCGCCTCCAGCTGGAGCTCGCAGTGCCAGACCGACCCGTCGGGTCCGTCCATGCGGGTGACGACTGTCGCGTCCAGCACCGCCTGGTAGAAGCCGATGGCCTCGCTCGCTGGGGAGACGACCAGCAGCGGTGTCACCGAGCTGAAGCCGGTGGGCCGGTACGTGGTGTTGTTCGTGCTCGTGGTCATGCCCTCCAGCCTCATAGAGTCGGCCGGGTGGGGCTTGAAGATTCGCGACAGGGACGGGTCCCCCTGCGCGGGCGTCCCCGGCCCCGGCCAGCCGGCGTGCTCTGGCCGGATGCCGGACAGGAGGTGTTCGACGCCGACCGCCAGCCCCTGCCCGAGCCGCTGTCCCTCGTGGTGCACCACTACTGGTGGGTGGCGTGGCGCCGCGACCGGGTGACGCCGTTCCGCGCCCAGGTGCTCGCCGACCCGGTGCAGCACCTGACAGTCGAGGATGCCGAGGGACCGATGCACGGGCACCCGATGCCGGCCGACCTGGTCCACGGACTGGTGACCCGGGTCTTCACCGTCGACCTCCCGGTGGCGGGCCGGGTGGCGGGGACGGCCTTCCAGCCCGGCGGCCTCGCTGCGCTGCTGGACACGGACGTCGCTGCCCTCACCGGTCGGGTGGTGCGCGCCCAGGAGCTCTTCGGTCGCGAGGTCAGCGAGCTGGCGCGGACCGTGCTGGCCGAGCCCGACGAGACCGCCCGGGCCGGCCTGTTCACCGAGTACCTGACCGACCTGCTGCGGCCGCAGCTCGAGCGGGTCACCGGGGACAGCGGCTACCGCACGGTCCGTCAGGCGGTGGAGCTGATGCGGTCCCGGGAGCAGCTGCGGCTCGCCCCGGTCGCCGAGGCGGTGCACGTCTCGCCGCGGACGCTGCAGCGGCTGTTCTCCCGCTATGTCGGGGCCTCACCGCTGTGGGTGCTGCGCCGCTACCGGCTGCGGGACGCGGCCGCGGCCATCGACGCCGGGCTCGGCCAGGACCTGGCTGCGCTCGCAGCGTCGCTGGGGTTCTCCGACCAGGCGCACTTCAGTCGCGAGTTCGCCGCGGTGATCGGGGCTACCCCGTCGGCCTACCGGCGTGGCCCCGGCCACGAGTAGCCGTCGACACGGCTGGCCGAAGGTCGCCGGCCGCGGCTGCCGGCGGAAGGACAGCGATAGCCTCGGGGACGTGCCGGAGCAGAGCACCTGGATGCAGCGCGTCGCGGAGGACCCCGAGTTCTCCCGCAGCTACGTGCAGCGGTTCCGCGACCTGTCGGCCCGCGGTGAGGACATCGTCGGTGAGGCCCGGCTGGTCGACGCCATGCTCGCGCGCCGGTCCCGGGTGCTGGACGCCGGCTCGGGGGCCGGACGGATCGGCGGCTACCTGCACCGGTGCGGCCACACCGTCGTGGGCGTCGACGTCGATCCCGAGTTGGTAGCGGCCGCGCGCGCCGACTACCCCGACGTCACCTGGCTGGTAGGCGACCTGGCCGAGCTCGACCTGCCCGCGCAGGGCCAGGCCGAACCGTTCGACGCGGCAGTGTGCCCCGGCAACGTCATGCTCTATGTCGCACCGAGCACCCGAGAACTGGTCCTGCGGCGGGTCGCGGCACACCTGCGGCCCGGGGGACGACTGGCGATCGGGTTCGCACTCGGCCGTGGTTACCCGCTCGAGGAGTTCCGCGCCGACTGCCACGCGGCGGGCCTGGAGGAGCAGCTGCTTCTGGCCGGCTGGGACCTGCGGCCGTGGCGGGAGGACGCCGACTTCGTCGTGGCCCTGCTCGGGCGTCCGGGCGCCTGACGGCTGAGGCGCCGCGCCCGCATCTCCCGCAACGCGTGCGGCCTCGGCGCCGTGACAGGACTCGCCGCTGTTGTCCACAGCGAGGAGTGTTGACGTGGGTTGTCCCCAGGCTTGGCCTGGATGCGGGCTTTGTCGGAGCCGGGTGGGATGCTGGACACGTGTTCGGAGATGAGCGTGGTGGTGGGTCCGGCAGGGGCCGCGGGCAGGGGGATGCCGGCGGTGGGGACACGCTGCTGCTGGACCGCCCCGGCGGCCAGGACGGGCCCGGCCGGGGATCGGACGCTCAGGCGGGGGCGGGTCAGGGGTCGTTCGTGGCGACCGAGACGACTGAACCGGTGCAGGGGCCGTTGGCGCGGGCCAGGGTGGCGCTGGCAGCAGCCAAGCACGAGGCGAGCCAGCTGGCCCGTGCCACGACCGGGCAGCTGCAGGCCCGGATGGGCGAGGCGGCCCAGCTCCGCACCGACCTGGACCAGGTCACCGTCCGGGTCGCCCTCGAAGCAGCCGGCCGCGGGCTGCACCTGGACGAAGGCATGAGCCTGTATGACTGGCTCACC
>NZ_WIQI01000049.1 GCF_009602535.1 Ornithinicoccus halotolerans | reverse complement strand
GCGTTCAGCCGGGTGCTCGGCCGCTCTCCGCCCGGCTCGCCGGCGCCGGCGTCACCAGCCCGCGCGCGGACGCCGAGACGCTGCTGGCGCACGTCCTGGGGGTCGAGCGAGGTGAGCTGCGCCGGCTGGTGGCGCTGGGGCGGGACGTCGAGGCGGCCGCCGAGAGCCGCTACCAGGGGCTGGTGGACCAGCGAGGAGACCGGGTGCCGCTGCAGCACCTGACCGGTGAGGCCCACTTCCACGGGGTGACGCTGGCGGTCGGCCCCGGGGTGTTCGTCCCTCGTCCGGAGACCGAGACCCTGGTCGAGCGAGCGCTGGCGCTGCTGGCCGGCGGCGGCCCCGCGCCGGTGGTGGTGGACCTGTGCGCAGGAAGCGGCGCCGTGGCGGTGGCGATCGCGCGCGCCCGTCCCGACGCCGAGGTGCACGCGGTGGAGGTCTCGGCCTACGCCCACGCCTGGGCCGAGCGCAACATTGCCGCCCACGCCCCGCAGGTGCGGCTGGTGCTCGGTGACGCCGGGACCGCGCTGCCCGAGCTGGACAGCCGGGTGGACCTGGTCGTGAGCAACCCGCCCTACATCCCGCCGGGGCAGGTGCCGGTGGATCCGGAGGTGGCCCGGCACGACCCACCGGAGGCGCTCTACGGCGGCGGCGGGGACGGGCTGTCGGTGCCGTTGCTGGTCGCCAGCCGGGCACGCTCGATGCTGCGGCCGGGCGGCCGGCTGCTGCTGGAGCACGGGGAGGAGCAGGGCGCGGCGCTGAAGGCCGCCCTGCTGGCTCAGGGCTGGCAGCAGTTGCGGGACCATCCCGACCTCACCGGGCGGCCCCGCGTGCTGCACGCCCGCCGCTGAGCGCGCCGGAGCCCCGCCGGACGGGCGGGGCTCCGGCGTGTCGGCGGTGGCGGCGGTCCTACAGTGCGTTCAGGATCCAGATCACCAGCACGATGATCAGCAGCACACCGACGATCGTCCAGATCATTCCGCTTCCGCGCATGCTTCCTCCTTTGGGCGGAGCCGGGCGACGACTGTCGACCGGTGTCTCACGCGTCACTGTAGTAGCAGGGCCCCGGTCGCGCTCGATGGCGCGAGGCGGGGTGCGAGACTGGCCCGACGAACTGGGAGGTGGCGATGGCTCCGGCCACGGGACGGGTGCTCGACTGCACCGACCCGCAGCAGCGCGAGGAGGCCCTGCGGGAGGCGGCTGAGGAGGTGCGCGCCGGCCGGGTCGTCGTGTTGCCCACCGACACGGTGTACGGCGTGGGCGCCGACGCCTTCGACGTGGTGGCGGTCGCGATGGTGCTCGCCGCCAAGCACCGGGGGAGGGAGATGCCCCCTCCGGTGCTGGTCCCGAGCGCACGCACCGTGGACGGCCTGGCCGTGGACGTGCCGATGTACGCCAAGATCCTGATGCGCCGGTTCTGGCCCGGCGGGCTGACCCTCGTGCTGCGCGCACAGCCCTCGCTCAGCTGGGACCTGGGGGAGACCAACGGGACGGTCGCGGTGCGGATGCCCGACGACGAGGTCGCCCTGGCCCTCCTCTCCGACGTCGGCCCGATGGCCGTCACCAGCGCGAACGTGACCGGGAACCCGGCTGCCACCACCGCTCAGGAGGCGCTGGAGCAGCTCGGCGGCGCGGTGTCGGTCTACCTCGACGGCGGCCCGCGCAGCGGCGGCGTGGCCTCCACGATCGTGGACTGCACGAAGGCGGAGCCGGAGATCCTGCGCCCGGGCGCGGTCGGCAGCGAGCAGCTGCGGGAGGTGCTGGGCGCCACGACCCTGCACGACGCCGGCGCAGGGACCGGTGCCGACACCGCAGCCGGTGGCGGCGGCACGGCCGCCCCGGGCCTCGCTCCCGCCCGCTCGCGGCAGGTGGGCTCGATGCGGCCCTCAGGTCTGCCGGTGCGCCAGGGCGCGCGGCGCACGCTCCCCCCGGGTCGCTGACGGGGGGTCCTACAGTGGTCCCCGGCAGCCGCGGCACCGCCACCGTCCCCGCACGAACGATCAGGAGCGCGCCATGAGCACCGAGGTCAGGCCCGACAGCTACTACGGCCCGTCCTTCCCGGCCCTGCTGGAGCAGGACCCCGAGATCGCCCGGCTCCTGGTCAGCGAGCTGGACCGGCAGCGCGCCGGGATCCAGCTCATCGCCAGCGAGAACCAGACCAGCCCGGCCGTGCTGGCGGCGCTGGGGTCGACGCTGTCGAACAAGTACGCCGAGGGCTATCCCGGCCGGCGCTACTACGGCGGCTGCTCGGAGGTCGACCAGGTGGAGGAACTGGCGATCGCCCGGGCGAAGGAGCTCTTCGGCGCCGACCACGCCAACGTCCAGCCGCACTCCGGGGCCAGCGCCAACCAGGCCGTCTACGGGGCGTTCGTGAAGCCGGGGGAGAAGGTGCTGGCGATGTCGCTGGACCACGGCGGCCACCTGACCCACGGGTTCAAGGTGTCGTTCTCCGGCAAGTGGTTCGACGCGGTGCACTACGGCGTCAGCCGCGAGACCGAGGACATCGACTACGACCAGGTCCGCGACCTCGCGCGGGAGCACCGGCCCAAGATCATCCTGGCCGGTGGCTCGGCCGTGCCGCGGCTCATCGACTTCGCGGCGTTCCGCGCCATCGCTGACGAGGTCGGCGCGGTGTTCTGGGTCGACGCGGCCCACTTCATCGGGCTGGTGGCCGGCGGCGCCATCCCCTCACCGGTGCCGCACGCCGACGTCGTCAGCTTCACCACGCACAAGGTGCTGCGTGGCCCGCGCGGTGGCGCCATCGTGTGCAAGGAGGAGCACGCGGCCAAGATCGACCGTGCGGTGTTCCCGATGATGCAGGGCGGACCGCTCATGCACGCCGTCGCCGCCAAGGCGGTCAACTTCGCCGAGTGCGCGACGCCGGAGTACCGCGAGTACGCCGGCCGTGTGGTCCGCAACGCCGCGGCGCTCGCCGGGGAGCTGGGGGAGCGGGGCATCCGGCCCATCACCGGCGGCACCGACACCCACCTGTCGCTGCACGACCTGCGGGAGGTGGGCGTCACCGGCGCCGACGCCGAGAAGCGGTGTGACGCCGCCGGCATCGTCCTGAACAAGAACGCCATCCCGTTCGACCCGGAGAAGCCCAACGTGGCCTCCGGGATCCGGGTCGGCTCCCCCTCCGTCACGACCCAGGGCATGGGCGAGGAGCAGATGCGCCAGGTGGCCGCGCTGATCCATCGCGCAGTGACCGCCAGCGACGGGGACCCCGAGCACCCGGTGGCTCGAGAGGTGCGGGCGCAGGTCGGCGAGGTGCTGAGCGCCTTCCCCGCCTACCCGGCCGCCTGAGCCCCGGGCCGGGAGCCGCCCGCTGTGCGTGAGTACCTGCTGATCCTGCTGGTCGCGGCGATCGTCACGTACGTCGCAACCACGGCGGCGCGGCGGCTCGCGTTCGGCGTCGGGGCGGTCACCCCGGTGCGCTCCCGCGACGTGCACTCGGTGCCGATCCCGCGGCTGGGCGGCGTCGGGATGTTCCTGGGCTTCGCGGCCGCGGTCCTGGTGGCCTCCCAGCTGCCCTACCTGGGTCAGCTCTTCCGGAGCCAGGAGCTCTACGGGGTGCTGCTGGGCGCGGCGCTCATCACCGTGCTGGGCGCCGTGGACGACGTGCGGGACCTGGACTGGCTGACCAAGCTGGCCGGGCAGGTGCTGGCCGCCGGCGCCATGGCCTACTTCGGCGTGCAGCTGCTCTCGCTGCCGGTGGCCGGCGTCACCGTGCTGCCGGAGCCGGTCCTGGTCACCCTGACCGTCCTGATCGTCGTCGTCTCGACGAACGCGGTGAACTTCGTGGACGGCCTGGACGGCCTCGCCGCCGGGCTCGTCCTCATCGCGGCCGGAGCGTTCTTCGCCTGGTCCTACCTGGTGAGCCACGACTTCGACCCCCCCAACGTGTTCTCCTCGGCGACCTTCATCACCGCCGCCCTCATGGGCTGCTGCCTCGGGTTCCTCCCGCACAACCTCCACCCCGCCCGGCTGTTCATGGGGGACGCGGGGGCGCTGCTGCTGGGGCTGCTGCTGGCGGCCGCGACCATCTCGATGACCGGCAGCGTCGATCCCAGCTCCTCGGTGGCCGCCACCTCGGCGCTGACCGCCTTCGCGCTGCCGCTGCTGCTCCCGCTGGCGATCATCGCGCTTCCGCTGGCCGACATGGCGCTGGCGGTGGTGCGGCGCACCCGACGGGGGGAGCGGCCGTGGAAGCCCGACTCCCACCACCTGCACCACCAGATGCTGCGCATCGGCCACAGTCACCGGCACGCGGTGGCGCTGCTGCACCTGTGGGGCGGGCTGATCGCCATCGGCGCGGTCAGCTTCGCCTTCTTCGACCCGCTGCCGACGGCGGTCGGCATCGCGGTGCTGGTCACCGTCGCGGGGCTGCTGACGTGGCGGCCGTGGGGCCGCTCCTGAGCCCCCCGGCACCCAGACGTTCGCCCCGACCGGGGTGCTTGTGATAGTTTTCACAAGCACCCCGACCAGACCTGCCGAGGATCACGATTGCCCGCCACCTCCCCGCTGGAGACGGACGCCCGGCGCCACGGCGCCATGCGTCAGATGGTCGTGTGGTCGGTGCCGGCCGCGCTGGTCGTCGCGCTCGCGGTCGCGCTGGTGGCCGGCCTGCTGGTCGGCGCGACCGCGGGGTGGTCCGCCCTGCTGGGCGGGGTGCTCTCGCTGCTGGTGTTCGCCGCCGGGCTGCTCGCCATCCGGGCGGTGCTCGCCGGGCCTGCCGCGCTGTCGATGGCCGGGGCATTCGCGGTGCTCGTCGCCCAGCTGGTGCTCACCGCCGTCGTGCTGGCCGTCGTGTTCAGCCAGGGCTGGGCCGACGTCGTGCCGCTGGCGGTCGGGTTCCTGCTCGCCGGGCTGGTCTTCCAGGTCGGCGTCATCGTCGGCTACCTGCGCTCGCGGCAGCTGGTGGCGCCGGGGTCCCCGGTCGACACCAGGGACGGGGGCCAACCATGATGGGCCCAGCCGTCCCCCGGAGCCACGCCATGAGCAGCAGCGAACCCGCCGGGCCTGAGGAGCACACCCCGGGCCGCGGTGCACAGACCCATCTGGCCACCGACGCCATCGCCTACCTGCTGGCAGGGCCGTTCACCTTCGGCGGGATCGGCTTCGGCGTGGACCACCTGCTGGGCACCTGGTTCGTGCTGCCGCTGGGCGTCCTGGCCGGGATGGCGCTGTCGATCTACCTGCTGTGGCTCAGGTACGGTACTCCGTGACCCCCACGACCGTGACCGACGCCGCCTGGACAGGGGTGTGCCGACCCGCGACGTTCCGGTGGGCTCCTCCTCACGAGACGACCAAGGAGAACGAGTGAGTGCGACCATGACGGCCGCCGGGACCCTGCTCCCCATGGCGGGCGAGGAGAGCCACTTCCCCCCCACGCCGGCCGACTTCTGGCAGCCGCTCTTCCCGATGTTCTCCCTCGGGGAGACCACGTACTACTTCACGCGGCCCATGGCGCTGATCCTCATCTCCTTCATCGTGCTCACGGTGTGGCTGCTGGTGTCCACCCGCCGGGCGTCGGTGGTTCCGTCCAAGGGACAGTGGTTCACCGAGCGGGTCTACGACTTCGTCCGCAACGACATCGCCCGCGACATGATCGGCAGCCGCGACTTCCTGCGCTTCACGCCGTTGCTGTTCGCGCTGTTCACCTTCATCCTGCTGAACAACTGGTTCGGCATCATCCCGCCGTTCCAGAACCCGACGATGGCGCGGGTCGCGTTCCCTATCGCGCTGACCCTCATCGTCTACGTGGTCTACCACTGGATCGGCGTGCAGAAGCACGGCCTGGGTGGCTACTTCCGGTTCATGATCCCCCCGGGGCTGCCGTCCTGGCTGGTCCCCTTCATCTTCCTGCTGGAGCTGATGACCTTCTTCATCACCCGGCCGCTCACGCTGGCGCTGCGACTCTTCGGCAACATGTTCGCCGGCCACATGCTGCTGGTGGTCTTCATCATCGGCGGCTGGGAGCTGCTGGTGCACGGGGGAGCCCTCAGCCTGGTGGCGCTGCCGGCCTGGATCATGGGCGCTGGGCTGACCGTGTTCGAGGCACTGATCCAGTTCCTGCAGGCCTACGTCTTCGTCCTGCTGGCCGCCTCCTACTTCGGCGGTGCGCTCGCGGATGAGCACTGACGCACAACTGAATAGACCGATTGCCACCGGCGGTGCCCACCGACCGGGACATCACACAGAAAGAGAATCGACGTGACTGGTGACATCACTCTGCTCGGCTACGGCCTGTCCGCCATCGGCCCGGCCATCGCCGTGGGTCTGATCTTCGCCGCCTACATCAACGGCGTGGCGCGCCAGCCCGAGGCTCAGAAGCTGCTCCAGCCGATCGCCATCCTCGGCTTCGCCCTCGCCGAGGCGCTGGCCATCTTCGGTCTGGTGCTGTTCTTCATCGCCTTCTTCGTCGGCTGACGACCCGCCCACTAGTCCGGCCCTCCGGTGAGCCCGGGGGCCGGCACCTTCCAGGAACAGGAGACGCTCGTGGACAACACCGCGATCGCCGGTCTCGTCGCCAGCGGGGCGATGGGCGAGGGAGAATCCCCGCCGATCCTCCCCTACATGCCGGAGCTGGTCTTCGGGACCGTCATCTTCCTGGCCTTCCTGTGGATCATCGCCAAGAAGGTGGTCCCCAACCTGGAGAAGGCCTACGAGGAGCGCGCCTCCGCCATCGAGGGCGGGATCGCCAAGGCGGAGAAGGCACAGGAAGAGGCCGAGGCGGCGCTCCGGGAGTACCGGGCCCAGCTGGCCGAGGCGCGGGACGAGGCCGCTCGCATCCGCGAGGAGGCCAAGGAGCAGGGCGCAGCGATCGTGGCTGACATGCGCCGGCAGGCCCAGGCCGAGTCGGCCCGGATCACCGAGACCGCGCACCGGCAGATCGAGGCCGAGCGGCACCAGGCGATGGTGGCCCTGCGCAGCGAGGTCGGCCGGCTGTCGACCGAGCTGGCCAGCCGTATCGTCGGTGAGTCGCTGGAGGACGAGGCCCGTCAGCGCGGCATCGTCGACCGCTTCCTCGCCGACCTGGAGGCCGGTGAGCGCCAGCCGACGACCGTCGCCGGCGGCCCCGAGGGCGCCGAGAGGACGGACTCCTGATGCAGGGGCCCTCCCGTGGTGCCCTCCGCACCGCTCGCGGCGAGCTGGAGCGGGTGCTGCCCGACGTGGACCGCACCCGGCTGGGTGAGGAGCTCCTCTCCGTGGCCGGGGTGGTCCACGGGTCGGTGCGGCTGCGGCGCGCCCTTGCCGACCCCTCCCGCGAGGGGACGGACAAGTCCCGGCTGGCTGCCCAGGTGCTGGGCGAGAAGGTCTCGCCGGAGGCCCGCGGCCTGGTGGAGACGGTGGCGGCCCAGCGCTGGAGCGAGGAGGCCGACCTGACGGTGGCGCTGGAGTCACTGGGCGTCGAGGCGATCCTGGCCGCCGCGGAGCAGCAGCGCCGGCTGGACCAGGTGGAGGACGAGCTGTTCCGGTTCTCCCGCATCGCCACCGGTACGCCCGACCTGCGCGCCGCGCTGGTGGAGCGGCGGGCACCCGCGGAGGCCAAGGCCGCCTTGGTCGACCGGCTGCTCGGCGGCCGCGCCAGCGCAGAGACCGAGCGGCTGGTGCGGCAGGCCGTCACCGGCTCCCGGCTGGGCCGGTTCGACCGGGCGCTGCAGGGCTACCTGGAGATCGCTGCTCGCCGCCAGGAGCAGCTGACCGCCGTCGTCACCGTGGCGGTCCCACTGGACGAGGCGCAGCGGGAGCGGCTGGTCCGCGCTCTCAGCGAGCAGACCGGGCGCGCCGTCCACGCCAACGTCATCATCGATCCCGAAGTAGTGGGTGGGGTCCGCGTCCAGATCGGTGACGAGGTCATCGACGGCACGGTCGCCCACCGCCTCGACGAGGCACGACGCCACCTGGCCGGCTGACGGCCACCGACCACCCACCTGCCCTGGGTCCGGCCACGACACGGAGACCGGCCCGTACACGAGGAGAAGAACATGACGGAGCTTTCGATCCGTCCGGAGGAGATCCGCGACGCCCTGGACACGTTCGTCCAGTCCTACGAGCCCGGCGCCGCCTCCCGTGAGGAGGTCGGCCGGGTCGTCGACGCCGGTGACGGCATCGCCCACGTCGAGGGGCTGCCCTCGGCGATGACCAACGAGCTGCTGCAGTTCGAGGACGGCAACTTCGGCCTGGCGCTGAACCTGGACGTGCACCAGATCGGTGTGGTCGTGCTGGGTGAGTTCTCCGGCATCGACGAGGGGCAGGAGGTCCGCCGCACCGGTGAGGTCCTCTCCGTCCCGGTCGGTGACGGCTACCTGGGACGCGTGGTGGACCCGCTGGGCAAGCCCGTCGACGGCCTGGGCGAGATCGAGACCGAGGCCCGGCGCGCCCTGGAGCTGCAGGCGCCCTCGGTGGTGCAGCGCAAGTCGGTGCACGAGCCGCTGCAGACCGGCATCAAGGCCATCGACTCGATGATCCCCATCGGCCGCGGTCAGCGTCAGCTCATCATCGGTGACCGGCAGACCGGCAAGACCGCGGTGGCCATCGACACCATCCTGAACCAGAAGGCGAACTGGGAGTCCGGCGACCCGGACAAGCAGGTGCGCTGCATCTACGTCGCGATCGGCCAGAAGGGCTCCACCGTGGCGGCGGTGCGCAACAAGCTGGAGGAGAACGGCGCGCTCGACTACACCACGATCGTGGCTTCGCCGGCCTCCGACCCGGCCGGCTTCAAGTACCTGGCCCCCTACACCGGCTCGGCCATCGGCCAGCACTGGATGTACCAGGGCAAGCACGTGCTGATCGTCTTCGACGACCTGTCCAAGCAGGCCGAGGCCTACCGTGCCGTGTCGCTGCTGCTGCGCCGCCCGCCGGGGCGTGAGGCCTACCCGGGTGACGTGTTCTACCTGCACTCCCGGCTGCTGGAGCGCTGCGCCAAGCTCTCCGACGAGATGGGCGCGGGTTCGATGACCGGCCTGCCGATCATCGAGACCAAGGCCGGCGACGTGTCCGCCTACATCCCGACCAACGTCATCTCCATCACCGACGGCCAGATCTACCTGCAGTCGGACCTGTTCAACGCCAACGTGCGCCCCGCGATCGACGTGGGCATCTCGGTGTCCCGCGTCGGCGGCTCCGCGCAGGTCAAGGCCATGAAGGAGGTGTCCGGCCGACTGAAGGTCGACCTGGCGCAGTTCCGCGAGATGGAGGCCTTCGCGATGTTCGCCTCCGACCTGGACGCGGCCTCCCGTGCCCAGCTGGAGCGCGGCGCCCGCATGGTCGAGCTGCTCAAGCAGCGCGAGGCCAGCCCGCTGCCCGTCGAGGAGCAGGTCGCCGTCATCTGGGCCGGCACGACCGGCCAGATCGACGACGTGCCGGTGGAGGACGTCCGCCGGTTCGAGAGCGAGTTCCTGGAGATGCTCCGCCTGGAGCACGAGGGGCTGCTCGCCGGTATCCGGGAGAGCGGCAAGCTCGGCGACGACACCCGCAGCTCCCTCGAGGATGCGATGACGGCCTTCAAGGAGCGGTTCCGCCCCTCCGGTGACGCAGGCGTGCGCCCCGGCAGCACCGAGGACGACGAGAACATCGACTCCCTCGAGGACGAGGACGTCAACCAGGAGCAGATCCGGCGCCAGAAGCGCTGACCGGGTGGCCCGGGCGGCGGAGCTCCGCCGCCCGGCCCCCAGCAGCCAAGGGCACCCTGCACCACCCCCACCGAACGGCAGAAAGAGGCGAGATATGGGAGCGCAGCAGCGGGTCTACCGCCAGCGCAGCCGGTCCGTCCAGTCGATGAAGAAGATCACTCGGGCGATGGAGCTGATCGCGGCCTCCCGCGTGCTGAAGGCCCGGCAGCGCGTCGAGCAGACCACGCCGTACGCGCGGGCCATCACCCGCGCCGTCTCGGCGGTGGCGACGTTCTCCGACGTGGACCACCCGCTGACCACGGAGCGGGAGAACCCCACCCGGGCCGGCGTGCTCATCGTCACCAGCGACCGCGGGCTGGCGGGGGCCTACTCAGCCAACGTGCTCAAGAAGAGCGAGCAGCTGCGCGAGCTGCTGCACGAGGACCAGCGGACGTTCGTGCCCTACCTGGCCGGCCGCAAGGCGGAGGGGTACTACAACTTCCGGCAGCGCCCGTACGAGACCAGCTGGAGCGGGTTCTCGGACGCGCCTACCTTCGAGATCGCCAAGGAGATCGGCGAGCGGCTCACCGCCGACTTCATCAAGGGCGCCGACGAGGGCGGGGTCGACGAGATCCACCTGGTCTACACCCGGTTCATCAACATGGTCAGCCAGGAGGTCCAGGTGGTCCGGCTGCTCCCGCTGGAGGTCGTGGAGGAGGACGTCAGCGAGTCCGGGGCCGACCTGTTCCCGCTGTACGAGTTCGAGCCCAGCGGACCCCAGGTGCTGGACGCGCTGCTACCCAAGTACGTCACCTCGCGCATCTACAACGCGCTCCTGCAGGCGGCGGCGTCGGAGCTGGCGGCACGGCAGCGGGCGATGAAGTCGGCGACGGACAACGCCGAGGAGCTCATCAAGACCTACACCCGGCTGGCCAACCAGGCCCGCCAGGCCGAGATCACCCAAGAGATCAGCGAAATCGTGGGCGGCGCCAGCGCCCTCGCCGACGCCAAGTGAGAAGGAAGCACCCATGACTGCCACTGTGAACGACACCTCGCAGGAGACCCGTACCGGCGGCGTCGGGCGGCTCGCCCGCATCATCGGCCCGGTCGTCGACGTCGAGTTCCCGCCGGACGACATGCCCTCGATCTACAACCTGCTCACCACCGACGTGGAGCTGGGCGGGGAGACCCGCAGGCTGAACCTCGAGGTCGCCCAAGACATCGGCGACAACATGGTGCGCGCCATCTCGCTGCAGCCGACCGACGGGCTGGTGCGCGGCGCGACCGTCCAGGACACCGGTGGCCCGATCACCGTGCCGGTGGGTGACGTGACGCTCGGCAAGGTCTTCAACGCCACCGGTGACTGCCTCAACCTCGAGGAGGGCGAGCGGCTGGAGGTCACCGAGCGCTGGGGCATCCACCGCCAGGCCCCGGCCTTCGACCAGCTCGAGGCGAAGACGCAGATGTTCGAGACCGGCATCAAGGTCATCGACCTGCTGACCCCCTACGTGCTGGGCGGCAAGATCGGCCTGTTCGGTGGCGCCGGCGTCGGCAAGACGGTGCTCATCCAGGAGATGATCGCCCGCGTCGCACGCGACCACGGTGGTGTGTCGGTGTTCGCCGGCGTGGGTGAGCGCACCCGCGAGGGCAACGACCTCATCGTCGAGATGGAGGAGAGCGGCGTCCTGGGGCAGACCGCGCTCGTCTTCGGCCAGATGGACGAGCCGCCGGGGACCCGACTGCGCGTGGCGCTGTCCGCGCTCACGATGGCGGAGTACTTCCGCGACGTGCAGAAGCAGGACGTGCTGCTGTTCATCGACAACATCTTCCGGTTCACCCAGGCCGGCTCGGAGGTCTCCACGCTGCTCGGCCGGATGCCCTCCGCCGTGGGCTACCAGCCCAACCTCGCCGACGAGATGGGTGTGCTGCAGGAGCGGATCACCTCCACCCGGGGCCACTCGATCACCTCGATGCAGGCGATCTACGTGCCGGCTGACGACTACACCGACCCGGCCCCGGCGACGACCTTCGCCCACCTGGACGCCACGACCGAGCTGTCCCGCCCGATCGCCTCCATGGGCATCTACCCGGCGGTGGACCCGCTGACCTCCACCAGCCGGATCCTGGACCCCCGCTACATCAGCCAGGAGCACTACGACACCGCCGTCCGGGTGCGGTCGATCCTGCAGCGCTACAAGGAGCTGCAGGACATCATCGCCATCCTGGGTATCGACGAGCTCTCCGAGGAGGACAAGATCCTGGTCGGCCGGGCCCGTCGTATCCAGCGGTTCCTGTCGCAGAACACCTACGTGGCCAAGCAGTTCACGGGCATCGAGGGTTCCACGGTGCCGCTGAGCGAGACGGTGGAGGCCTTCACCCGGGTCGCCGACGGCGAGTACGACCACCTGCCCGAGCAGGCCTTCTTCATGTGCGGTGGGCTCGAGGACGTGGAGCGCCAGGCGCACGAGCTGGAGAAGAACAGCTGACCAGCAGCACCCCCGGCGGCGGCGAGGCCCTTCCTCGCCGCCGCTGCCGTGCGCAGAGGAGACTGCCGTGATCGAGACCTTCCGCTGGCGGCGGCACGGGGACGGCTACTCCGTCCGCCCCGGCGAGGTGGTCACGCCCGGTGAGCGGCTGGCCTGGCTGCCGACCGTGGGCATCGGGGCCCAGCACGTGGTGGCGATGTTCGGCGCCACCTTCCTGGTGCCGCTGATCACCGGGTTCCCGCCGTCGACGACGCTGCTGTTCTCCGGCGTGGGAACCCTGCTCTTCCTGCTCCTCACCGGCAACCGGGTCCCCAGCTACCTGGGGTCCTCGTTCGCCTTCATCGCGCCGATCTCGGCCGCGCAGGCCAGCCACGGGCCGGCCGGCGCGCTGGGCGGCGTGGTGCTGGCCGGCGTGACCCTCGCCGCTGTCGGCCTGCTGGTCCAGTGGGTCGGGCACGGGTGGATCCAGCGGGTGATGCCGCCGACGGTCACCGGCGCGATCGTGGCTCTCATCGGCCTCAACCTGGCCCCGGCGGCCAAGGACAACTTCATGCAGTCGCCGGTGACCGGCGCCGCGACGCTCGCGGCGATCGTGGCGTGCTCGGTCCTGTTCCGGGGCCTGCTCGGGCGGCTGTCGATCCTGCTGGGGGTCGCGGTCGGCTACCTGGTCGCAGTGGTTCGGGGGGAGGTCGAGCTGGCCGGCGTGCGGGAGGCGGCGTGGCTGGGCGCCCCGGAGCTGATGGCGCCCGCCTTCCACTGGAGCGTCGCCGGGCTCTTCGTCCCCGTCGTGCTGGTCCTGGTCGCCGAGAACGTCGGGCACGTCAAGTCGGTCGCCCAGATGACCGGAGCGGACCTGGACCCGGTGATGGGGCGGGCGCTCATGGCCGACGGGCTCGCGACGACGCTGGCCGGTGCCGGGGGTGGCTCGGGGACGACGACCTACGCGGAGAACATCGGGGTGATGGCGGCCACCCGGGTGTACTCCACGGCCGCCTACTGGGTCGCCGGCCTCACCGCCGTGGGGCTGGCGTTCCTGCCGACCTTCGGCGCCCTGATCCAGACCGTGCCCGCCGGGGTGCTCGGCGGGGCGGCCACGGTGCTGTACGGCATGATCGGCGTCCTGGGGGTGCGGATCTGGGTCGCGGCGCGGGTGGACTTCGCCCACCCGGTGAACCTCACCACCGCCGCGGTGGCCCTGGTCGTCGGCATCGCGGACTACACCTGGCTGGTCGGTGACCTGGAGTTCGCCGGCATCGCCCTCGGCACCGGCGCCGCCCTGGTCGTCTACCACGGCATGCAGGCGCTGAACCGGGTCACCGGCGCGCTGCCGGGGCCGGTCGACGACCGCCCGCTGGCCGGGCAGCAGGCTGGGGAGCCGGCCGCCGACGCCCCACCCCCCGCGCGCTAGACTGACCACCCGCATCCACCGTCTTGGGAGGAACATTCGTGAGCACGCTGCAGGTCGAGCTGGTCGCGGCTGACCGCCGCGTCTGGTCCGGCGAGGCCCAGGCCGTCAGCGCCCGCAGCACCGAGGGTGACCTGGGTATCCTCCCCGGCCACTCCCCGCTGCTGGGCGTCCTCGTGGAGGGCGAGGTGCGGATCGACACCGGCGACGGCCGGGAGACGGTCACCATCGACACCGGGTTCCTCTCGGTCGACCACGACCGCGTCACCATCGTCGCCGAGCAGGTGGACGCGTCGTCGCTCAGCTCGGGGGCCACGGACTGACGGTGGACGGCGACGGCATCCTCCTCGTCGCCCTCGCGGTCGTGGCCGCGCTGGCCGTGGTCCTGCTGGCCACCTGGGGAGCCCGCCAGCGACGCGCCGCGGGTGGGTCCCGGCTGCGGCCGGTGCCCTGCTGCTACCGCGTCTCCGCCGCGCAGCCGTGGCGGCCCGGCCGGCTCCGCTACGACCACGACCGCTTGGACCACTTCGGTCCAGGCGGTCTTTCCGTGCGCCCGGAGCACCGGTGGGACCGGGCCGTCCTCGACCTCGGCGTCGCGCGCACGCTCACCGACTCCTGCCCGGGCCTGCCGCGGGGGGTGCGGGCGACCGCGGTGACCTGCCGCTACGGCGAGGACTCGTTCGAGCTGGCGCTGGGGCACCCGCACTACACGGCGCTGCGCTCCTGGCTGGAGTCGGTGCCCCCGGGCTGGAACAGCAACGTCGCCTGAGCCCGGCTAGGACCGCTCCTGCCGGCCGCCGCCGGGCCGCCACAGCACGTCCCCGCCGGCCTGCAGGTTCGCCACCCGGGCGAGGATGAACAGCAGGTCGGACAGCCGGTTCAGGTAGGTCGCGGTCAGCGGGCTGACGCCGCCGACGCCCCGCTCGGCCTCCTCGGGGGCCGGCTCGCTGCCGTGCGTCTCCAGCGCCGCCCAGGCGCTGCGCTCCGCCCGCCGGACGACCGTCCGGGCCAGGTGCAGCTGCGCGGCCCCGGCGGTCCCGCCCGGCAGGATGAAGGAGCGCAGCTTCTCCAGCTCCTCGTTGTACCGGTCGCAGTCGGTCTCCAGCTCATCCACCCAGGCCTGCTCCACGCGCAGCGGCGGGTGCTCGTAGCTGCTGCGCAGTGGCGTGCACAGGTCTGCACCGACGTCGAACAGGTCGTTCTGCACCCGCAGCAGCACCGTGCGCACGTCCTCCCGCAGCGCCCCACCGGCCAGCGCCACCCCGATCGCCGAGTTGGCCTCGTCGGTGTCCGCGTAGGCCACCAGTCGCGGGTCGGTCTTGGTGGTGCGGCTGAAGTCGCCCAGCGCGGTGGTGCCGTCGTCGCCGGTGCGGGTGTAGATGCGGTTGAGGATGACCATGGCGCCATCGTGGCAGACCCGCCCCGGGTGGTCGTGGCCCCTCGCGGCCGCCGGTGTGGCCCAGTCGTGACCGGATCGTGACGTGCCACGGGCAACCGGCTCCCCCGCCGTGACGTCTGGAGAGGTAGATGCTGGTGGCAGGGCTGATGCAGGAAGGGGCTGGACATGGTGGGTGCGGCGGCGCTCGGGGGCAGCAGCGTGGTCCCGGTGGAGATCCTCGTCGACTCCCCGGGCCGGGAGGTGACGCTGCGGGGGCCGCTGCAGGTGCGCACCGTGCCCGACGTCCGGGCGGCGCTGCACCGTGCCCTGCTGGGCGGGCAGGGTGACCTGGTGCTGCACCTGGCGGAGGCCGAGGTGGCCGACGCCACCGGGCTCGGCATGCTGGTGGGGCTGCACCACCGGGCCCGCCGGCTCGGCCGCCGGCTGGTGATCGCCGAGGCCACCGAGCGGCTGGAACGGCTGCTGCGGATCACCCGGCTGCACCTGGTGCTGGCCCGGCTGGACGGCAGCAGAGCCTGGGAGCTGCCCGGCCCGGTGCCCGGGGCACCGCCGTTCCCCCCGATCCGCTGAGACGGCTGCCGTCGGGCGGCGTGGCGGCCGCGCCCGGTCACCCCCAGGCGCGCACCAGCCGTTCGGCGATCTGCTCCACCCGCACAGGGCTGGTGCCGACGTTGACCCGCACGTGGCCGGCCGACCCGGGCCCGAAGTCCTGCTGCTCCAGCCGCACCCGCCCTCGCTCCAGCGCGGTGCGGGCGGGCGCGGCCAACCCGAGCTCGCGCACGTCGAGCCAGGCCAGGTAGGTCGCCTCTGCCGGTGCCATCCGGACCGCGGGCAGCCGGTCGGCCAGCCGTTCCTGCAGCAGCGCGAGGTTGCCGGCGACGCGCTCGCGCACCGCCGCCAGCCAGCGGTCTCCGTCGCGGTAGGCCGCGGTCGCGGCCGCCATCCCCAGGCCCGTCGCGCCATGGGTGAGCACCGGCGGCAGCCGCTGCAGCCGGGCGTGGTCCTCCCGGAGCTGGCTGACCAGCAGCGCGCACGGCAGCCCGGGCATGTTGAACGCCTTCGTGGCTGCGGTGAGCGTCGTGACCGGGGCGTCGGAGGAGGCCACCTGGGCATAGGGCACGAACGCCGTCCCGGGGTGGGTCAGCGGCGCGTGGATCTCGTCGGTGATCACCCGCGCGCCGGCCGGCTCCACCACGTCCCGCAGCTCGGCCAGCTCCTCGGCCGACCACGCCCGGCCGACCGGGTTGTGCGGGTGGCACAGCAGCACGGTGCGCGCCCCGTCCGCCAGCTCACGGGCGATGGCGGCGAGGTCGAGCCGGTAGCGGCCCGCGCGCTCCAGCAGCGGCACCGCCCGCAGCGCGTGGCCGGTGTCGGTCACGGTCGCCAGGAAGGGCGGGTACACCGGGGTGGGGACCACGACCGGGCCCGCCTCGGCCAGCTGCCGCAGCGCCAGCGCCATCCCCGCCATCACGCTGCCGAGGACGGTCACCCGCCCGGTGTCGACCGGCCAGTCCCAGTGCCGCCGGGCGAAGCCGGCGAAGGCGTCCGGCAGCCCCAGCGTCTCGGCCGGCGGCGGGTACCCGAGCACCCCGGTGGCGGCCGCGGCGGTGACCGCGTGCTGCACCGGCTCGGCGACGGGGAAGTCCATCTCGGCCACCCATGCGGGGAGCACGTCGGGCCCGTCCAGCGCCCACTTCAGCGGGGCGGCGGAGCGCAGGGCGTCGTCGTCGAGGTCGCGCAGCATCATCCGACCATGGTGGCCGATGCCCGGCGCGGGTCCGCGGCGGCGTGCAGCGCGCCGTCGGCGGCGCGCAGCGCCGCGCCCACGCCGCCGAAGTACATCGCGTGCGGCTCGTGGACGAACGTCGGCAGCTCGTGCCCGGCCAGCGCCTCGGTGAGCGCCGGGTCGTCCTCGTGGTCCAGCCGGACGGTGACCTCACCGTCGTCGCCGGGGACGGCGAGGTGGCGGACGTGCAGCCGCGGGGCGTCCACGGCGTGCTGCAGCTCCTCGCCGTCCAGGCAGAACCGGGTCAGCACCTGCAGCAGGGCGGTGGTGATGCGGTCGGCGCCGGGGGAGCCGATGGCCAGCACGGAGCCGTCCGCGTGCCGGCCGGTCGCTGGTGCCATGTTCGAGGGCAGCCGGGTGCCCGGCGGCAGCACGTGGGTGCCGCGGCGGTTCAGCTCCGGCTCGCCCAGGGCGTTGTTGGCCAGCAAGCCGGTGCCGCTGACGGTCATCCCGGAGCCGTAGCCGGCCGAGGCGGTCGCGGCGCAGGCGGTGCCTTCGGCGTCGACGACCGAGACGTGCACGGTGTCGGCCGAGCGGGGCAGGCCGACGGTCCCGAGCTCGCGCAACGTGCTGATGAGCTCGTGCCCGGCCGCCTCCAGGTCCTCGGCGGTGTCCAGCCGCTGCAGCCGCAGGTCCAGCACCCGGCGCATCACCTCGGCGAGGGTCCGCGCAGAACGGTCGGGGGCGTGCTCCACCAGCCGCAGCATCGCGGTCAGCACCGGCCCGCCGATGGACGGCGGCGGGTTGGCGGCCAGCTCCCACCCCGCCAGCCGGGTCCGCAGCGGGGCGCGCACCAGCGGCCGGTAGGCAGCCAGGTCCGCCGGGCCGAGCAGGCCACCGCGCTCCTGCACGTCCCGCGCCAGCCGCCGCCCGAGCTCGCCGGTGTACAGGGACTGCGGCCCCTCGGCGGCCAGCTGCTCCAGGCTCTGGGCCAGCGCCTCGTCGCGGACCAGGTGCCCGGCGGGCAGCGCGGCACCGGCGTCGGTGTAGACGGCGCGCGTCGCGGGGTCCCAGGCCAGGACCGAGTCGCGCACCAGCGCCAGGTAGGAGGCCGCAGACCGGCCGAGCGGGAACCCCTCGCGGGCGGCAGTGACGGCGGTGCCGAGCAGCTCGGCCCACGGTGCGCGCCCGTACCGCTCGTGCGCCTCACCGAGGGCCGCCACCATCCCGGGCGTAGCCACCGAGCCGGGACCGGCCAGCGTGGTCAGCCCGCCGCCGTAGCTGGTGCGGCAGGTGACCAGCCCCTGTCCCCACCGCTCCGGCGCTGCCTCCCGGCCCGGCATCTCCACGTTGCCGTCGATGACCACCGGGGACCCCGCGGCCGGCCACACCGACACGAAGCAGCCGCCCAGTGGCGCCATGATCCCCGGCTCGGTGACCGAGGCGGTGAGCAGCGCGGCGGCGGCGGCGTCCACGGCGCTCCCGCCCGCGGCCAGCGCGGCCGCCCCGGCCTGTGCGCACAGCGGGTTCGGGGCGGCGACGGCGGCCCGCGTGGTCATGGCCCAAGTCTGCCGGACGGCCCGCGCTGGCCGTGCCGTGGCCCCGGGTCGCCCGGTCGATCAGAACAGCCGCGACTCCGCGTCATCCATCCCGCGCAGCGCCTCGTAGTCCAGGGTCACGCACCGGATGCCCCGGTCCGCGGCCAGGGTGCGGGCCTGCGGCTTGATGACCTGGGCGGCAAACACGCCGGCCACGGGGGCCAGGTGCGGGTCCCGGTTCAGCAGCTCCAGGTAGCGGCTGAGCTGCTCCACCCCGTCGATCTCACCGCGGCGCTTGACCTCCACCGCGACCGCGCCGCCGCCGGGGTCCCGGCACAGCAGGTCCACCGGGCCGATCGCGGTGGGGAACTCCCGGCGCACCAGCCGGTAGCCCTCGCCGAGGGTGTGCACGTGCTCGGCGAGCAGCTGCTGCAGCTGTGCCTCGACGCCGTCCTTGACCAGCCCCGGGTCGGCGCCCAGGTCGTAGGAGCTCTCCTGCAGCACCTCGTGCACCCGGACCCGGAGGGTGTCGTCCCGCTTGGCGTGGCGCACCAGCCACACCGACGTCACCCCCTGCTCGCGCTCGGCCTCGTCGGGCGCGAGCTCGGTGAGGTGGCACGGCGGGGCCATCCAGTTCAGCGGCTTGTAGGAGCCGCCGTCCGAGTGCACCAGCACCGACCCGTCGGCCTTGACCATGAGCAGCCGCGTGGCCAGCGGCAGGTGGGCCTGCAGGGCCCCCTCGTAGTCGACGCTGCACCGGGCGATCACCACACGCACGGCGCCCACCCTAACCGTGGCGCCTCCGCCCGCCGGTGAGAGGATCGGGCCATGGCACGACGGATCAGCAGCGTGGGTGTGGTCGGGCTCGGCACGATGGGCGCCGGAATCGTCGAGGTGTTCGCCCGGGGCGGGCTCGAGGTCGTGGGGGTGGAGACCACCGAGGAGCTGGCCGACCGGGGACGGGAGATTTTGCAGGCCTCGACCGGCCGGGCGGTGCGCCGCGGCAAGCTCTCCGAGGAGGAGCAGCAGGCGCTGCTGGACCGGGTCACGGTCAGCACGGAGCTGGCCGACCTGGCCGGGGCCGACCTGGTCGTCGAGGCCGTCCCGGAGGTGGTCTCGGTCAAGCAGGACGTGTTCCTCCGGCTGGACGACGTCGTCGCGGAGGACGCCGTGCTGGCGACCAACACCTCCTCGCTGTCGGTCACCGAGATCGCCGCCGGCACGCGGCGGCCCGAGCGCGTGGTCGGCATGCACTTCTTCAACCCGGCCCCGGTGCTGCGGCTGGTCGAGGTGATCACCACGCCGCGCACCGACCCGGAGGCCTCGGAGGGGGTGCGGGAGCTGGCCGAGCGGCTCGGCAAGAAGCCGGTGGTCGTGGGGGACCGGGCCGGCTTCGTGGCCAACTACCTGCTGTTCGGCTACCTCAACTCCGCGCTGGCCATGGTGGAGCAGGGCCATGTCTCCCGCGAGGACCTGGACGTGGCGATGCGGGTGGGCGCCGGGCTGCCGATGGGCCCGCTGACGCTCATGGACCTGATCGGCCTGGACGTGTGCCACCACATCGGTGAGGTGATCTACGGCCACAGCCGCAGCCCGTTGCACCGTCCCAGCACCATGCTGGGACGGATGGTCACCAGCGGCCGGCTCGGCCGCAAGTCCGGCCAGGGCTTCTACACCTACGCCTCCGCCGGGAGCGGGGAGGTCGTGCCCGATGAGCTCACCCCCGCCGACCACGGCGACGTCGAGGTGCCGGAGGCGGTCGGGGTGGTCGGCTCGAGCCCGCTCGCCGAGGACCTGGCCGGCCGGCTGGACGAGGCCGGCTTCCGCGTCACCCACGTGCCGGACGCCGGTGGTGACCTGGGGCCGCTGGCCTCGGTGGGGCTGGTGATCGAGGCCCAGGAGGAGGAGCCCGACCCGGAGTCCGAGCCCGCCGGCCGGGATGTCGATGACCTGTTCGCCGAGCTCGGCGAGGTGACCGCGCCGGGCACGCTGCTCACCACGGTCAACACCTACTCCGGCGTCGCGCTGGCCGCGATCAGCGGCCGGGCCGGGGAGACGACGGTGCTGCGGGTGCACGCACCGACCCCGCACGCCCAGGTCATCGAGATCGGCCGCAACCACGCCACGGCCGGGCCCACCGTGCGGACGCTGCGCGAGGTGGTGCGCCGGCTGGAGGCGGTCCCGGTGGTGGCCCGGGACCGCACCGGGCTGGTCGTGGACGCGCTGCTGGTCAGCTACCTCAACGACGCGGTGCGGATGCTCGACGAGGGCTACGCCACGGTCGACCAGGTCGACACCGCGATCCGCCACGGCCTGGGCTACCCGATGGGCCCGTTCGCGATGATCGACCACATCGGCGCCGACGAGGTCCTGGTCATCGCCGAGGAGCTGTACTCCGGCAGTGCCGGCTACCAGCCGCACCTGGCGCCCTCCCCGCTGCTGGTCGAGCACGTGCTGCTGGACCAGCCGTTCACCGAGGGCGCCGCGGCGGGCCGCGGCTAGCGGCGGGCAGCCGGTGAGCCCCCGCAGCAACCGGCCCCGCCGGCGGAGGCCATCCGACGAGCGATCCTGCAGAACGCGGGGCAGACCTGCTCGGCCGGCTCCCGGCTGCTCGTGCAC
>NZ_WIQI01000048.1 GCF_009602535.1 Ornithinicoccus halotolerans | reverse complement strand
TGAGCTATGAGAGCGTCTATCAGGAGGCCGAGGAAGATCGGAGGCGGGCGTTGCGTGAGCTGCTGGCGTTCGTGGAGGCCACTCCGCGTCAGCCGCGGGCCGCCGCCCGCTCCGCCAGCGTGGCGTGGACGTCGGGCCGCAGCGCGCCGGCGTCCAGCACCGCCCGGGTGGCTGCCCGGTCCCCCATGAGGGCGCGGAAGACCAGCGGCACGTCGACGCCGTGCCCGGGCACGTCCAGCACCCGTAGCCGGTCCCCGGGCCGGACCGGGCCGGGCTCCAGCACGGCGGCGTAGGCGCCGGTGCGCCCGCGCTCGGCGAACCGCCGGACCCAGCCGCGCACTCCCATCCGCTCGGCGAAGGTGGCGCACGGCACCCGCGGGCCGGTCACCTCCAGCACCGCCTGCTCCCCGACCGCCAGCCGGGTGCCGACCCGCCAGCCGTCGACGTCCACCCCGGTCGTGGTGAGGTTCTCCCCGAACGCACCCGGCGGGAGCGGCAGCCGCAGCGGCGCGGGCAGCCGCTCACCGGCCAGCTCGCCGCTCCAGTGCGCCAGCTCCTCGGCCGCGACCAGGTACACGGCCTGGCTGTCCCCGCCGTGGTGCGGGGTGTCCCCGATGACGTCACCCACCGCCCCGCTCACGCCCTTGGCCACGCCTGGTGCCCGCAGCCACAGCTCGGCCGCCGGGCGCTTGTCGATCCCGGTCCGGCCGCACCGGTTGGTCGCGGTGGGGCGGGACCGGCCGAGGTTCACCGAGAGCACCGACGGGGTCACGGCGCCACTATCGCAGTGGCCCGGTGCTGGCCACGCGCTGCACACCCGCTGAGCGTTGTTTTAACAAATCGTTACGCCGCAGGCGGTAGATCGGACGCTGTCGTCCGTCAGGATGGTGCGCACCCATCCCGTTCCTGACAAAGGAGCACGCATGCAACACCGACCCCACCCCTGGCGGGAGCACAGCGGGGCTCGCCGGCTCCTCGCCGGTCTGGGGGGCGCCGCCCTGCTGGCCGCGGGGCTGACCCCCGCGGTCGCGGCCGACCCCACGGAGGAGCGCACCCTCGGCACCGCGTCCGAGCACGGCGTCGAGCACCCGGTGACCGCCGAGACGCCGGAGGGCGTCACGGCGGTGCCCAACTCCTGGTTCGTCCAGCTGCAGGGGCAGCCCACCGCGGCCGGCGGCACCGTCAGCCAGGTCCGCGCCACGCAGCGGGCGTTCGAGCGCGAGGCTCGCTCCCTGGGCGCCGAGGTCGCCGTGGCCGAGCGCTTCGGGACCGCCTGGCAGGGCGTGACCGTGCGCGGCTCGGAGGCCCAGGTCCGCAAGGCAGCCGGCGCCAGCCAGGTCGAGGCGGTCTTCCCGGTCACGGTGGTCGAGGCGCCGGAGCCGCTGGAGGGCGAGCGGCCCGACCTCACCTTCGCCACCGCGATGACCGGCGCCGACATCGCCCAGAGCGAGCTCGGGCTGACCGGTGAGGGCGTCAAGGTCGCCGTCATGGACACCGGCGTGGACTACGACCACCCGGACTTCGGCGGCAACGGCTCCCCCGACAGCACCGAGTTCCCGACCGAGCGAGTGGCCTACGGCTACGACTTCGTCGGGGACGACTACAACGCCGACGCCAGCAGCGACAGCTACCAGCCGGAGCCGAACCCGGACGGTGACCCCGACGACTGCCAGGGTCACGGCACCCACGTGGCCGGCATCGTCGGTGCGAACGGCGAGCTGACCGGGGTCGCGCCCGAGGTGACCCTCGGCGCCTACCGGGTGTTCGGCTGCGACGGGTCCACCACCTCCGACATCATGCTGCAGGCGATGGAGCGCGCCTACCAGGACGGCATGGACGTGCTGAACATGTCGATCGGCTCGGCCTTCGCCACCTGGCCGCAGTACCCGACCGCCGTGGGCAGCGACAACCTCGTCGACGCCGGCATGGTCGTGGTCGCCTCGATCGGCAACTCCGGCGCGGCGGGGACCTGGTCGGCCGGCGCCCCGGGCGTCGGCGAGAAGGTCATCGGCGTGGCCTCCTTCGACAACACCCACTTCGAGGCCAACGCCTTCACCGTCACCGTCGACGGCGAGGAGGTCGCGGTGCCCTACGTGGTGGGGTCACCGGCGCCCGAGCCGCCGACCTCCGGCACCGCGACGCTGTCGCGGCTGGGGGACCCGGGCAGCACGGCGGCGCAGCTGTGCTCGCCGACCGAGCAGGACCTGTCGGGCACCGTCGTGCTCGTCGAGCGCGGCGGGTGCACCTTCCACCTCAAGGGCGTCCACGCCCAGCAGGCCGGCGCCGCGGGCGTAATCCTCTACAACAACGCCCCGGGCATCGTGAACCCCTCGCTGACCGGTGAGCCGCCGGTCGAGATCCCCTATGCCTCGATCTTCGCCGAGGACGGGCAGCTGCTGGATGACCTGGTCACCTCCGGCGAGACCGAGATCACCTGGACCGACCAGACCGTCGTGGCGCCGAGCCCGACCGGCGGCCTGATCTCCAGCTTCAGCTCCTACGGCATGACCGCCGAGCTGGACCTGAAGCCGGACATCGGCGCCCCCGGCGGCAACATCAACGCGCCGTACCCGCTGGAGCAGGGCGGCTACGCGGTCCTGTCCGGCACCTCGATGGCGGCGCCGCACACCGCCGGCGCGGTCGCCCTCCTGCTGGAGGAGCGCCCGGACACCGCCCCCGAGGACGTGCGGCCCATCCTGCAGAACAGCGCCGACCCGGCCCCGTGGAGCCTCGCGCCGAGCGCGGGCTTCCCGGAGCCGGTCCACCGGCAGGGTGCGGGCATGCTCGACATCGACGACGCGGTCCTGGCCACCACCTCGGTGTCCCCGGGCAAGCTGTCGCTCGGCGAGTCGGTCGAGGGCGGTCACGAGGTCACGCTGACGCTGCGCAACGACGGTGACAGCGACGTCACCTACGCGGTCGGCGAGCAGGGCGGCGTGGCCACCGGCGGCAACCCGAACGACCCCACGTTCTACGGGCCGCTGGCCACCGTCGACGGACCGGAGTCGGTCACCGTGCCGGCCGGCGGCTCCGCCGACGTGACGCTGACCATCCACGACAGCGGTGAGGACGTGCTGGCCCAGTACGGCGGCTGGATCAGCTTCACCGCCGAGGACGCGCCACAGCTGCGGGTGCCCTACGCCGGCTTCGACGGCGACTATCAGGACGTGTCGCTGCTGGACCACGCGGTCTTCCCGACGATGGCGACGCTGACCGGCTGCGACCGGTTCATCGGCGTGGACTGTGTCAAGGACGGCTCGTGGAGCCTGCCCGAGGAGGGTGAGACCCCCACCTACTCCATGGAGGACGGCGACGTCCCGACGGCGCTGGTTCACCTGGTGCACCCCGCCCAGCGGGCGACCTTCCGGGTCTACCACGCCACCGAGGACGGCACCAAGGGCCGGCCGGTCCACAAGGTCTTCTCGGTCGCCATGGCCGAGCAGTTCCTCGGCCGCTCCGGCGGGCCCAACGCGTTCACCGCCTGGGCCTGGGACGGCACCCGGTCGCACAACCACGGCAACGACAAGCGCAAGCAGGTCCCGGACGGTGACTACGTCCTGGAGCTGACCGTGGTCAACGCCCTGGGTGACGCCGGCAACCCCGAGCACGTCGAGACCTGGACGAGCAGCTCGTTCACCATCGACCGCCCGGACGACGGCGGCCCCGGCAAGGGTTACGGCAAGGGCAAGGGCTGACCCAGCCCTCGCCTGCCCGCCCGCGGCCCACGTCCCCTCCCGGGGGCGTGGGCCGCTGCCGTCCCCCACGCCGGGACGTGGGTGCGGCCGGACAGCGCCACCCGCGAAGCACGAAGGAGGAGCCGATGACCCGACCGGTGCCGTTCCCGGTGCCTCCCGAGGTCGCCTTCGACTATCTCGTGGACCCGGCACGCCGCCCCGAGTGGCAGTCCTCGCTGCGGGACGTGCGCGCCGTGAGCGACGCGCCGGCGCGCGCCGGCACCACCTGGACCGACGTCACGGTGGTCGGCGTGCGGCCGCGGATGACGCTGAGCCGGCTGGACCGGCCGCGCCGGTGGGAGGAGGTCGGGGCCTGGCACGGCGTCACCGCCTGGCTGCGGCTGGACTTCGTGGCAGCCCGGGACGGCTGTGAGGTGGTGCCGACCTACCGCGTCCGCGCGCGGTGGGGGCTGGGCCGGCTGCTGACCCTGGTCGCGGGACCGGCCGTGCGGGCGGACCTGCGACGGGCCGCCCGGATCCTCGGCCGGTAGCCTCGCGCCGTGACCCGGCTCCTGCTCGCCTCCGCCTCCCCCGCCCGACTGGCCACCCTGCGCAGCGCCGGCGTCGAGCCCCTGGTCCAGGTCTCCGGGGTCGACGAGGACGCGGCGCTGCGGAGGGCCGAGGCCCGGCACGGCCCGCTGGACCCGGTCGACGTCGCGCTGACGCTGGCCCGCGCCAAGGCCGAGCGGGTGGCCGCGGACCTTGCCGGCCCGGACCCGCGCGAGGCACTGGACGCGGCCCGGCCGATCGTGCTCGGCTGCGACTCGGTCCTGGAGCTGGACGGGGAGGTGCACGGCAAGCCCACTGACGCCCACCAGGCCATCACCCGATGGCGACGGATGCGCGGCCGCAGCGGCGTGCTCCATACCGGCCACTGGCTGGTGGATCTGCGCGCCCCCGACGACGGCGGCAGCGGCCGGCAGACCGGGGCCACCTCGTCGACGACCGTGCACTTCGCGAACCTGTCCGAGGAGGAGATCGAGGCCTACGTCGACACCGGCGAGCCGCTGCGGGTCGCCGGCGCGTTCACCGTCGACGGCCTCGGTGGTCCCTACGTCACCGGCATCGAGGGCGACTACCACACGGTGGTCGGGGTGGGCCTGCCCGTGCTCCGCGACCTGCTCGCCGGCCTCGGCGTGCCCTGGCACACCCTCCGGGCGCCGACGACGGGCTGAGTCCCCGATGCTCCGCCGGTGCCCGCTCCGGGCTGCCGCCGGCGCACCCGGACAGTAGGTTGCTGCCATGCACGGTGACCTGCCCGACGACACCCACCGCACACCGCCGGACGTCGACGAGACGACCGTCGAGGCGCTGGGGAAGCTGAGCGAGGCGCTGGAGACGGTGGAGCGCGCCCGCGGCCACCTCTACACCTTCCACCAGCTGACCGGATCGGCCGACTTCGCGCTCGGTGACGCGGTGGCGCTGCTGCGGCAGGCGGGCCACACCGAGCTGGCTGACCGGCTGGACACCGAGCTGCTGGGCCGCAACGTGGTGCCGGGCCGCTGGACCTTCCAGCTCGTGGAGGAGTACGACGACGGCTACTGGTCGCTCTTCCGCGGCCTGGAGCAGGACGCGCGGGACCGGCTCGCCGGCGGGACGCGGCACCTGCACGAGGCCCGGCTCAAGGAGCAGCGCCGCTCCCCCGGCCAGCCGGGCCACGAGGCCACCCCGTAGCAGCGCCCGCCCGGGGCGAGTACTGTCGGCGGGCATGGCCCCCATCGCCCGCTTCTCCCTGGCCGCCCTCGACTGCCCGGACACCGAGGCCCTGGCGCGGTTCTACGCCGAGATCACCGGCTGGGAGGTCAGCCCGCACGACGACGACTCCTGGGTCGAGCTGGCCCGGGAGGACGGGGCGACGCTGGCCTTCCAGAAGGTGCCCGACCACACCGCCCCCACCTGGCCGGAAGGCGAGCGCCCGCAGCAGCTGCACCTGGACTTCGACGTGCCCGACCTCGACGAGGGCGAGCGGCAGGTGCTCGAGATCGGTGCGCGCAAGGCCGACCACCAGCCCTACCCGGACAGCTTCCGGGTGTTCCTGGACCCAGCCGGGCACCCGTTCTGCCTGGTCAAGGCCGGCTGACCCAGCGGCTCAGACCGGCGGGACCCCGCGGCGCTTCTCCGCGAAGTGCCGGTCCCGCCCAGCGGCGTAGCGCAGCCGGCGCAACAGCTCGGCGCGCAGGTCCTCCGCCTCGACGACCTGGTCGATCACCAGGTCCGCGGCGAGCCGTTCCAGGTCGACGTCGGCGAGGTACTCCTCCCGGCGGGCGGCGACGAAGGCCTCCCGCTCGGCCTCGTCCTCGATCGCCGCGATCTTGTTGGCGTAGACGGCGTTGACGGCCGCCTCCGGGCCCATCACCGCGATCTTGGCCGTCGGCAGCGCCAGCGTCGCGTCGGGTCCGAAGCCGGGCCCTCCCATCGCGTACAGCCCCGCTCCGTAGGCCTTGCGCAGCACCACGCAGAACTGCGGCACCGTCGCCTCGGAGACGGCCGAGACCATCTTGGCGCCGTGCCGGATGATGCCCCCGCGCTCGACCTCGCTGCCGATCATGAACCCGGGCACGTCGGCCAGGTACAGCAGCGGGATGTTGAACGCGTCGCACAGCCAGATGAACCGTGCCGCCTTGTCGGCCGAGTCGGTGAACAGCACCCCGCCCTTGACGGCGGAGTTGTTAGCCAGCACCCCGACCGTCTCCCCCGCCATCCGGGCCAGGCCCACGACCAGCTCGGGGGCGAACAGCGGCTTGATCTCGAAGAAGCTGTCGGCGTCGACGAGCCCGTCGATGACCTCGTGCACGTCGAACGGGCGCGACTCGTCCTCCGGGACCGTCCGCCGGGTCAGCGGGAGCACCGGCTCCTCCGGGTCGTACCGCTGCGGACCCGAGCGCCAGCTGTCGGGCAGGTAGGAGAAGTAGAGCCGCGCCAGCTCGATGGCCTCGGCGTCGTCGGCGGCCAGCAGGTCGCCCACCCCGGAGACGGTGCAGTGCATCCGGGCGCCACCCATCTCCTCCAGGGAGACCCGCTCCCCGACGACCATCTCGGCCATCCGGGGGCTGCCCAGGTACATCGAGGCGTTCCCGTCGACCATGATCACCAGGTCGGTGAAGCTGGGGATGTAGGCACCGCCGGCCGCCGACGGGCCGAACAGGCAGCACACCTGCGGCACCTTGCCCGAGAGCGCCACCTGGTTGTGGAAGATCCGTCCCGCGCCGCGCCGCCCGGGGAACAGCTGGACCTGGTCGGTGATCCGGGCGCCGGCGGAGTCGACGAACCAGAAGACCGGCAGCTCCTCCCGCAGCGCGGCCTCGGTGGCGCGGATGATCTTCTCCACGGTCCGCGCCCCCCACGAGCCGGCCTTGACGGTCGGGTCGTTGGCGACCACGATCACCGGCCGGCCGTCGACCTCGCCGCGGCCGGTCACCACCCCGTCGGCCGGCAGCCCGTCGGCGGTGGCGTTGGCGTAGCGGCCGTCCTCGACGAAGCTGTCCTCGTCCACCAGCAGCGCGATCCGGTCCCGGACGTACAGCTTGCCCTGCGCCGCCAGCTTGGCCCGGCCCCGCTCGGTCGGCGCTGCCGAGGCGGTGTGGGCGGCCTCGAACCGGCGCCGCACGTCGGCCACCCGCGGGTCGGACCCGTCTGCCACCGCGGGCGGCTGCTGCGCAGCGTCGTCAGCCATAGCACTCATCGTGCCAGCGCCGTCAGTCGCTCGGGAGGCCGAGGCCGCGGGCGATGACCATGCGCTGCACCTCGGAGGTGCCCTCCCCGATCTCGAGGATCTTGGCGTCCCGGTAGAACCGCGCCACCGGGAACTCCTCCATGAAGCCGTTGCCACCGAACAGCTGGGTGGCGACCCGGGTGGAGCTGACCGCCGCCTCGGTCGAGTAGAGCTTGGCGACCGCCGCGGCCTGCTTCACCTCGGCGATGCTGCGCCGGCCGGCCTCCTGCTCGTCCTTGAGCCAGGCCGCCTTGTAGGTGAGCAGCCGCGCCGCCTCCACCATCACCGCCAGGTCGGCGACCTGGAACGACACGCCCTGGTTGACCCCGATGGGGCGGCCGAAGGCGACCCGCTCCTTGCTGTAGCTGCTCGCCTCCTCCAGCATCCGCTGCGCGCAGCCCACCGCGAGCGCCGAGATGGCGATGCGCCCGTCGTCCAGCGTCTTGAGGAACTGCTTGAACCCCTCGCCGCGGCTGCCCAGCAGGTTCTCCTCCGGCACCCGGCACCCCTCGAACGTCAGCCCGTGGGTGTCGGACAGGTGCCAGCCGAGCTTGCGGTAGGCCGGCTCCACGATGAAGCCGGGCGTGCCGGCCGGCACGCAGATGGCGCTCAGCTCCGGCCTGCCGTACTCGCGCTGGCCGGTGCGGGCGGTGACGGTGACCACGGAGGTGATGTCGGTGCCGGAGTTGGTGATGAAGGACTTGGCACCGTCGATCACCCACTGCCCGTCCTCGAGCCGGGCCCGGGTGCGCGCCGCACCGGCGTCCGAGCCCGCCTCCGGCTCGGTCAGGCCGAACCCGGCCAGGGTCCGGCCGGCCACCAGGTCCGGGAGCCAGCGCTCCTTCTGCTCCCGGGAGCCGTAGGTCAGGATCGGGTTGATCCCGAGGCCGACGCCGGCCGACAGCGTGATCCCGATCGACTGGTCGACCCGGCCGAGCTCCTCGATCGCCAGGCACAGGTAGGTGAAGCCGCCCTCCTCCAGGCCGGCCCCGCCGTACTCCTCCGGGGCGTTCAGGCCGAACAGGCCCAGCTCGCCCATCTTGGGCACCAGCTCGGCCGGGAAGTGGGCGGCCGCGTCCCACTCCTCGACGTGGGGGGCGACCTCGGCCTCGGCGAAGTCGCGGACGAGGCGGCGGAACTCCTCGTGGTCCTGGGTCAGCTCGAACATCGGCGGTCGGGCCCTCTCGGCAGCAGTGCTTGACGTTGACGTCAACGTAAAGCACGATCTCCGGTCATGACAAGCGAGCGGACGTGGACGATCGCCGAGCTCGCCGACGAGCTCGGCGTCACCCACCGCACGCTGCGCCACTACGAGCAGCTGGGCCTGCTCTCCCCCGAGCGGCGCGGCCCGCAGCGGGTCTACCGGCGGGGCGACCGGGTCCGCCTCGAGCTGATCCTGCGGGGGCGGCGGCTGGGGTTCGGGCTGGCCGAGATCGGGCGCATCATCGGCATGTACGACGAGCAGCCGGGCGAGGTGGGCCAGCTGCGCTACCTGCTGCAGCGAGTCGCCGAGCAGCGAGCGCAGCTGCAGCAGCGCCGACACGACATCGACGCCGCCCTCGCCGAGCTGGTCGAGGTCGAGCGTCGCTGCCTGGCCGACCTGCGGCAGCTGGCCGGTGAGCCCGCCGCCCGGCAGCCCGGCCAGGAGCGGGACCGGTAGTAGCGTGGCGCCGGGTCGACCACCACGGGAGAGGACACCGGGACGATGAGCACGCCACCGTACGGGTACCAGAGCGCGCCGCAGTACCAGCCGGGCGGGCCGACGCCCGAGCGCGACAACAGCTTCGGCGTCATCGCCCTGGTCTGCGGGATCCTCTCGCTGGTGGTGTGCGGGCCGCTGGGGATCGTGGCGATCATCTACGGCCGCAAGGCCGCCGCCGCGGAGGCGGCCGGCACCGCCACCAACGGCGCCATGGGCACCGTCGGCTTCTGGCTGGGCGTGGTGGGCCTGGCGCTGACGGTGATCGTGATCGTGGTCATGGTGGTGATGCTGGCGCTGGGAGTCGCCCTGCTCCCGGCGGCCATGACCACCAGCTACTGACGGGCGCCGCCGGCAGCCGGCGGCCGTCGGCCACCGGCGGCGTGGCTCTCAGAGGCTGGCCAGCACCATCGTCACGCCGAACACCACGCCGGTGACCAGGAGCGTGACGGTGGTGAAGCCCATGACGTCGCGGATCTGCAGCCGGGCGATCGCCAGCATCGGCAGCGCCCAGAACGGCTGGATCATGTTCGTCCACTGGTCGCCGTAGGCGATCCCCATCACCACGATCGCCGGGTCGACGCCGAGCTGCTGTGCGGCGTCGAGGAAGATCGGCGCCTGCACCGCGAACTGGCCGCCGCCGGAGGGCACGAAGAAGTTGACGATTCCGCCGGCGAGGAAGCTGAACAGCCCCAGCGTGGTCTCGTTGGAGATCGAGACGAAGAAGTCGGAGAAGACCTGGATCAGCCCGGTCGCGGTCATCATGCCCAGGATCCCGGCGTAGAGCGGGAACTGCAGCAGGATGTCGCCGACGTTGCCGGCGGCCCGGGCCACCAGCCGCCCCAGCTCCCGCGGGGACTTGACCAGCAGCAGGATCAGGCACAGGAAGGTCCAGTTGACGATGTCCAGGGTGAGCACGAACCCCTCCTGGACGAACCAGATGACCAGGTAGGCCAGCAGCAGCAGGCCGGCCAGCAGCGTCACCAGCCGCATGCTGTCGATCCGGTCAGCGGGGGTGGGGCCCTCGGTGGTCGCCACCAGCTCGACGTCCTCGTCCTCGGCGAGCGCGGCGCCCTCGGGCAGCTCGATCACCTGGTCCCCGCGGCCGGGGGCCAGCAGCCCCATCGCGGCGACGACGACCACGACGGTGGCCAGCACGGCCAGCAGGTTCCAGCTGGAGAAGATGGTCTCGGTGACCGGCAGCACCCCGCCGAGCTGCTCCTCGACGAAGCTGTCCGGGGTCGCCGCCGCCAGCGGCCCGGAGCCGGAGTAGCCCATGTGCCACACGACGAACCCGGAGTAGCCCGCCGCGACCAGCAGCGGGTAGTGCAGCCGCAGCCCCCGCTCACGGCCCACCCGGGCCACCTCGATCGAGAGCAGAGCCGCGACGACCAGCCCCAGCCCCCAGGTCAGCAGCGACGCCAGCGCCGCGCACAGCGTGACGAACCCGTAGGCCTGCACCGGGGTGCGCGGCACCCGCGCCAGCCGCACCAGCAGCCGGCGCACCGGTCCGGTGTGGGCCAGCACGTAGCCGAGCAGCAGCACCAGCGAGATCTGGGTCATGAACGCCAGCAGCCCGGTGAGGCCGTCCCCCCAGGCGCGGACGACGTCGACCGGCCCGGAGTCGGTGATGCCGAGCGCGAGCAGCGCCACCACGAAGGTGAGCGTCACGGCGAAGATGAACGCGTTCGGCAGCCACCGTTCGACCAGCCGGACCATCGGTTGGGACATCGTGCGCAGCACGGCAGGACCTCCTCGTCAGCCTTCGGGTGCGCAGGACACTGTAGAGCCCGGCCCGAGCGGGTCCGTGAGGGCGCTCCGGGGGGCGGCTAGGCTGCGCACCATGCCGATCAGCAAGGTCCTCATTGCCAACCGCGGCGAGATCGCCGTGCGCATCGCCCGTGCCTGCAAGGACGCCGGACTGGGGTCGGTCGCGGTCTACGCCGACCCGGACCGTGACGCCCTGCACGTGAAGGTCGCCGACGAGGCCTACGCTCTCGGGGGCAACACGCCAGCCGACTCCTACCTGGTGCAGGAGGCGCTGATCGACGTCGCCCGGCGCTCCGGTGCCGACGCGGTGCACCCCGGCTACGGGTTCCTGGCCGAGAACGCCGCCTTCGCCCGGGCGGTCACCGACGCCGGGCTAACCTGGATCGGCCCCCCTCCCGAGGCGATCGACGCCCTCGGCGACAAGGTGCGAGCCCGCCACATCGCGACGGCGGCCGACGCGCCGCTGGTGCCCGGCACCCAGGACCCCGTCGGCAGCGCCGAGGAGGTCGTCACCTTCGCCGAGCAGCACGGGCTGCCGGTGGCGATCAAGGCCGCCTACGGCGGTGGCGGGCGCGGGCTGAAGGTGGCCCGCACCATGGCCGAGGTCCCGGAGATGTACGACTCGGCGGTGCGCGAGGCGGTCGCCGCGTTCGGCCGCGGCGAGTGCTTCGTCGAGCGCTACCTGGACAAGCCGCGGCACGTGGAGACGCAGTGCCTGGCCGACCAGCACGGCAACGTCGTGGTGGTCTCCACCCGGGACTGCTCGCTGCAGCGGCGGCATCAGAAGCTGGTCGAGGAGGCGCCGGCGCCGTTCCTGACCGAGGCGCAGCGCACCGAGCTGGTGCGGGCCTCGACGGCGATCCTGAAGGAGGCCGGCTACGTGGGCGCCGGCACCTGCGAGTTCCTCGTCGGCCAGGACGGCACCATCTCCTTCCTCGAGGTCAACACCCGGCTGCAGGTGGAGCACCCGGTGACCGAGGAGGTCACCGGCATCGACCTGGTGCGCGAGCAGTTCCGGATCGCCGACGGCGAGGAGCTGGGCTACTCCGCCCCGGAGGCGCGCGGCCACAGCATCGAGTTCCGGATCAACGGCGAGGACGCCGGGCGCAACTTCCTGCCGGCCCCCGGCACCGTCACGGCGATGCGGGTGCCCAGCGGGCCGGGCGTGCGGCTGGACAGCGGGGTGGAGACCGGTGACGTGATCTCCGGGGCGTTCGACTCGATGCTGGCCAAGCTGGTGGTGACTGGTCGTACCCGCCGGGAGGCGCTGGAGCGGGCCCGCCGCGCGCTCGAGGAGTACGAGGTCGAGGGGATGCCGACCGTGCTGCCGTTCCACCGGGCGGTCGTCACGGACCCCGCGTTCGCCCCCGAGGACCCCCGCGAGGCGTTCCGGGTCCACACCCGCTGGATCGAGACCGAGTGGGAGAACACCGTCGCCCCGTACGCCGGGCCGGGCACCGACGCCGACACCGATGCCGAACAGGAGGAGCGGCAGCAGGTGGTCGTCGAGGTCGGTGGCAAGCGGCTGGAGGTCTCGCTGCCGGCCGGGCTGGCGCTCGGCGGCGGGGCCGGTAGCGGCCGGCGCAAGGCCCCCAAGCGCAGCCGCACCGCCGGTGGCGGCGCCGCCGTCTCCGGCGACACGGTCACCGCCCCCATGCAGGGCACCATCGTCAAGATCGCCGTCGAGGAGGGCCAGCAGGTCGCCGAGGGCGACCTGGTCGTGGTGCTGGAGGCGATGAAGATGGAGCAGCCCATCGCCGCCCACAAGGCCGGCGTGGTGACCGGGCTCACCGCCGAGGTGGGCCAGACCGTCAGCAACGGCGCGCCGCTCTGCGACCTGGTGGACGGCTGAGCCGGGCCGTTCGCCCGTCCCCCTCGCAGCGCGGTGCTGCTACTCCTCCAGGGAGTGCAGCTGGCGGGCCGCCTCGGCCAGCGAGCCCGACATCGAGGGGTAGACGGTGAAGGTGGCGGCGAACTGGTCGACGTTGAGCCGGGTGGCGACCGCGAGCGCGATCGGGAAGATCAGCTCGCTGGCGCGCGGGGCCACGACGACGCCCCCGAGCATGGTGTTGCTGCCGTGCCGGGCGAAGATCTTCACGAACCCGTCGCGGACGTTCTGCATCTTGGCCCGCGGGTTGCGCGCCAGCGGCAGCATCACCGAGCGGGCGTCCACCCGGCCCTCGTCGACGTCCTGCTGGCTGATGCCCACGGTGGCGATCTCGGGATCGGTGAAGATGTTGGAGCTGACCCGGCCCAGCGCCAGCGGCGCAACGGCGTCACCGAGGGCGTGGGCGATGGCGATCCGGCCCTGCATGGCCGCGACCGAGGCCAGCGGGAGCACCCCGGTGCAGTCCCCGGCGGCGTAGACGCCGGGCACGCTCGTGCGCGAGACCCGGTCCACCTCGATGTGCCCGGACGGCCGGAGCCGGACGCCGGCCTCGGCCAGGCCCATGGCTGCGGTGTTGGGCACCGAGCCCACCGCGAGCAGCGCGTGGCTGCCCTCGACGGTCCGTCCGTCCTCGAGGGTGACCGCCACGCCGTCACCGTCGCGCTGCACGGCCGCGGCGCGGGAGCGGTTCAGCACCTCCATGCCGCGCCGGCGGAACACCTCCTCCACCACCGTCGCGGCGTCCGCGTCCTCCCCCGGCAGCACCCGGTCGCGGGAGGAGACCAGCACCACCTCCGAGCCGAGCGCCAGGTAGGCGTGCGCCAGCTCGGCACCGGTGACGCCAGAGCCGATGACGACCAGCCGCTCCGGCAGCGCCGGCAGGTCCCAGATCTGCTGCCAGGTCAGGATCCGCTCCCCGTCCGGGACGGCGGAGTCCAGCACCCGGGGGCTGGCGCCGGTGGCCAGCAGCACCACGTCCGCCCGCAGCTCGTGCTGCTCGCCGCCGGCCTGCTCCACCGCCACGGTGTGCGGGCCCTGCAGCCGGCCGGTGCCGTCCAGCAGCCGCACCCCCGCCGAGCCCAGCCGCTCCACGATGTCCCGGCTCTGCGCCTGCGCCAGGTGCATGATCCGGGTGTTGACGTCCCGCAGCCGCGCGGTCACCCCCTGGTTCTGCGGTGCCCCCTCGAACCCGACCCCGATGGTCTGGGCGGCGGTGAACCGGTCCATGAAGTCGCCGGTCGCGATGAGGGCCTTGCTCGGCACGCAGTCGGTCAGCACCGCCGCGCCACCGACCCCCTGCCGCTCCACCACGGTCACCTCGGCGCCGAGCTGGGCCGCCGCCAGCGCCGCCTCGTAGCCGCCGGGTCCGCCACCGATCACCACGACAGAGGTCTGCGCACTCACAGGTCCCATCCAACCATCGTTACCCTGACCGCGTGATCGCACCGTCTGAGCACGACCTGTCCGACCCCGCCACCGACCCGGCCGTCGTGGCCCGCGCCGCCGCGGCCGTCCTCGCCGAGCGGACGGGGGCCGAGCGGCACGACGTCGCCCTGGTCCTCGGCTCCGGGTGGGGCCCGACCGCGGACCTGCTGGGCCGCACCGTCGCCACCGTCGACAACACGGAGCTGCCGGGGTTCACCGCAGCCGCCGTCGCGGGCCACCAGGGCCAGGTCCGCTCGGTGGAGATCGAGGGTACCGACCGCCGCGCGCTGGTCTACGGCACGCGCACCCACTTCTACGAGGGCCGGGGGGTACGCAGCGTCGTGCACGGGGTGCGCACCGCCGCCGCGGCCGGCTGCTCCACCATCGTGCTGACCAACGGCTGCGGGGGTCTCAACCCGGACTGGACACCGGGCACGCCGGTCCTGATCCGCGACCACATCAACCTCACCGGCCAGTCCCCCATCGAGGGGGCCACCTTCGTCGACCTCACCGACCTGTACACTCCCCGGCTGCGCGAGCTGGCCCGCGAGGTGGACCCGGACCTGGACGAGGGCGTCTACGTGCAGTTCCGCGGTCCCCACTACGAGACTCCGGCCGAGGTGCAGATGGCGAAGGTCATCGGCGGCGACCTGGTCGGCATGTCGACGACACTGGAGGCCATCGCCGCCCGGCAGGAGGGCATGGCGGTGCTCGGCGTCTCCCTGGTCACCAACGCGGCGGCCGGGATCAGCGCCGCCCCGCTGTCGCACGAGGAGGTCATCGAGGCGGGCCGGGCGGCGGCGGACCGCTGCGGACGGCTGCTGGCCGAGATCGTCGGGAGGCTCTGACGTGGCCAGGGGCCAGGGACCGGACCGGCTGGAGCGGCTGCTGGAGCAGGCGCGTGCCTGGACCGCCGACGACCCCGACCCCGTCACCCGCGAGGAGCTGAGCGGGCTGGTCGAGGCCCGTGACGAGGCGGCCCTGGCGGAGCGGTTCGCGGGCTTCCTGGAGTTCGGCACGGCCGGGCTCCGGGGCGCGCTCGGCGCCGGGCCGCACCGGATGAACCGGGCCGTGGTGATCCGCGCGGCCGCCGGCCTGGTCGGCTACCTCCGGGCCGAGGTCTCCGCGGCCCCGACCGTGGTGATCGGCTACGACGCCCGGCACGGCTCGGCACAGTTCGCGCAGGACACCGCGGCCGTGGTGACCGGCGCCGGGGGTCGCGCGGTGCTGCTTCCGCGGCCGCTGCCCACGCCGGTGCTGTCGTTCGCGACCCGGCACCTCGGCGCCGACGCCGGGGTCATGGTCACCGCCAGCCACAACCCCCCGCAGGACAACGGCTACAAGGTCTACCTCGGTGACGGCTCCCAGATCGTGCCGCCGGTCGACGAGGCCATCGCCGCCCGCATCGACGCGGTGCGGGCGGTCGCCGACGTGCCCCGCGCGGACGAGGGCTGGGAGGTCCTCGGCGAGGAGGTCGTCGACAGCTACCTGGAGCGCGCCGCCGCCGTGGTCGCCCCGGAGGCGCCCCGCGCGGTGCGGATCGTGCACACCGCCCTGCACGGGGTCGGCTCCGACCTGGTCGCCGCCGCCCTCACCCGCGCCGGGTTCCCCGCCCCACAGCCGGTCCCCTCCCAGGCCGACCCCGACCCCGACTTCCCGACCGTGCCGTTCCCGAACCCCGAGGAGCCCGGGGCGATGGACGCGGCGCTGGAGGTCGCGGCGCGGCTGCGGCCGGCGCCGGACCTGGTGCTGGCCAACGACCCCGACGCCGACCGGTGCGCGGTCGCGGTGCCCGAGGGCGAGGGCTGGCGGGTGCTGCGCGGCGACGAGGTGGGCTTGCTGCTCGGGGCGCACCTGGTGGCCCGCGGCGGCGACCTCGCCGACCCGGCCGCAGAGCGTCGGGTGCTGGCCCGCTCCATCGTCTCCTCGCGCATGCTCGGTGCCGTCGCCGAGGCCGCCGGCCTGCCGTCGGCGGAGACCCTCACCGGGTTCAAGTGGATCGGCCGGGTCCCCGGGCTGGCCTACGGGTACGAGGAGGCGCTCGGCTACTGCGTCGACCCCGCCACCGTCCCGGACAAGGACGGCATCACCGCCGCGCTGCTGGTCGCCGAGCTAGTGGCCGGCCTGCGGGCGCGGGGCCGCACCGTGCAGGACGCCCTGGACGACCTCGCCGTGGCCCACGGGGTGCACCAGACCGACGCCTTCAGCGTGCGGGTCCAGGACCTCGCCCAGGTGGCGCCGGTGCTGCAGCGGCTGCGCGAGCAGTCCCCGCAGCTGCTCGGCGGGGTGCCGGTGGCCCGCGCCGAGGACCTGTCGGAGGGGGCCGGCGGGCTGCCACCGACGCCTGGGCTGCGGTACACCCTCGCCGACGACACCCGCGTCATCGTCCGGCCCAGCGGGACCGAGCCCAAGCTCAAGGTCTACCTCGAGGCGGTCGTCGCGGTTGGCCCGGACAGCCCGGACGGCTCGGGCGACCGGGAGCGGCTGGCCGGCGCCCGCGCCGAGGCCACGGCCCGGCTGGCGCGCACCCGGGAGGCGATGGCCGAGCTGACCGCGCTGTAGCAGCCGGCACGGGCGGCGGGCGGGCCGCTACACCAGCAGCGCGAACAGCACCAGCACGGTGGCGACGCCGAGCGGTGCCAGCGCGGCCGGCGACCAGCGCTTCTCGACCGCGACGTCCGCGCGGGGGGCGGACTCCCGGCGCCACTGCCGCCACGCGGTCTCGACGTCACCGGCGACGGCCTCGGCGTGGGTGCCGCGGCCGCTGCGGGTGCGGCGGGTGGCGTCGGCGAAGCTGTCCAGGTCCCGCTCCTTCGGTGGGCGCAGGTGCCGCCGGACCGGCACCGCCCAGGCGCTGTGCGTGGTGCCCTCCTCGTCGACCAGCTCCAGCGCCCACTGGTGGCGCACCTCGGCCAGCCGCTCGAACGGTACCCACACGTCGGTGACCAGGTTCCTCAGCAGCACGCCGCCGGCCTCCAGCCGGGCGGTGGGCCGCAGCAGCACCACCCAGGTGACCGCGAGCACGCAGGCCGCCACGACCAGCGGGACCAGCGCCCCGGCGCCGCGGGCGCCCTCGGCCTGGGCGGTCAGTCCCCCGACCACCAGCGTGCTCGGGACCAGCAGCCAGCCGATGACCTGGGTCGGGAGAGTCCGGTAGCTGCGCGGGAGCTCCGGGCGCGGGGCCGGCTGGCCGGGGCTGGACGGGGGCATGGTCTGCCGATTCTACGGGCCGTGGCGCTCCTACACTGGCCGCGTGCCCCCTCCCCCGGCCCCGGCTGCGACCGCGCGCGTGCTCGTGCTGTGCGGGCCGAGCGGGGCCGGCAAGTCCCGGCTCGCCGAGCGGCTGCACCGCCGCTACGGCTGGCCGGTGATGCAGCTGGACGACTTCTACCTGCCCGCCGGGGACCCCGGCCTGCCGATGAGCCCCTGGGGCGTGCCCGACTGGGACGACGCGGCCTCCTGGGACCTGGCCGCGGCGGTCGAGGCGCTGGGGACGCTGTGCCGCACCGGCGTGGCGCGAATACCGGTCTACGACATCGCCCGCTCCGCGGTGACCGGCCACCACACGCTGCGCCTGGACGGGTCCGACACCGTGGTGGCGGAGGGCATCTTCGCGGCGCACACCATCGGCCCGCTGCGGGAGCGCGGCATGCTGCTGGCCGGCTGGTGCATCCGCAACCGGCCGTGGCTGACGTTCGGCCGCCGGCTGGCCCGTGACCTGGCCGAGCGGCGCAAGCCGCCGCTGACGCTCTGGCGGCGCGGGCACACGCTGCGCCGCACCGAGCCGGCGATCGTCCAGGGTCAGCTGGCGCTCGGCGCAGAGCCGATGACCGCGCAGCAAGCCGAGCAGCGCTGCCGGTCCCTGGTGGGGCCGGCGCGGGAGGGGACACGATGAGCGAACGACCACCGCCTCCCCCCGGCGACCCGGGCTGGGGCGCTCCGGGGTGGGGCCCGCCGACCGGTCCGCCTGCGGGGCCGCCGCTTCCTCCGCCGGCCGCGCCACCGGGGCCTGGCTGGGGTGGCCCGCCCGGCCCTCCGTCCTGGCAGCAGCTGCCGCCCGAGCAGCTGGCCCGGATGCACCAGCCGGGGGTGGTGCCGCTGCGCCCACTCACGGTGGGGGACATGTTCGGGGCCGCGCTGCGCACCATGCGGCGCAACCCGGAGGCCACCCTCGGGCTGGCGGTGCTGCTGCTGGCGCTGTTCCTGGTGCCGAGCCTGCTGGCCAGCGTCGCCCTGGCGCGCACGGCGGTGCTGTCGCAGCTGGACGTGGAGGTGCTCACCGCGCTGCTCCCGGCGGTGCTGGCGTCGCTGGCCGCCTACGCGCTGAGCGGGTTCGTCGTCTACGTGGTCAGCGAGGCCGCGCTCGGCACCAGGGCCGGGATCGGTGACACCTGGCGCGCGGTGCGCGGCCGCATCCCGGCGATGATCGGGGTGTTCCTCATGACCTCGACCGTGGTCGTGCTGGCCACCGCGGTGATGCTGCTGCTGGTCGGCCTGGTGGTGGTCCTGGAGGAGGCCCTCGGGGTGGCGGCGACCGTGCTGCTGGTGGTGCTGCTCCTGCTGCTCACCGTCCCGCTGCTGATGTGGCTGACGGTGCGGCTGGCCTTCGGGGTGGTCGTCGTCGTGCTCGAGCGGGTCGGCCCGCTGCGCGGCATCGCCCGGTCCTGGCGGCTCACGTCCGGCTGGCAGGCGCTGCGGGTGCTGGGCATCCTCATCCTGGCCTCGCTGGTCACCGGGACGTTCAGCCTGATGGTCTCCGGCCCGGTCGGCCTCGTTGTGGTCGGGCTCACCACCCAGCTGGTGACCGACCCGCAGCTGCAGCTGACGCTCACCGTGATCGCCGACCACCTGGTGCAGCTGGTGGTCAACGCCGTCACCACGCCGTTCACCGCGGGGGTGACCGCGCTGCTCTACCTGGACCAGCGGATCCGTCGGGAGGGACTGAACCTGGCGATGACGCGGGCCGCCCAGGAGCGCGCCGCCCGGTCCGCCGGACGCCGGTGAGCGTGCCAGCCGTGGCGGGCGGCCTCGACCCGGACCGTGACGAGGCGCGGCGGCTGCTCTCGGAGGAGCTCGCCCACCCGGACTACCACCGGCCCGCGTCGCTGGTCGAGCGCGCCGTGACCTGGGTCGTCGACCTGCTCGGCGACCTGCTCGGGGCGCTGGGGCTGGCCGGCGGCCCCGGCCGGCTGGCCGCGGTCCTGCTGGGCGTCGTGCTGCTGGCGGCGGCGCTGACCGCCTGGCTGACCGTCCGCGGCCGGCTGCGGTCCCGCGCGCTCGCGCGGACGCCGCGCGGCGGGGTGCTCGAGGACCCGGCGCTCACCGCCGCCGACTACCGCGCCCGGGCACGGGAGGCCGCCGACCGTGGCGACTGGGACGGCGTGCTGCTGGACTCCTACCGGGCGACCGCGGCCGACGCCGACGAGCGCGCCCTGCTGCCGCCCTCCCCCGGCCTGACTGCCCACGAGGTAGCGGCCCTGCTGGCCGGCTCCTTCCCCGACCACGCCGCTGCGCTGCGCCGGGCCGGTGACCGGTTCGACGCAGTGCGCTACGGCGGGCAGCGCGCCGGGCGGGACGCCGCCGAGGAGGTCCGCGCGCTGCAGGCCGAGCTGGCCGGCCAGCGGCCCGCCGCCGCGACGCGAGGGGTCGCCCGGTGAGCCGGCGGCTGCTGCTCTGGGTGGGCGTGGTGCTCGCGGTGGCCATCGCGGGAGCGCTGGCCACCGGCCTGGCCGGGCCGGTCAGCCGGCCCCTGGACCCCAGCAACCCTGACGACGACGGGCTACGGGCGCTGGCTCAGGTGCTGGCGGAGCACGGCGTCCAGGTCGAGGTCGTCCGCGGCGCCGGCAGCGTCGGCGCCGCGGACGTCGGGGCGGGCACCACGGTGCTGCTGGAGTCGACCGAGCTGCTCTCCGGGGAGCGCGCCCGCGGCCTGCTGCGGGCCAGCGCCGGGGCTGACCGGCTGGTGGTGCTGCAGCCGCACGCGCGGGTCGGGGAGCTGCTGGACCTGCCGGTCCGGGGACGGCAGCGCGCCACCGACGAGCCGCTGGCGGCCCACTGCGAGCTGGGTGGCTGGCGCTCCGGTGACACCATCGTGGGCGCGTCGGTGCTGCTGGAGGTCGAGGCCGGGGCCGGCGAGCAGGACGCGGCCGGCGAGGGCGGCAGCGTCGGGACCGACGTCACGGTGTGCCTGCCGCCGTCGGCCTCCTTCGACCAGGGCGGCCGCAGCGCCGGCTACCTGCTCGGGTTCCCCGCCGTGGCCGACCGGCCGGAGACGCTGCTGCTGGGCTTCGCCCCCGCGCTGACCAACGCCCGGGTGACCGAGGCCGCCAACGCGGCCGCCGGGCTGCGGCTGCTGGGTGGCTCCCCCCGCCTGCTGTGGGTGGTGCCCACGCCCGCTGACGGCGGTGGCGAGGACCCGCAGTCGCTGCTGGACGTGCTGCCCCGCGCGGTCGCGCCGTCGGTGGTGGTGCTGCTGCTGGCGCTGGGCGCGCTGGCGCTGTGGCGTGGCCGCCGGCTGGGCCCGCTGGCCACCGAGCCGCTGCCCGTGGTGGTGCGGGCCGCCGAGACGGTCCGCAGCCGGGGGCGGCTCTACCGGCGGGGCCGGGACCGCGGCCACGCGCTGCGCG
>NZ_WIQI01000047.1 GCF_009602535.1 Ornithinicoccus halotolerans | reverse complement strand
CCGAGGACTACGGCGCCTCGTTCACCAGCGCGGCAGCCGGCGGCGGGGTGCTGCTGGCGCTGCTGGCGGCCGCGGTCGTGGCCACCTGCAACGCGCTCTCCTCGGCCGCGCTGGCGGTGCGCCACCCCGCTGCCGGGGGGACCTACCTCTACGGCCGGGAGCGGCTGGGGGACCTGCCGGGCTACCTCGCCGGGTGGTGCTTCGTCGTCGGCAAGACCGCCTCGTGCGCGGCGATGGCGATGACCGCCGGCGCCTACCTGGTCCCGGGCCAGGAGCGGCTGGCCGCGGTGGCGGCGGTCGTCGTCGTCACCGCCCTCAACCTCTCCGGCGTGCAGCGTTCGGCCCGCGCGAGCACGGTGATCGTCTCGATCGTGCTCGCGGTGCTGGCCGGGCTCGTGCTCGCCGCCCTCGTCGGCGCCGGCGGTGACGGTCCCGGCTGGTCCTGGCGGTCGCTGCTGGAGCAACGCGCCGCCGCCGGCTACGACGGGGTGCTGCAGGCCGCTGGCCTGTTGTTCTTCGCCTTCGCCGGCTACGCCCGTGTCGCCACCCTCGCGGAGGAGGTGCGGGAGCCGGCGCGGGTGATCCCACGGGCGGTCGTGACCGCGCTCGGGGTGGTCCTGATCGCCTACGTCGCCGTCGGGGTCACCACGCTGGGCACGCTGGGGGCCTCGGCGACCGCGGCGTCGTCGGCACCGGTGGCCGAGGCCGCCGCCGTGCTGTGGGGCGGACAGTGGGCCTGGGTGGTGCGGCTCGCGGCCGGCCTGGCCGCCCTCGGCGCGCTGCTCAACCTGCTGCTGGGGATCTCCCGCACCGGGCTGGCGATGGCCCGCGGCGGGCACCTGCCGCGGGCGCTGGGCGTGGTCGCCGGCCCGCACGCGGTGCCGCGGGTCGCCGAGCTCGCCGTCGGCTGCCTGGTGACCGTCGTCGTGCTGCTGGCCGACCTGCGCGGGGCGATCGGGTTCTCCAGCTTCGGGGTGCTGCTGTACTACGCCGTCACCAACGCCTCGGCGCTCACCCTGCGCGGGGACTGGCGCGGCGCCCCGTGGGTGCCGGTGCTGGGCGGCGCCGGGTGCCTCACGCTCGCCGCCAGCCTCCCGTGGGCCTCGGTGGCAGCGGGGCTGGCCGTCGTGGCGATCGGGCTGGGCTGGTACCGGGTGCGCGGCCGGTTCGGGGCCGGTCCCGGGACCGGCAGCGCCTGACAGGAGCCCGCGGGTCTGGCACCCTCGGGTGCCATGGCAGCCCAGGCCGCTACCCCTCCGGCCGCGCCGCGGGAGTCGCCGGCCGGCATGTGGCGCTTCTTCGTCTACAGCGCCGTCGGCGCGTTCGTGTTCTTCGTCCCGGTCACCATCGGCGAGCGCAGCACCATCATGCTGGACCACTTCGTCACCTGGATCCGGGACGCGGTGCCGGAGGTGCTGCCGTACTACGCGCTGCTGCTGGTGGCCGGGGGCGCGGTCCATCCCTACGTCTCGGGCCGGTGGCGCCGCAGCACCACCGACGTGATCTTCTCCGTGCTCAAGGTGCTCGGGCTGGTCGTCTGCACCATGCTCGTCTTCGGCTTCGGGCCCGGGTGGCTGTTCGAGGAGTCGATGGGGCCGTTCCTGCTCAACGCCCTGGTGATCGCGGTCGGTCTGCTGGTGCCGATCGGTGCTGTCTTCCTGGCGCTGCTGGTCGGCTATGGCCTGATGGAGTTCATCGGGGTGCTGGTGCGGCCGCTGATGCGGCCGCTCTTCCGGACGCCGGGGCGGTCGGCCATCGACGCCGTCGCCTCGTTCGTGGGGTCCTACTCGCTGGCGCTGCTGATCACCAACCGGGTCTACCTGGAAGGCCGCTACACCCAGCGGGAGGCGCTCACCATCGGCACCGGCTTCTCGACGGTGTCGGCCACGTTCATGGTGGTGGTCGCCTCCGCGCTGGACCTGATGGGGCACTGGGCGTTCTACTTCTGGTCCACGCTGCTCATCACGTTCGCGGTGACGGCCGTCACGGTCCGGGTCTGGCCGCTGGGCGCGGAACCGGAGCGCTACGCGCCCGGCACCACCCCGGATCCCGAGACCGCGCCGGAAGGGAGCCGGTTCGCCGCCGCCTGGGCCGCGGCGCGGGACACCGTGGCCGCTGCGCCCAGCCTGGGCCGGGCGGTCGCCAGCACGCTGCGCGACGGCTTCCTGATGGCGATGGCCATCCTGCCCTCGATCCTGTCGATCGGGCTGCTGGGGCTGCTGCTGGCCGAGTACACCCCGGTCTTCGACTGGCTGGGCTACCTGTTCTACCCGGTGACCTGGCTGCTGCAGGTGCCCGAGCCGCTGCTGGTGGCCAAGGCCGCCGCCCTGGGCGTGTCCGAGATGTTCCTGCCGGCGGCGCTGGTCGCCGAGTCGGCGCTGGTGACCCGCTACGTCGTCGCGGTGGTCAGCGTCTCCCAGATCATCTTCTTCTCGGCCCTGGTCCCCAGCCTGGTGGCCACCGAGATCCCGGTCTCGATCCCGAGGCTGGTGGTGCTCTGGGCCGAGCGGGTGCTGCTCTCGCTGCTGCTGGCCATCCCGCTGGGCCTGGTCGTCCTCGGGTAGCGGCTGCGGCGGGCACCCCGCGCCCGGAAATCTGCTGGCACGGTGTCGGTGGCACCGGCCAGGATGTCCCCATGACGCAGAGCGTGCCCGCCACGGAGACCCGCGCCCGCGACTACCGCTGGGACCGGCTGCGGCCCGAGGACGTCGAGGCGTGGGCCTCGCTGGTCAACCACCTCGCCGACGTGGACGGCACCGGGGAGTTCTACTCGGTCGAGGACCTGGCTGAGGAGATGCAGGAGCAGGACCTGGACCTGGTCCGGGACACCTGGGTCGTCTGGGCCGGTGAGCAGATGGTCGGCTTCGGCGGGGTGCGCGTCAACGAGCACCCGGACCACGACGGGCGGGTCAGGATCCACCTGGAGGGCGGCGTCCACCAGGAGCACCGGGGCCGCGGCCTGGGCCGGGCGCTCATGGAGCAGATGGAGCGACGCGGCGCCGAGCTCGCCGACGCCAGGCACCCGGGCCGGCCCGCCTACCTGCGTGCCGGCGGGGGAGTGGAGGGTGCCTCGGTGCGGCCGCTGCTGGAGCACCGCGGCTACGCGCTGGTGCGGTACTTCACCGAGATGCGGCTCACCCTGGCCGGGCAGGGCACCCGGCCGGGCGGTGAGCACCCAGGCCCGGCCGCGCCACCGCCGCCCGCGGGGGTGCGACTGGTCTCGCCGGACGACGGCTGGGAGCGCGCCACGCTGGCCGCGCACCGCGCCGCGTTCGTCGACCACTGGGGGTCCGCCCCGACCGGCGAGCGGCAGTGGCACGAGCACTGGACCTCCCGCAGCGGACGGCCGGCGGTGTCCACGCTCGCCGTGACCGACGACGGCGAGGTGGTGGGCTACGTGCTGTGCGCCCAGTGGGTGGACCGGCAGCTGTACGTCAACATCGTCGGCACGGTGCCGTCCTGGCGGGGGCGGGGGCTGGCGCGCGCCTGCCTGGCCCGGACCGCGCGGCTCGCGGCCGAGACCGGCGACTACGACGTGGTCGAGCTCGCGGTGGATTCGGCCAGCCCGACCGGCGCGACCAGGCTGTACGAGGCGGTGGGGTATCTCCCCACCAAGCAGCTCGCCGTCTACCAGCGCGACGTCAGCCGCTGAGGGTGTCGCCCATGCGCTGCAGCGTCAGCACCATCCCGCGGCGCATCCGGCGCGGGTAGCCCAGCAGCGCCAGCGCCCACGACGCACGGGCCCGCGCCCAGTCGTACTCGTGCCGCACCAGGGTGCCCTCCGGGTGGTCGGCGAGCAGGTACCGCCACAGCTGGCCGCCGACCAGCCACCGGCCGGCGACCACCCCGGTGGTCACCCAGCCCAGCCGCTGCCCCTCCTCGAACTCCACCACGTGGTTGTCGCTGCGGTACTGCACCCGGCCCTGGTGCATCCGCATCGAGAACACGCCGCCCGGCTGCAGCCGGGCGGCACCGCGCGGGCGCCCCAGCACCTGTCCCGACCCGTCGAAGGCGGCGTGCCGATCGGGGTCCACGAGCGCCTCCCACACCCGCTGCCGCGGGACCGGAACGACGCGCTCGACGACGACGGGGGAGGCGGGGAGCAGGCGCACCCTCACAGGCTACCGACGCGCCGGGGAACACCTGGCTCGGCAGGCGGGCGCCGTCCTACGGTGAGGCATGGCTCGCTTCCTCGACATCCACCCGGTCGACCCCCAGCCCCGCCTCGTCGGCCAGGTCGTACAGGCGCTGCAGGACGGCAGGCTGATCGCCTACCCGACCGACTCCTGCTTCGCGCTGGGGGCCCGGATCGGCAACCAGGAGGCCAAGGACCGGATCATCGGTATCCGGCGGCTGGACGACCGGCACCACTTCACGCTCGTGTGCAAGGACTTCGCGCAGCTGGGCCAGTTCGTGCAGCTGGACAACCACGTCTTCCGCGCGGTCAAGGCGGCGACGCCCGGGCCGTACACGTTCATCCTGCCGGCCACCCCTGAGGTCCCGAAACGGCTGCAGCACCCCAAGAAGCGCACCGTGGGGGTGCGGATCCCGGAGCACCGGCTCACCCAGGCGATCCTCACCGAGCTGGGCGAGCCGCTGCTGTCCAGCACGCTGCTGCTCCCCGGCGACGAGGAGCCGATGGCCGTCGGCTGGGAGGTCAAGGAGCGGCTGGACCACCAGGTGGACCTCGTCGTCGACGGGGACGTCACCGGCTCCGACCCCACCACCGTCATCGACTTCTCCAGCGGCTACCCCGAGGTGGTCCGGGTCGGGGCCGGCGACACCTCACCGTTCGGGTGAGCTGAGCCGTGGCACTGTCCGACCGGCTGCTGCGGGCGGTGCTGCCCGCCACGCCGGCGCGCTGGCCCGACGTCGAGGCGGTGCTGGGCGGCCGGGGTGACCCCGGCTGGTGCTGGTGCCAGTTCTTCCTCACCACCGGCAGCAGCTACCAGGAGGACGCCGGGGCGAACCGGGCGGCGCTGCGTCGGCAGGTGGAGACCGCGGCGGTCCCACCGGGGCTGCTGCTCTACGACACCGGCGAGCCGGTCGGCTGGCTGCAGCTGGGTCCGCGGCAGCAGTTCCCGCGGGTGACCGGCAACGCTGCCCTGGCGAGGGCGATGGGCCAGCCCGATGCCCCGGGAGAGGAGCGCGTCTGGCGCACCACCTGCTTCGTGGTCAAGGTCGGGCACCGCCGGCAGGGTGTCGCCCGCGACCTGCTGCGCTCGGGCATCGCCTGGACCCGGGCGCACCGCGGGACCCACCTGGAGGGCCACCCGGTCGACGTCGCCGCCCGCGGCGGCCGGGCACCGGGCGCGCTGCTCTACCACGGGACGCTGTCGATGTTCGTCGGCGAGGGGTTCACGGAGGTGGCCCGCACCGGCCCGCACCGACCAGTCGTGCGGCGCCGCCTGTAGCGGCTGCGGGATCCGCAGCCGGTGGCGCACCCAGCCGCCCCCTGCCCGTAGGCTGGCGCGGTGTCCGAGACCACCGACCAGCTGAACGTCATCCAGGTGGGGCAGGACGGCCCCACCGTGGTGTTCCTGCACGGCCTGTTCGGCCAGGGCCGGAACTTCAACCAGATCGCCAAGGGGCTCACGCCGGACTACCGCAGCCTGCTCGTCGACCTGCCCAACCACGGCCGGTCGCCCTGGACCGTGACCTTCGACTACAACGAGCACGCCGACCTGGTGGCGGCGCGGCTGCGCGCGGACGGGGCGGGCGAGGACCCGGTCCACCTGGTGGGCCACTCCATGGGCGGGAAGGTCGCCATGCTGCTGGCACTGCGCCATCCCGAGCTGGTCCGCCGCCTGGTCGTGGTGGACATCGGCCCGGTCCACTCGGGGGAGATGAGCGAGTTCGAGCACCTGCTGGACAGCCTCGCCGGCCTGGACCTGGAGCGCGTCGAGAGCCGGACCCACGCCGACGAGCTGCTGTCCGAGCCCATCACCACCCCGACGGTCCGCGGCTTCCTGCTGCAGAACCTGCGCCGGGACGGTGACGGCTGGCGGTGGCAGGCCAACCTGGAGCTGCTGCGGCGGGAGCTGCCGGCGATCGGCGGCTTCCCGGAGCACGAGGGGAGCTACGACGGTCCGGTGCTGTGGGTGGCAGGGGAGAAGTCGCCCTACATCGAGCCGGAGGACGGCCCGGCGATGCGGCGGCTGTTCCCGCGCACCCGGCTGGTCACCGTCAAGGACTCCGGGCACTGGGTGCACTCCGAGCAGCCGGAGCACTTCGTCGCCACCCTGCGCGTCTTCCTCGGCGCGCAGACCGGCTGACGGTCCGGACCAGCCGACCGGTGCGGCGCCCCGGCTGGCCGCTCAGCCGTCCTGGCCGGTCGCCTGGCGCAGCCGGTCGATGTGGCGGGAGGCCTCCGACTTGGTCATGTCCGCCGGCAGCTCCTCGCCGGCGCGGCGGGCCAGCGTGTCGAGGTAGCTCTTCTGTGACTCGGTCATCGGGTCGTCACCGCTGACCCACTCGTCCGGGTCCTTCTCCACGGCCGGGTCCTGCGGCTCGGAGGCGCCGAGCGTCTCCGGCTGCTCGGCCGGCTCGGTGCCCTGGGGGGTCTGGTCGTCGCGTTCTGGCTGCCCGGTGGTCATGGACCGAACGTAACCCGTGGGCGCAGGCACGGCATCCAGAACCCGGCGCGCCGGCCGCCACCCCCGGCGGCGCGGGCGGCTACTCGCCGGTCTGGCCATCCACCGACTCCCGGAGCAGGTCGGCGTGCCCGTTGTGCCGGGCGTACTCCTCGACCAGGTGGCACAGGATCCACCGCAAGCTTGGTCGCCGGTCATCGCCCCGCCACGGGGTGCCGAGCTGGTCCAGCCCGCCCCGCTGCAGCGCCAGCGCGACGTCGTGCCGGGAACGCTCCACCGCCTGCTGCCACTGCCGCCGCAGCTGCTCGGGCGGGTCGTCGGCGGCCGAGCGCCACTCCCAGTCCGGGTCCGCCCTGAAGTCGGCCTCGGCCCACTCCGGGTGCGGGTCGCGCTCGTGCAGCCGGACCGAGCACCAGTAGTCCTCCACCGAGGCCAGGTGCTTGAGCAGCCCGCCCAGCGTCATCGCCGAGGACCCGACCGTCGCGGCCAGCCCGGTGCCGTCGAGACCTCGGGTCTTCCACTCCAGGGTCGCCCGCTGGTAGTCGAGGAAGCCCTGCAGCGTGGCCACCTCGCCGGCCGCCAGCGGCGGTTCCGGCCGTCCCTGCTCGTCGACGTCCGCCATCCAGGCACCGTAGCCGCCCGCACCGATACCGTGTGAGCGTGCGACTCCTCGGGCATGACGGGCGGGGGCTGGCAGGGCTCGCGGCGCCGCGACAGCGAAAAAGGTCCGCGACCGATGTCGATACCGTTCCCGCTCGGTCGACGAGTGGGTAGAGGGACCACCCGGGCCCCTCCGAGGAAGGAGAGAACGATGAGGTACATGCTGATCATGCGGGACTCCGACGAGGCGCAGCAGGCGGCCAAGGAGGTCCCGTTCGAGCAGATCCTGGAGCAGATGGGCCGCTACAACGAGTCGCTGATGAAGGCCGGCGTGCTGCTGGCCGGGGAGGGGCTCCGGGCGCCGGAGGAGGGCTTCGTCGTCGACTTCGACAGCGAGCCCCCGCTGGTCACCGACGGCCCGTACGGCGAGACCAAGGAGCTGTTCAACGGCTTCTGGATCATCGACGTGTCCAGCCGCGACGAGGCCGCGCAGTGGGCGTCGCGCTGCCCGCTGGGTCCGGGCTCGAAGCTGGAGGTGCGCCGCGTGGCCGAGACGGAGGACTTCCCGCAGGACAACGAGTGGATCCAGAAGGAGGCCGGCTGGCGCGAGGAGCTGGGACAGCGCACCCCGGGTCAGGGCTGAGGTGAGGCCCGACGCCGCCGCCCCGGCCGGGGAGGACCAGGACCGGTCCCGCCGGGCGGTGGCGGCGGTCTGGCGGATCGAGTCCGCGCGGATCATCGCCGCGTTGACCCGGCTGACCGGGGACCTGGACACCGCCGAGGACCTCGCCCAGGACGCCCTCACCCAGGCCCTGGCGCAGTGGCCCCGGGACGGGGTCCCGGCCAACCCCGGCGCCTGGCTGACCACGGTGGCCCGCCGACGGGCCGTCGACCGGTGGCGGCGGGCCGAGCGGCTGGAGGAGCGCTACGTCCAGCTGGTCCGGGACCTCGCCGGGCAGGAGGAGGCGGACTGGGACCCCGAGCAGATCGAGGACGACGTGCTGCGGCTGCTGTTCGTGGCCTGCCACCCGGTGCTGACCCGGCAGGCGCAGGTGGCGCTGACACTGCGGGTCGTGGCGGGGCTGACCAGCGAGGAGATCGCGCGGGCCTTTCTGGTTCCGACCGCCACGGTGCAGCAGCGGATCGTGCGGGCCAAGCGCACCCTCGCCGAGGCGCGGGTCCCCTTCGAGGTGCCACCGCCACGGGAGTACCCGGAGCGGCTGGCCGGTGTCCTGGCGGTGATCTACCTGGTGTTCAACGAGGGGTACGCGGCCTCCTCGGGGGACCGGTGGGTGCGCCCGGGGGTGGCCGACGAGGCGCGCCGGCTCGGCCGGGTGCTGGCCGCCCTGGTGCCGCGGGAGCCGGAGGTGCACGGCCTGGTGGCGCTCATGGAGTTCCAGGCCGCACGGTTCCCGGCACGGACCGATGCCCAGGGCCGTCCCGTCCTGCTGGCCGACCAGGACCGCCGCCGCTGGGACCGGTCGGCCATCCAGCGCGGTGACGCCGCGCTCGAGCGGGCCGACGCGCTGGGGCGGGGGAGAGGGAGCTACGGGCTGCAGGCGGCCATCGCCCAGTGCCATGCCCACGCACCCTCGACCGAGGAGACCGACTGGGCCCGGATCGTGCTCCTGTACGAGGCGCTCGGCCAGCTGAGCCCGTCACCCGTGGTCGAGCTCAACCGGGCCGCGGCGCTGGCCATGGCCGAGGGGCCCGGGACCGCGCTGCGCGAGGTCGACCGGCTGGTCGCGTCCGGGCGGCTGCGCGGCTACCACCTGCTGCCGTCGGTGCGCGGGGAGCTGCTGGCGCGGCTGGGCCGTCACCAGGAGGCCCGGACGGAGCTGACCCGCGCCGCCGCCATGACGGCCAACGAGCGCGAGCGGGACCTGTTGCTGGCCAAGGCGGCCGACCAGGAGCGCGCGGGCCTGGAGAGCGGCGCGCCCTGATCCGCCCGTCCCCTACGGCGCGGTCCCCGGGCGGGCTCGACCGACGAGGACGCAGTCGGGGCACAGGCCGTGGCCGGGGAGCCGGTAGTACAGGCAGCAGCCCCGCCGCCGGAAGGAGCCGTCGTCGCCGTAGCCGCCTCCGGTCGCCAGGTGCTCGTCGGTTAGCACCGTCCTCGCGATGGCGTCGGCGAGGCCGGCCACCTCCGGACGGCTGCGGGCCAGCGTGCCGGCGGCGCCGACGAGAGCTGAGGCAGCATTGCTGCGGAGCACCTGGCGCGAGGTCGCACCCACCCTCGCGCAGGCCTCGGTCACCTCCGTCACCGCACCCCGCAGCACCAGCGCCGAGATCGCGGTCGCGGCCCCGTCCGGCGTCGTGACGGGGCACCCGCGCGCGGGGTCGGTGGTGGCCAGCGGCACCGGGTTGCGCGCCCCGGTGCCGCACCGCAGGAAGGTGGCGCGCAGGTCGGGGACCCACTGGTGCAGGCAGGCCGCGCCGAGCGCGACCGACCACAGCCGGGAGACCAGACCGGCCTGCACCGCGGACACGGCCATCCGCGGGTCGACCTGCTCGGTGGGCACGCCGCCGGCCCGGCCCAGCGCCGCGCGGACGGCGTCGAAACGCCGGGGGAGCGCCGGCTCCTGGAGCTCCTGGACCAGCGGAGCCATGCCGTCCGTGGGGGCGCCCCAGGCGAAGAAGCCTCCCAGGTCGGTCAGGGAGGCGGCCAGCTCCTCAGGACCAGGCACGGGCGACGGCACCTGCTCGACATTAGCGCCGGCCACGACGGACCGCGCTACATCTCCTCGTGCACGTCCGGGTCGCCGTCGAACCGGCGGCCGTCGGAGCGGCCCATGGCGGTGATCGCCGCCACCTGCTCGTCGGTGAGGGTGAAGCCGAGCACGTCGATGTTCTGCCGCTGCCGCGCCGGGTTGGCCGACTTGGGCAGCGGGACGGCTCCGAGCTGGGTGTGCCACCGCAGCACCACCTGGGTGGGCGTGACACCGTGCGCCTCGGCCGGCTGGGTGATGGCGGGGGAGTCCAGCGGCACCGTGCCCTTGCCCAGCGGGCTCCAGGACTCGGTCACGATCCCCAGCTCCTCGTGCACCGGACGCAGCTGCTGCTGCGGGAACAGCGGGTGCAGCTCCACCTGGTTCACGGCCGGCACCACACCGGTCTCGTCGATGACGCGCCGCAGGTGCTGCTCGGTGAAGTTGCTGACGCCGATGCTGCGCACCAGCCCGTCCCGCTGGGCGCGCACGAGCGCCCGCCACGCCTCGACGTAGCGGCCCTGGCTGGGGTTGGGCCAGTGGATCAGCACCAGGTCGATCTGTTCCAGGCCCAGCCGCTCGGCCGAGTCCCGGACCGACTGCAGCGCCAGCTCCTCCTCGTGGAAACGGCCCGGGATCTTGGTGGTGACCTGGACCTGCTCCCGCGGCAGGCCGCTGCGTCGCAGCGCCTCACCGACCTCGTGCTCGTTCTGGTAGTTGACCGCCGAGTCCAGCAGCCGGTAGCCGGTCTCCAGGGCACTCACCATCGCGGCGATGCCGTCGTCGCCGCGCAGCGACCCGGTGCCGAACCCGATCACCGGGAGAGTGTTGCCGTCGTTGAGTGACACCGTGGGCAGCTCCATGCCCCCCAACGTAGAAGATGGGCCGGCTCCGGGCTCGTGCGGCACCGGCGGGAGGCGTCAGTCGGGACGTCGGGCCTCGACGAGGTGACGGGTGGCGTGGGCGACGTAGCGGCCCTCCCGGCGGATCAGCCGGTCGAGCTCCACCAGCCTGCCGCGGTAGCGATCGACGGTGAAGGCGGGCACCCACCAGACGCACTTGCGCAGCACGTAGACCACCGCCCCGACGTCGTAGAACTCCATCCGGCAGCGGGCCGTCCGCAGGTCGGTGACCGCCAGCCCGGCGTCCTCGGCGGCCCGTGCCTCGGCCCCCGGATCCCGAGCCGAGCGCTGCGCCGGCTGCGGACCGAGGAAGCACTCGATCAGCTCGAACGCCGAGCCGGGACCGACGTGCTGGGTTAGGTAGCTGCCGCCGGGGGCAAGGACCCGGTGGATCTCCGCCCAGTCGGGCCGGACCGGGTGCCGGGCGGTCACCAGCTCGAACGACTGGTCGGGGAAGGGGAGCAGGCCCTCCGGGGTCGGCTCGTGCACCGCCACGCCCCGCGGGCCGAGGAGCTCGCGGGCGCGCCGCGCGTTGGGCGGCCAGCCCTCGGTGACGCACATCCGTCGGGGGAGCGAAGGCGCCTCGGCCACCACCTCACCGCCGCCGGTGTCGATGTCCAGCGCGGAGCTCACCGTGGCCAGCCGGGCGGCGAGCAGCCGCGCGTAGCCCCACGGCGGACGTTCCTCCCGAGCGCGTCCGTCCAGCCACTGGAAGCCCCACCCGGTGACGTCGGCGGACTCCGCCTCGGAGACCAGCTCCTCGAAGGAACGCACGTCGGTGATGCTTCCCGGTCAGTCGACGACGGCGGCGACCGCCTCGACCTCGGCGAGGAAGAGCAGCCGGGCAGCGGCCGGTGCGGTGGCCGCATACGCGGAGGGCGCGTCGGCGAGGGACGGGGAGCGGATCAGGCGGACAGCGCTGGGCACCGGGGCTCCTTCGAACGGGCGGTGGGGGACCGGCGTCCACCCTACGGCCGCCGATCCGCCCGGCCGGCTGCAGACACCGGCGCCGTGAGGTGGCAGGGTGGCCACAGCCGAGCCAGTGAGGGTCAGGGAGGAGAGCCTGGTGGAGCGCACAACCTGCGTCGTCGTCGGGGGCGGCCCGGCCGGGATGGTGGTCGGGCTAATCCTGGCACGGGCAGGCATCCACGTGACCGTGCTGGAGAAGCACGCTGACTTCCTGCGCGACTTCCGTGGCGACACCATCCACCCGACCACGCTGGAGCTGCTCGACGAGCTGGGCCTCATCGAGCGGTTCGCGGCGATGCCGCACAACCGGGTGGAGGAGGTCCGGATCCCGCTGGAGGACGGGTCGACCTTGCGCGTCGGCGACCTGCGCCGGCTCCGGCACCCGTACCCCTACATCGCGATGGCGCCGCAGTGGGACTTCCTCAACCTGCTCGCCGAGGCAGGGGAGGCGGAGCCCACGTTCCAGCTGCGCATGGAGACCGAGGTCACCGGCCTGCTGCGCGACGGCGACCGCGTGACCGGGGTGCGCTGCCGCAGGTACGGGGCCGCCGCGGCCGAGCCCGAGTACGAGCTGCGCGCCGACCTGACCATCGCCGCCGACGGCCGGGAGTCGCTGGTCCGTCGGGAGGCGGGGCTGCCGGTGCGCGAGTTCCCCGTCAACGCCGACGCCTGGTGGTTCCGGCTCCCGACTGACGGCAAGGTGGGTGAGACGCTGATGCCCAGGATCGTGGACGGCAGGTTCTACGTCGTGATCCCGAGAGATGGCTACCTGCAGATCGCGCACCTGATCCCGAAGGGCGCCGACGAGCGGCTCCGGGCGCGCGGGGTCCAGGTGTTACGCACCGAGGTAGCGGCCGCCATCCCGGAGGCGGCCGAGGCGGCGCGCCAGCTGGAGCTGGCGGACGTCAAGGTCCTCGACGTACGGGTCAACCGGCTGCGTCGCTGGTACGCCGACGGTCTGCTGTGCATCGGTGACGCCGCCCACGCGATGTCGCCGATTGGGGGAGTCGGGGTCAACCTGGCCGTGCAGGACGCCGTGGCCGCCGCCGGCCGGCTGGCGGGGCCGCTTCAGGCGGGCACGGCCAGCACTCGGGACAGCCGCGCCGTGCAGCGCCGGCGGATGTTCCCGACCTGGGCGACCCAGACGATGCAGCGCGGCATGCACCGCGGCCTCGACCGCGTGATCGAGGGGGGTCGTGGCTTCCGGGTGCCGCGCCAGCTGCAGACCCTGCTGCGCGCCGTCCCGCAGCTGACCTGGGTGCCGGCCAGGCTCGTCGGTATCGGAGCGCTTCCCGAGCACGCCCCGCGGTTCGCGCGCCGACAGTGGACACCTGCCAGGTCCGGCTAGCGACCGCAGCGACTCAACTCGTCCGGAGGCGGCCGTCCCGGCTCGGTCTTGTTGGCAGTCGGGGGAAGGGCTGGGGTGTCCTCGCCGACGTTACGTTACATAATGTGTCTTATCGGACATATACCAACGCACTGGTGAGTGAGGCGCCCCAGTCCTGTGGCTAACGCGGGCGACTGGTCACTTGCTCACGCGCCGGGGTCCGCCGACCGCCGGCCCTGGCCCCGGCGTCACATCCCTTCGGACGTAGGTTCGACCGGTCGTAGTTGGCGGACGCGCCACACCACCCCGAGTCCGGGGTCGCCGGTCGGACTGGGTTCCACCCGCTCCACGGCAAAGCCTTCCCGCTCGTAGAACGAGCCCGCCCGTGCGTTGGCCACGAAGTGCTCGATGTAGAGCCGGTCGGTGTCCGCCGGCAGCTGCCTCGTGAGCGCGTCCAGCAGCTGCGGGCCCAGCCCACGGCCGCGGTGCTGCGGATGCACGTAGAGCTTGTAGACCACGTGTTCGGCTCCGCTGCGGCCACGCTGTGCCACGCCGACCAGCTCGCCGTCGGCCTCGGCGACCACCACCAGACCCTGGGCCACGGCTGTCCCGACGTGCGACTCGTTCCACCAGCTGCGCACCTGCCCCTCCGCGGCCTCCGCGCCGATGAGCGGCTCGTAGTGGCGTCGCACGTGATCTTCGCCGAACTGGCAGATGGCCGCGATGTCGGCGGCCGCAGCCTCCCGCACGACCGGCTCGGTTCGTGACGTCATGGCACCCTCCCGTGCGAACGCCTCGATCATGCCCCGCCTCTATTGCAGCACAGGAGCGCACCGCAGCGGTGCCACCCGGCTCGAAGACCGGCGCACCGCCGCGTATCCATCCCGTTTGCCGGCCCTAGAATCCGGGCGCATGGGTGGAGTCGATGGCTGATCCTGACGAGGGCGTAGCAGCCGACGGGACCATCCGGACCGGCGCCGGGCGGGACCGGGTCCCCTCGGCGTTCGAGCCGATCGTGCGTGAGGCGGCCGCGTCACTCCCCCTCCCTGGTGCGTCGCTCTACCTGTACGGCTCGGTCGCCACCGGCACCGCCCGGCCGGTGACCTCCGACGTCGACCTGCTCGCGATCGACCTGCCGGACGCGGCCGGTCTGGCCGCCCGGCTCTCCGGCCGGTTCGCCGACCGCTGCCGCGGCGTGGAGGTGGCCCGCGCGCGAGCCGGTGACTTCGACGGAGACAGCGACGAGGCGTACGGCAACCGGGTGTTCCTCCGCCACTACTGCGTCCACCTGGCCGGACCGGACCCGGCGGCCGGGCTGCCGGCCTTCACCGCGGACGTCCGTGCTGCGCGCGGGTTCAACGGTGACATCGGCCGGCACTGGCGGCGCTGGCAGACCCAGCTCGAGTCAGGGGCGGGCACCGTCGAGAGCGTCGGTGCCCGGGTGGCGCGCAAGACGCTGCTCGCCGTGGCGGGGATGGTCAGCGTCCACGACCGGACCTGGACGACGGACCGGTCCCGCGCCGTCCGGCGGTGGAGTGCGATCGAGCCTGAGCTGGCGCCGGGGCTGGCGCTCCTGCAGGGCTGGGGTGAGGGCACCAGCCGGCCGACCAGCCGGGAGGTCGCCGCCACCCTCGACGAGCGCGGGCTCGTCGCGACAATCGTGGACCGCTTCGGCGACCTCGTGGGGTTCTGGAATGAGCGGCCGAGCCGCTCCCGACCGCAGCCCCGGTGACTGGTCACCGACTCCGCCGCAGGCGTAGCGTCCTGTCGTGCCCTCGACCAACGCCCTCCTCGCCTTCGCGGTCGCCTCGACAATCCTGGTCGCGGTGCCCGGGCCGAGCGTGCTGTTCGTCATCGGCCGGTCGCTGGCGCTCGGGCGCCGTGCCGGCCTGCTGAGCGTGGTCGGCAACACGCTGGGCGTGCTGGTGCAGATCGCCGCGGTGGCCTTCGGGATCGGCGCGGCGATCGCGGGTTCTGCGCTGCTGTTCACGGTCGTCAAGCTCCTGGGCGCGGCCTACCTGGCCCATCTCGGCGTGCAGGCGATCCGACACCGGCGGCTCGACGTGTCCGAGCAGGCCGTCGCGACCGGGCCGCGTGACACACCGGCTGCCCGCGTGCTCTGGCAGGGCTTCGTCGTGGGCGTGACCAACCCCAAGGCGATCGTCTTCTTCGTGGCCGTCCTCCCCCAGTTCGTGGACGTCGGTGCCGGCAACGTGCCGCTGCAGATGGCCGTCCTCGGCACCGTGTTCGCTGTCGTCGCGGTCGTCTGCGACGGCACCTGGGCCCTGCTCGCGGGCACGGCGCGGAGCTGGTTCTCCTCCTCTCCCCGCCGGATGGCGAGGGTGCGCGCCACCGGCGGCGGCCTGATGCTCGCCCTCAGCGGGACGCTGCTCACCGCGAGCAGGCAGTCACCCTGACGCGCGGGAGCGACGACCTCGGTCAGGAGGCCACGTAGTCGGCCAGGTGCTCCCCGGTGAGCGTCGAGCGGCCGGCGACGAGGTCGGCGGGGGTGCCCTGGAACACGACCCGGCCGCCGTCGTGGCCGGCGCCCGGGCCGAGGTCGATGATCCAGTCGGCGTGCGCCATGACCGCCTGGTGGTGCTCGATGACGATCACCGACTTGCCGGAGTCGACCAGCCGGTCCAGCAGCGCGAGCAGCTGCTCGACGTCGGCGAGGTGGAGGCCGGTGGTGGGCTCGTCGAGGATGTAGACGCCGCCCTTCTCCGCCATCCGCGTGGCCAGCTTCAGCCGCTGTCGCTCGCCGCCGGACAGCGTCGTGAGCGGCTGGCCCAGCGTCAGGTAGCCCAGGCCCACGTCGTCCAGCCGCCGCAGGATCTTGTGCGCGGCCGGCGTGCGCGCCTCACCGGAGCTGAAGAACCGCTCGGCCTGCGCGACCGACATCCCCAGCACCTCGCTGATGTTGCGGTCGCCGAGCTGGTACTCCAGCACCGCGGCCTGGTAGCGCCGCCCCTCGCACTCCTCGCAGGTGGTGGCGACCGTCTCCATCACCCCCAGCTCGGTGTAGATCACCCCGGCCCCGTTGCAGGTCGGGCAGGCGCCCTCGGAGTTGGCGCTGAACAGGGCCGGCTTCACCCCGTTGGCCTTGGCGAACGCCTTGCGGATCGGCTCGAGCAGCCCGGTGTAGGTGGCCGGGTTGGACCGGCGGGAGCCCCGGATGGCGCTCTGGTCGACGACGATCACGCCGTCGCGTCCGGCCAGGTTGCCGTGGATCAACGAGGTCTTGCCGGAGCCTGCGACGCCGGTGACGACGGTGAGGACACCGGTCGGGACGTCGACGTCGACGTCCCGCAGGTTGTTCTGGCGCGCCCCGCGGATCTCCAGCGCGCCGGTGGCCGTCCGGACGGACTCCTTCAGCCGGGCACGGTCGTCGAGATGGTGGCCGGTGAGGGTGTCACTCCCCCGCAGCCCTTCGACCGTGCCCTGGAAGCACACCGTGCCGCCTTCGGTGCCGGCGCCCGGGCCCAGGTCGACGACGTGGTCGGCGATCGCCACGGTCTCCGGTTTGTGCTCGACGACGAGGACGGTGTTGCCCTTGTCGCGCAGCCGCAGCAGCAGCGTGTTCATGCGCTGGATGTCGTGCGGGTGCAGCCCGATCGTGGGCTCGTCGAAGACGTAGGTGACGTCGGTCAGCGCCGAGCCGAGGTGGCGGATCATCTTGGTCCGCTGGGCCTCTCCCCCGGACAGCGTGCCCGCCGGCCGGTCCAGGCTCAGGTACCCCAGCCCGATCTCGACGAAGGAGTCGAGGGTGTCACCGAGCGTCGTGAGCAGCGGCGCCACGGGCGGCTCGTCGAGCCCCCGGACCCACTCGGCCAGGTCGCTGATCTGCATGGCGCAGGCGTCGGCGATGTTGACGCCGTTGATCCTCGAGGACCGGGCCGCCTCGCTGAGCCGTGTCCCGCCGCACTCGGGGCAGGTGGTGAAGGTGACGACGCGGTCGACGAAGGCCCGCACGTGCGGCTGCATCCCCTCCTTGTCCTTGGCGAGCATGGACTTCTGCAGCTTGGGGATCACGCCCTCGTAGGTGACGTTGATGCCCTCGGCCTTGATCTTGGTGGGCTCCTTGTACAGCAGGTCGTCCAGCTCCTGCTGGCTGTAGTCGCGGATCGGCTTGTCCGGGTCGAAGAAGCCGCTGCCCATGTAGATGCGGCCGTACCAGCCCCCGGCGCCCCACCCGGGGATGGTGAACGGCCCGTCTCGCAGGGACTTGGTGTCGTCGTAGAGCTGGGTCAGGTCGAAGTCGGTCACCCGCCCCATGCCCTCGCAGCGCGGGCACATGCCGCCGGTGATGCTGAAGTCGCGGCGCTCCTTGACCTGCTGCCCGCCGCGCTCGAAGGTGACCGCGCCGGCGCCACTGATGGAGGCGACGTTGAAGGAGAACGCCTGCGGCGAGCCGATGTGCGGCTGCCCGAGCCGGCTGAACAGGATCCGCAAGAGGGCGTTCGCATCGGTGGCGGTGCCCACCGTCGAGCGGGGGTTGGCGCCCATCCGTTCCTGGTCGACGATGATGGCGGTGGTCAGCCCCTCCAGCACGTCGACGTCCGGGCGGGCCATGGTCGGCATGAACCCCTGGATGAAGCTGCTGTAGGTCTCGTTGATCATCCGTCGCGACTCGGCGGCGATCGTGCTGAACACCAGCGAGCTCTTCCCCGACCCGGAGACCCCGGTGAACACGGTGAGCCGACGCTTGGGCAGCTCGACGCTGATGTCGTTGAGGTTGTTCTCGCGCGCGCCCTGCACGCGGATCAGGTCGTGGCTGTCGGCGACGTGCTGCGCCGGCGACTCGGTCGCGGTGCCCGTGGCCGTGCTCATCTGCTCTCCCTCCGTTGCCCGGGTCCCCTGCCGGTCCCCAGTCGTCTGGCTCGTCTCGGCCGGAGCCGTCAGCGGACCTCGAAGATGCGGATCATGTTGCCCGCCGGGTCGCGGAAGGCACAGTCCCGGACGCCCCACGGCTGGTCGGTCGGCTCCTGCACGACCTCGGCGTCCCCGGCCTGCAGCTGCTGGAAGGTGCCGTCGACGTCCTTGGTGGCCAGGTTGATGCCGGCGTAGGTGCCCTTGGCCATCATCTCGGCGACGGTGCGGCGCTCCTCCTCGGTGATGCCGGGGTCGGCGAACGGCGGGTGCAGCACGATGGAGGTGCCGGGCTGGCTGGCCGGGCCCACCGTGAGCCAGTGCATGCCGCCGTACTCGACGTCGTTGCGGACCTCGAAGCCGAGGGTGTCGCGGTAGAAGGCCAGCGAAGCCTCCGCGTCGTGGTGCGGGAGGTAGGTCTGATAGATCGTGATGTCCATGTCGGTCAACGTAGGCGCGCCTCGGCCGGCTGCACTTCTCGATTCCTGACCGGTCTGCTGACCCGTTTGGCCACGCACGGCGGCAACCCCGCCATCGAGCGCCCCTCGTGGCGCCGGTAGGCGCTGGGTGACATCCCGACGAGCTCGGTGAAGCGGGTGCTGAAGGTGCCCAGCGAGGAGCAGCCGACCGCGAAGCAGACCTCGGTGACACTGAGGTCGCCGCGACGCAGCAGCGCCATCGCCCGCTCGATCCGGCGCGTCATCAGGTAGCTGTAGGGCGACTCGCCGTAGGCCCGGCGGAACTCGCGGCTGAGGTGCCCGGCCGACAGGTGGACGCCCCGCGCGAGCGCCTCGACGTTCAGCGGCTGGGCGTACTCCCGGTCGATCCGGTCGCGGACGCGGCGCAGTCGCTGCAGGTCGCGCAGCCGCTCCTCCACGGCAGCCGTGCTGGTCACCTGAGCGATCCTGCCACGCGGCGCTGCCGGTGCCTAGGGAGCCACCCCTCCCCCAGGGACCGACCGGGACGGGTCAGCCTGGCGTCACGACGCCGTTCTCGTAGGCGAACACGACCGCCTGCGCACGGTCCCGCAGCGCCAACTTGGCGAGCACCTTGCCCACGTGGGTCTTCACCGTCTGCTCGGCCAGGAACAGCCGGTCGGCGATCTCGGTGTTCGACAGCCCGGTGGCGATGAGCTCCAGCACCTCGCGCTCCCGGGCGGTGAGGCTCTCCAGCCGGCGGTCGCCGCGGACGTGGGCGGGACGGCGCCGGGTGACCTCCTCGATGAGCCGGCGGGTGACGGAGGGAGCCAGCAGCGACTCCCCCGCCGCGACCACGCGCACCGCCCGGACCAGCTCCTCGGCGGGAGCGTCCTTAAGCATGAAGCCGCTGGCGCCCAGGCGCAGCGCCTCGTACACGTACTCGTCGATGTCGAACGTGGTGAGCATCAGCACCCTCGGGGCCGGATCCAGCCGGCGCCGCATCAGCTCTGCGGTGGCCTCCAGCCCGTTTAGCTGCGGCATCCGCACGTCCATCAGCACCACGTCCGGGCGCAGCCGCACGACCTCCTCGACCGCGGCCCGGCCGTCCGCGGCGTGACCGGTGACGGCGATGTCGGGCTGGGCGGTCAGCAGGGCCCCGAACCCCTCCCGCACCATCGCCTGGTCGTCCGCGATCACGACGGTGAGAGCCACGGGGGTCACCCTGCCACCCGCGCCGGGAGGACGGCCAGCACCTCGAAGCCGCCCCCGTCGGACGGCCCCGCCCGTAGCTGGCCGCCCACCGAGGCGGCCCGCGCGGCCATCCCCGGGATGCCCTGCCCGGTGTCCGTCCCGGCCGTGGCCGGCACCCGGGCGGGTCCGTTGGCCACCCGCAGCCGGACCGTCTCCCCGTAGTCCAGCTCCACGACCACGCCGCTGCCAGCAGCGTGCCGGGAGGCGTTGGCCAGCGACTCCTGCACGATCCGGTACAGGGTCATCGCCGTCGCGTCGCTGCAACTGGCCGGGTCGCCGTCCACCCGCCAGTCCAGCGGCAGCCCCGCCTGCTGGGTGTCCCGCAACAGCTGCTCCACCTCCGCCGTACCCGGCTGGGGGACGCTCTCGGCGAGCTGGCCGTCGCTGCGCAGCACACCCAGCATCGAGCGCACCTCGTTGAGGGCGCCGCGGGCCTGCTCGGCGACGGAGTCGAACTCGGCGGCCACCGCCGGGTGCACCCCGCCCAGCCGGTACTGCGCGCTCTGCGCCTGCACCACCACCATCGACATCCGGTGGGCGACCACGTCGTGCAGGTCGCGGGCGATGCGGGTGCGCTCCTCGGCCACCGCGCGGCGGGCCCGCTCCAGGTCGCGCTCCTCGGTCTGCCGGGCGAGCTCACGGCGCGAGGCGGTCAGCCTGCGGACCAGCAGCCCGACCCCCATGATCGCGCTGAGGCCGAAGACCCAGCCCGAAGCGATGGCCCCGGGCATGTGCAGGATGAACAGCGCGGTCGTGCCCACCCAGGTCAGCGCGATCTCCCGGCGGTCCTCGCTCCAGGCGACGGCGAACGTCAGCGCCAGCAGCACCAGGAAGCCGGTGACCTGCCACGGGAAGCCGCCTGGCACCAGGGTGGGGAAGAACAGCGGGATGGTGACCCCGCCGGCGAGCCAGACCGCCCAGCCGAGGAACGGCGAGGCCCGGACCAGCAGGAAGGGCAGCACCCCCGCCGCCGCCACGATGGGCCACAGCGAGGCCGGGACGGTGTGGGTCAGCCCGACCGTGGGCCACGCCAGCAGGAACAGCAGCAGCCCCAGCACTGCCAGCACCGTGTCCGGGGAACGGCCGAGGTACTCCCGCAGCCGGCGCGCGCCGCCCACCACGCTCCGACGCAGCCGGTTCCGCCGCTGCCGCGGGGTCCGTGTCCGGCGCCGGAGGAACCGCCTGGGGGCCCGGCCCCGGTCGCGCGCCGGCGCCCGCGTCCTGCCGCGCAGCCTCGGCCACCTCATGCAGCCGAGGCTACGCACCGGGGACCGCGACGGGCCTCATACCAGGGAGTGAGTCCGACCCCGGTCCCGGTATGGCGCCGGCCCCCGCAGCGGGTCCGCAGAGCCAGCCCAGCTGGGCACCGTCGGCCGATCCGCATCGCGGAAGCGCGTTCCTAGCGTCCGCGGCATGTCCCTCCCCCGTCCTGCGCTGGCGATGCTGGTCCGCCTGCTCGTCGCCGCCGGGCTGGTGGCGCTGCTGCCGCTGACCGCGCCCGGCGCCAGCGCGGGCGGCGACCAGGCC
>NZ_WIQI01000046.1 GCF_009602535.1 Ornithinicoccus halotolerans | reverse complement strand
CCAGCAGCCGGTGCCCGCCGCGGCGGCCGGACCACCCCGGCGCCGGCGCCGGGTGCTGCCCTGGCTGCTGGCGGTCCTGCTGTTGCTCGTCGCCGCCGGTGGGGCGGGCGCGGCCTGGTACTGGACCGAGGGGCCCGGGGTGCACTCGGCGATGCCGCAGGTGGTCGGCCTGCCCGAGGACCAGGCGCGCCAGCAGCTCAGCACCCACCGACTGGCTCCCGTCGTGGAGCAGGACTACTCCGAGACGGTGCCGGCCGGAGAGGTGATCGAGTCCTCCGCCGAACCGGGCACCGAGCTGCGCCACGGCACCGAGGTGCAGCTCGTGGTCTCCCGCGGACCGGAGCGGTACGACGTGCCCGACCTGACCGGGCGCACCACCGAGGAGGCACGCGCCCTGCTGGAGGAGCAGCACCTCGCCCTCGGCGACACCGCGAGCACGTGGCACGAGGAGGTCCCGGAGGGCCAGGTGCTCAGCCTCACCCCCGAGGCCGGCGCGTCGGTCAAGCCCGGCACGGAGGTCGACGTCGTCCTCAGCGCCGGCCCGGAGCCGATCGACGTCCCCCAGGTGGTCGGCCAGCCCGCGGAGCAGGCCCGGCAGGCGCTGACCGACGCCGGGTTCACCGTCGAGGTCGAGCAGGAGCGGGTCTTCCACGACGAGGTGCCCGAGGGCGCGGTCACCGCCCAGTCCCCCGAGGGCGGCACCGGTCACCGCGGCGACCCGGTCACGCTGACGCTGTCCAAGGGGCCGGAGACCGTCGAGGTGCCGCGGGTGATCGGGATGCAGTGGCAGCGGGCCAAGCAGACGCTGGAGGAGCTGGGGCTCACCGCCGAGCGCGAGGACCTGGCCGGGGGCTACTTCAACACCGTGCGCTTCCAGAGCGTCGACCCCGGCGAGCGGCTGCCCAAGGGCGAGACCGTGACCCTCACCGTCCTCTAACCCTGCCCGAGGAGCGAGCCCTGTGACCCTCGACGCCTGGCTGACCCTGGCCGTCATCGTCGCCGTGCTGGCGACCCTGGTGCGCGGTCGGGTCTCCCCCGCCGTGGTGGTGTTCGGCGGGGCGGTCGCGCTGCTGGTACTCGGCGTGGTGGGGCCGGAGGAGGCCTTCTCCGGTTTCTCCAACCCGGCGCCGATCACCGTCGCCGCCCTCTACGTGCTGGCCGCCGGGATCGAGAAGACCGGGGCGCTGACGCCCGTCATGCAGAGCACGCTCGGTGAGCGGGGCTGGTACCGGCGCCCGCTGCTGCGGACGTTGCTGCCGACCGCCGGGGCCTCGGCGTTCCTCAACAACACGCCGATCGTGGCGATGCTCATCCCGCAGGTCACCGCGTGGGCGCAGCGCCGGGGGGTGGCCGTCTCCAAGCTGCTCATGCCGGTCTCCTACGCCGCCGTCCTGGGCGGCCTGCTCACCGTCATCGGCACCTCCACCAACTTGGTGGTCTCCGGGCAGATGGGAGAGCTGGGGCTGCAGGAGCTCGGCTTCTTCGAGATCGGGAAGGTCGGGCTGCCGATCGCCGTGCTCGGCCTGCTCGCGCTCGTCGTGCTCGCCCCCCGGCTGCTGCCGGTGCGGCGCTCGGCCCGCCGGGAGATGGAGCAGGAGGGCCGCCGGTTCACGGTCGAGATGCTGGTCCAGCCGGGCGGGCCGGTCGACGGCAAGACGGTCGAGGAGGCCCGGCTGCGCAACCGGCCCTCCGGGCTGTTCCTGGCCTCGGTGGACCGCGGCGACACCACGATCGCGCCGGTGCGGCCGGAGACGGTGCTGCGCGGCGGCAACCGGCTGCACTTCGTCGGGCCGGTCGCGGACGTGGTCGACCTGCAGGACGTGCCGGGGCTGCGCTCGGCGGAGCTGGAGCACGTGCTGGACCTCGCCGACCCGTCGGTGCGCTACTTCGAGGCGGTCGTCGGGTCCCGCTCGCCGCTGGTGGGCACCACCCTGAAGGACGTCGGCTTCCGCTCCACCTACCAGGCGGCCGTGCTCGGGATCCACCGCTCCGGCCAGCTGCTGGAAGGTCGGCTGGGCACCGAGGAGATCCGGGTGGGCGACACCCTGATCCTGGTCTCCGACCCCGGCTTCCGGGAGCGCTGGCGGGACCGGGCCGACTTCCTGCTGGTGGCCGGGCTGGACGGCACCCCGCCCGTGGCCAGCAGCCGGGCCTGGATCCCGGTCACCATCCTGCTCAGCGTGGTGCTGCTCGCGGCGACCGGGCTGTTCCCCATCCTGCAGGGCGCCCTCGTCGGGGCGATCGCGCTGGTGGCCACCCGGGTGCTCACCCCGCTCCAGGCGCGCCGGGCCATCGACGTGGAGGTGATCGTGGTCATCGCCTCGGCCTTCGGGCTCGCCGCGGCGATGCAGACCTCGGGCCTGGCCGAGACCGTCGCGTCCGGGCTGGTGGGGATGTTCGGCACGCTGGGCCCGTGGGGGGTGTTGCTCGGGCTGGTGCTGACCACGATCCTGCTGACGGAGATGGTCACCAACAACGCCGCCGCGCTGCTGATGCTGCCGATCAGCGTCTCGGCCGCGACCGCCAGCGGGCTGGACCCGCGCGGCGCCGCCATCGCGGTGGCGGTCGCCGCCTCGGCCTCGTTCCTGACCCCCATCGGGTACCAGACCAACACCATGGTCTACGGGCCCGGCGGCTACCGGTTCACCGACTACGCCCGGCTGGGGTGGGTGCTCACCCTGATCGTGGTCGTCGTGACCGTCACGCTGGTGCCGCTGCTGTGGCCCTCGTAGCGGCCCGGCCGCCTGGTGAGGCCCGGCGCCCGGTCAGGCCGGCGGGCCCTCGGCCACGAGCGCGGCCAGCACGGCCGCCGCATGGTCGGTCATCTCCTCGGTGACGTCCAGGTGCCACACGAACCGGGCGTGCCGGGCGTCGGTGGGATAGCCCAGCACCCCGCGCTCGGCCGCCGCCGCCACGAAGTCCGGGGCGTCCCACCCGGCCGAGGCGACGTCGACCACCAGGATGTTGGTGTGCACCCGCGCCGGGTCGACCGCCTCCGGGCGGGCCGCCGCGACCGCCTCGGCAGCCCGCGCGGTGCGGGCGTGGTCCTCGGCCAGCCGCGGCAGCTGGCGGGACAGCGCGTAGCGGCCGGCCTCGGCCAGGATCCCGACCTGGCGCATCCCGCCGCCGAACCGCTTGCGCCACACCCGCGCCTCGGCGATCACGTCGGCGGGTCCGGCCAGCAGCGAGCCGACCGGCGCGCCCAACCCCTTGCTCAGGCACACCGAGACGGTGTCGGCGCACCCGCCGTAGTCGGCCAGCGGCACGCCGGTGGCCACGTGGGCGTTCCACAGCCGCGCGCCGTCCAGGTGGACCCGCACCCCTGCGGCGCGGGTGGCCTCCCGCAGCTCGCGCATCGCCTCGATCGGCTGCACGGTGCCGCCGCCGAAGTTGTGGGTGTTCTCCACCACGACGCACGCGGTGCTGACCTGGTAGGGGCCCGCGGCCGGCGCCATCAGCGCCAGCGGGACCGCCGGGTCGAGCAGGCCACGCGGCGCGCGCCAGGTGCGGGAGGTGATGCCTGAGAGCACCGCGGCCGCGCCCATCTCGGCGCGCATCACGTGGGCCAGCTCGTCCCCGATGATCTCCTGACCGGGCGCGGCGTGGGCGCGCACGCCCAGCTGGTTGGCCATCGAGCCGGTGGGCGTGAACAGGGCCGCCTCGTGGCCGAGCAGCTCGGCGACCTCCCGCTCCAGCGTCAGGACGGTGGGGTCCTCCCCGTAGACGTCGTCACCGACGGCCGCGTCGACCATGGCACGGCGCATCGCCTCGGTCGGCCGGGTGAGGGTGTCCGACCGCAGGTCCGCCGTGGGCATCAGCGGACGCCCTGCTCCAGCATCTCGGCGACCAGGAAGGCCAGCTCCAGGCTCTGCTGGTGGTTCAGCCGCGGGTCCACCAGCGTCTCGTAGCGCAGCGCCAGGTCGTCCTCGTCGATGGCCTTCGAGCCGCCGATGCACTCGGTGACGTCGTTGCCGGTCAGCTCCACGTGGATGCCGCCGGGCCAGGTGCCGACCTCGCGGTGGGCCGCGAAGAACCCGCGCACCTCCTCCACCACGTCGTCGAAGCGGCGGGTCTTGTAGCCGCTGGGGCTGGTGAAGGTGTTGCCGTGCATCGGGTCGCAGACCCAGGTCACCGCCCCGGCCTCGTCCTGGACCGACTCCAGCAGCGCCGGCAGCACGTCCCGGACCCGGTCGGCCCCCATCCGGGTGATGAAGGTCAGCCGGCCCGGCTCGCGGTGCGGGTCCAGCTTGTCGATGATGCCCAGCACGTCGTCGCGGGTGGCGGTCGGGCCCAGCTTGACCCCGACCGGGTTGTGCACCCGGGACACGAAGTCGACGTGGGCGCCGTCCAGCTCCCGGGTCCGCTCCCCCACCCACAGGAAGTGGCCGGAGGTGCTGTAGGGCCGCCCGGTGCGGGAGTCGCGGCGGGTCATCGCCCGCTCGTAGTCGAGCACCAGCGCCTCGTGGGCGGAGAAGAACTCCACCCGGCGCAGCTCCTCGGCGTCGGCCACCCCGGAGGCGGTGAGGAACCGCACCGCCCGGTCGATCTCGGTGGCCATCTGCTCGTAGCGGGCCTGCGCCGGGCCGGACAGGAAGCCCTTGTTCCACATGTGGACGCTGCGCAGGTCGGCGAAGCCGCCCTCGGTGAAGGCACGCACCAGGTTCAACGTGGCCGCGCTGGCGTGGTAGGCGCGCAGCAGCCGCTCCGGCTCGTGCCGACGGGCCTCCTCGGTGAACTCGAACCCGTTCACCATGTCGCCCCGGTAGGCCGGCAGCGTCTGCCCGTCGCGGGTCTCCCAGTCCGAGGAGCGCGGCTTGGCGAACTGCCCGGCCATCCGGCCCATCTTCACCACCGGCATCCCGGCGCCGTAGGTCAGCACCACGGCCATCTGCAGGATGGTCTTGATCCGGTCGCGGATGTTGGGCCCGGTGACCCCGGACAGGGTCTCGGCGCAGTCCCCGCCCTGCAGCACGAACGCCTCGCCGCGCGCCGCGGCACCCAGCCGGGTGCGCAGCGCGTCGCACTCGCCGGCGAAGACGAGCGGCGGATAGTGAGCGAGCGTGGCCAGCGTCTCGGCCAGCGCGGCCGCGTCCGGCCAGCTGGGCTGCTGCTTGGCCGGCAGGTCCGGCCAGTCGATGGGGTGCTGCGTCGGCACACCGGTCACGTCGGTACTCACCCGGTCCATGGTAAAGGTGACCTGCGCGCTTCCCGGACGCGGCCAGCGAGGCCGCTACCGGCGGTCAGCGGGAGTCCTCCGGCCGGTCGGCCTCGGTGTCGTCCTCGCCGTGCTCGTCCTCGCCGCGCTGGGCCAGCCGCCGGCCCGCGTGGGAGACCTGGTCGCGGGCGTGGTCCACCTGTTCGCGCACCTGCACCCGGGCCTGCCCCACCTGCTCACGGACCTGCACCCGGGCCTGGTCGACGTGCTCGCGGACGTGCTCCGCGGTGGCGCGGGCGCGGGCGGCCAGCCGGTCCTTGATCGTCGAGGCGTACTCATCGACGTACTCCTGCCCGGACAGCCGCATCAGCTCGTACATGACCTCGTCGGTGATCGCCCGCAGCACGTAGCGGTCGTCCTGCATGCCCTCGTACCGGGAGAAGTCCAGCGGCTTGCCGATGCGGATGCCGACCTGGTGCAGGCGGGGGATCGTCTGCCCGGTCGGCTGCGCCTTGTCGGTGTCGATCATGGCGACCGGGATCACCGGCACGCCGGCCTCCAGCGCCATCCGGGCCACCCCCGTCTTGCCCTTGTAGAGGCGGCCGTCCGGAGAGCGGGTGCCCTCCGGGTAGATGCCGAACAGCTCCCCGCGCTCCAGCACCCGCATCCCCTGCTGCAGGGCGGCCATGCTGGCCTGGCCGCCGGAGCGGTCGATCGGGATCTGCCCGACCCCGGTGAAGAACGCCTTGACCAGCTTGCCCTTGATCCCGCGGCCGGTGAAGTACTCCATCTTGGCGGGGAAGGTCATCCGACGCGGCACCACCAGCGGCAGGAAGATCGAGTCGGAGAACGAGAGGTGGTTGCTGGCGAAGATCGCCGCCCCGTCCTCGGGGATGTTCTCGGCACCCTCGACCCAGGGCCGGAAGGCCAGCCGGACGATCGGCCCGACCAGGACCTGCTTGAGCAGCCAGTAGATCACCCGGCGCCCTCCTCTCGCGCTGCCGCCGTCGGCCCGGCGCGGGACGCCGGTGAGGAGCTCGGTTTCGGCACCGCCGCGGTGCCCTGCGCCCTCGCCCGGCAGAGTACGGCATCCCTCGTCGCACGTGACAGGATCGAGGGTGTGCACACCATGCCGGGCGCCGCGCCGCTGAGCACCGAGGGCCACGGCCCGCGGGCAGCGAGCGGCGTGCTGCTGGTGCACGGCCTGACCGCGACGCCGCAGATGGTGCGGCCGGTGGCCGAGCCCCTCGCCGAGTCCGGCTACGCGGTGCGCGCGCCGCTGCTGCCCGGGCACGGCACCCGGTGGGAGGACCTGAACCGCACCCGGTACGAGCACTGGTACGACGCCGTGGAGTCGGCTGCCGAGGAGCTGGCCGCGGGGCCGGAGGGCTCGACCGGCGCCCGGCGGCGGGTGGTGGTCTTCGGGGTGAGCCTCGGCGGAGCACTGGTGGCGGACCTGGCCGGGCGCCGCCCCGACCTGGTCACCGGGCTGGTGCTGGTCAACCCCGCGCTCGCGGCGCGGGACCCGCGACTGCGGCTGCTTCCGCTGCTCCGGCACCTGCTGCCCTCGCTGCCCGGCCTGGCCGACGACATCCGGCGCGCCGGACCACCGCGGGAGCTGGCCTACGACCGCACGCCGGTGCGGGCGCTGCACAGCTTCGTGGGGCACTGGCCGCGGCTGCTGGAGTCGTTGCCGCGGGTGCGCCAGCCGGTGCTGCTGGCCCGCTCCGCACACGACCGGGTGGTGCCGCGGCTGAGCTCGGAGGTGCTGCTGCGCGAGATCGGCAGCCCCGACGTCCGCGAGCTGTGGCTGCCGGAGTCGGGGCACGTGGCCACCCTCGACCACGACGCCGACCTGCTGCTGCGGACCACCCGCGACTTCGTCGAGGAGCTGGTGCCGACGTGAGCGGGCACGAGGACGACCGGGCGGAGGTGGACCGCCGGTTCGCCGAGATCGTCAAGCAGCTGCAGGACGAGGCCTCCGGCCAGCGGGAACCCGAGCACCCGGCCACGCCGGAGCCGCCCGCTGCCCGTCCGGACGGGCCAGTGGAGCCGGACGACCCGGGCGACCTCGACGACCACGAGGGCTCGGACGGCTCCGACGACCCAAACGACCACGAGGACTCGAACAGCCTCGACGACCCGGACGCGGAGGCGGCCGCAGGGCGGGCCAGCACCTCGAGCGAACCGACGGCGCCGCCCTCTCCCGCGTCGCCGCCGGCATGGCGCAGCTGGGAGGACCCGGACGAGGAGGAGCACTACGTGCCGCCCCCGCCCCCGCCGCTACCGGCCGGGGACCTGCACCTGTGGGGGATCGTCGTGGGGCTGCTGGGTGGGCCCCTCGTGCTGGTGCTCGCGCACGTGCTGGGGGTCCTGGACCGTCCGTTCTGGACGTGGCTCGGACTGGGGCTCGGGCTCGGCGGGTTCTGGCTGCTGTGGCTGCGGCTGCCGACCCAGCGCGACGACGGCCCGCACGGCGGGGCTCAGGTCTAGCACAGCTGCCGCGACCGTTGTCGTGCTCACCCCAGCGGGGACAGCGGTTCGTCGCCAGGACCGTCACCCGCCGGTTCGAGCCGCAGCTCCCCGGCCGGCGCTAGCCGCCGCCAGCGCTGCTCCCCCGCCCCGTGCACGTCGTGCGTAGCCGATCCCCGCGGCCGCGTGCAGCACCACCCCCACGGTGAGCACTGTGCGACCTGCCCCGGTGACGGCTGGCTGGAGCAGGACCCCTGCCAGGACGAGGGACAACCCGCCGAACAGGACCGCGGTGCGCAGCTTCCCGAGCGAGCTGACGGACACGTCGCCACGGCCTGCGGACGGTCCGGCAAGCAGGGTTACGGCCCCATCCGTGAGGGCGATCACCCCCGCGACCCACCAGGGAACCTCCCCGATGACGCCGAGGCACAGGCACACCGCGAGGATGCCTAGCCGGTCGGCGACCGGGTCGAGGACCTCTCCGATGCGGGTGCGCTGCCCCAGCCGCCGGGCGAGGAGTCCGTCGACCCAGTCGCTGCCTGCCCACAGGACCGCGCTGAGGAGGACCGGTGCAGGCGCCCGGCCCAAGGTGCGATCCGCGCACAGCAGGTGGCTGCAGAGTGGGATCGTGAGGGCCACGCGGCCGATCGTGACCGCGTTCGGCCAGGTGAGCCACCAGCGCGTGCGGCGCCGCAGCCGACGCCACTCGGCAGTGGCTCGGGGCTCCCCGCCTGCGGGCCTGCTCACCTGCTCCACCCGGCGGACTCGGCCGGACGCGGTGACAGCAACCGTCTGGACGTCCAGATCGCGGTCACCAGTATCGCGAGCGCTCCGCCGACCATCAGCAGGTGCGCCGGTGCCATGGTGAGTACCAGCGTGCCGACCGTGGCACCGCCGCCGACCCACAGCGCCGACCAGAGCAGGGCGGCCAGACCGTTGGCTACCGCGTAGCGCCCGTAGCTCATGCCGAGCGCCCCGGCAGCGACCGCGAGCAGCGTGCGCACCCCGGGGAGCAGGCGGCCGAGGATGAGTGTCAGGGTCCCGTATCGCTCGACCAGTCCGGTGGCGCGCCTCCAGCGGTCCGGCCCCGCCTTCCGCACCACGACGCTGGTGGCCAGCGCGGGCCCGGTCAGGCGCCCGATGAGGTATCCGACGTGGTCCCCCAGGAAGGCGGCGGCCGCGACAGCCATCCAGGCCGGCCACAGCACCGGTTGCTCCCTGAGCATGCTGGCGCCAACGGCAACGAGGGCCTCGCCCGGAAGCACGGCGCCGAGGCCCAGCGCCGATTCAGCCAGCGCCGCGGCCGCCATCATGAGCACCACGAGCGATGACTGGTCGGCGAGTGTGTCGAAGACGTCGAGAAGCTGGGGGAACATGCCGGCGACGCTAGGAGTGGGGAGCAGCACCGCATCAGACCCGAATGGCCGCTCCGGACCTCACTTTGGTGAGTACGTGGCCGCGGCCAACGAAGCTACGCTCGCAGCGATGACGAAGGGCCGGCTGCCGACGGGCGCGATGTGGTGGAGCGCAGTCCCGGTGGTGCTCGCCGGCATCCTGGGCGTGGCCATCGGGTGGTCACCGGCGCCGGGTTGGCTACCGAGCCTGGTCGTGGTCGTCGCGGTCGTCGTCGGCGTGCTGCGTCCCGCGGGCACGCCGGTCTGGGCCTCGGCGCTGACCGTCCTGCTGTTCTCTGCCACGGCCGTCGGAACAGCCACGGGTGAGCACCGCCTGGAGTCGGCGGCCCTGTCGGTCCCGGCAGCGCTGGTCCATGCTGCGGCCGTAGCCCTGCCGGTGGGCCTTGTCGAGCTGGCCCGGCGTCGACGGCGGCATCGCGAGCAGGGCTGGGCGCTTGCCCGAGCACTGGCTCGTGAGGAGCGGGCCCGAACTGAGTCCGCGCTGGCCAAGGAGCGGGCGGCGATGGCCGGGGAGATTCACGACCACCTGGGTCACCGGCTGACCCTGGTGACCGTCCAGCTGGGGAAGCTGAGCCTTGCTCCGGAGCTGCCCCCGGAGAGCCGCGCAGCGGTCGAGGAGGCCCGTCGCGGCGTGGCCGAGGCCGCTGCGGAGCTCGGTACGACCGTGCAGCTGCTCAAGGCCGGCGGTCAACGGACACTGGCGCCAGCCGACCGGCCGCTGGCCGACATCGCCGACACCGCTCGGTCGGCGGGCCTGGTGGTCGACAGCTACCTCCCTGCGGTCCTGGACCGGGAGCTCGCCTCCCACGCGCACGCTGCTCTGGCGCGGGTCCTGTCCGAAGCCCTGACGAACGCCGCCAAGCACGCCCCAGGACAAGCCGTCCGCATCGACGGCGGTGTCGTTGACGGCATGGCGGTGCTCACCGTCACCAACGCCCGCGGCCGCAGTTCCGACGACGCGGCTGGCTCCTCCGGCCACGGCCTGCCGTCGCTGCGCCACCGGTTGGCTTTGCTCGGTGGGATGCTGGAGGTCGAGTACGGCGAGGACCACGTGCTGCGCGCCGCCGTACCGATCGATGCCGTCCCCGAAGGCGAGACCGGGGACGGGGCCGAGCAGGTCACCAGCTCTGAACGCGCCGCCGATGAGGAAGCTCGGAAGGCCGGCCGTCTGACCTGGGCGGTGCCGGCCGTTCTCGCCGCCAGCGCCATGCTCATCACCGTCGTGGCCTACCTCTATCTCACGGTGAGCTCGGACCTTCCGCCGGAGCAGTTCGCTCGGATCGAGGTGGGCATGTCGCGTGACGAGGCAGCGAGCCTGCTACCGGCGGTCGAGATGATCGAGGCGCCGCGTCAGGCCCTCCCCGAACCCGACCGCGCCAGCTGCCGGTACCACGAGGAGTCGATCAGCCTGTTCGCACGCGAGGACGTCTTCCGCATCTGCTTCGTCGACGGCGTCGTCGTCAGTACCGACACCATCTCCGCGCCCGAAGGAGCACCGTGACTGCGTCGCCTGGTCAGCAGGTCGCGCCCGGCAACCCGGCCCGCCTCCTCATCGCGGACGACGATGCGCTCGTGCGGGCTGGACTGGTCTCGATCCTGAGCAGCGACCCGAGCCTGCGGGTGGCGGCCGAGGCCGGGGACGGGCACCAGGCCCTCGCGGTGGCTCGGAGCCACCGGCTCGACCTGGCCCTCCTCGACATTCGAATGCCGCGACTGGATGGCCTGCGCACTCTCGAGCAGCTGGGCCGGCAGCTGCCGCAGCTCCCGGTGGCCATGCTGACCACCTTCGCTGACGAGGACTACATCGCCGAAGCTGCCGGCCTCGGGGCCATGGGCTTCCTGCTGAAGTCCGATGCGCCCCGTGACCTGATCACGGCCGCACGGGCGATAGCCGCCGGCGGAGCCGCGTTCTCCCCTCGCGTCGCCCGGTGGCTGGTCAGAGCGGAGGCAGCGGCACGGCTGAACCGGAGCCGCACCGCCCGCGAGGCGGTAGCCGACCTCGCCCCGCGGCACCGCCAGATCCTCGCAGTGCTCGCCACGGGCGCCTCCAACGCCGAGATCGCCCGCGCACTCCATCTCTCGGAAGGGACCGTCAAGCAGTACCTCAAGAGCCTCTTTGACCGGCTGAACGTGACCAACCGGGTCCAGGCCGCCATCCTCGCCCATGAGGCAGGGCTCACTGACCAGACCCGCACCAGTCCATGAACGCGGGCCCCCGCTGCGCTGCTCCCAGCTAGTCGTGCCCGGGCTGCTCGTGGTCGGCGTGGGCACTGGGCTCGAGCTGGAAGGTGGAGTGCTCGACGCTGACGTCGAAGTGGTCGGCGACGCAAGCCTGGAGGTGGTCGAGCACCCGCGGGGCGTGGCCGTCGTGGAAGCAGGAGTCGTCCAGGACCACGTGCGCCGAGAGGACCGGGAGCCCGGTGGCGATCTGGGAGGCGTGCAGGTCGTGCACGTCACGGACGTGCGGCAGGGACAGGATGTGCCGGCGCACGTCCGCCAGGTCCAGCCCCTCCGGCGTCGCCTCGAGCAGCACGTTGCCGGCCTGGCGCAGGATGATCACGGCGCGGGGGGCGATCAGCAGCGCGATGAGCATGCCCGCCACGGCGTCGGCCCGGGTCCACCCGGTGGCCGCGATGACGCCCGCGCTGACGATGACCGCGACCGACCCGAGCGCGTCGTTGAGGACCTCCAGGAACGCGGCCCGCAGGTTGAGGTTGGCGCCCCGGCCGGCGCTGAGCACCACAAGCGCGGCGAGGTTGCCGACCAGGCCGACGATCCCGAACGCGAGCAACCCGCTCGCGTGCACCTCCGGGGGGACCAGCAGCCGCTGCACACCCTCGACAAAGGCGTAGATCCCCACCCCGAGCAGGACAGTGGCCTGGGCACCGGCCGCCAGGACCTCGGCGCGGCGCCAGCCCCAGGTGCGGCGGGCGGTGGCCGGCCGCAGCATGAGGGTCGCGGCCAGCAACGCCATCAGCAGCCCGCCGGCGTCGGTGACCATGTGCCCGGCGTCCACGAGCAGGGCCAGGCTGCCGGTCAGGGCCGCGCCCACCACCGTGGTGACCAGCACGGCCACGGTGATCCCGAACGCGGCCGCGAGGCGGCCCCGGTGGGTCCGGTGGTTGCCAGGGGCCTGCTGCCCGCTCACGACGCGGGGACCAGGACGAGCGCTGCCGCCGTCACCGGGGCTGCTCCTCCCGGGTGCTGCACGCGGCCGGTGATGCCGTGGCCTGCGCGGTCGGCGCGCAGCAGCCGTCGGGGTCCCCCCGCCACGCCTCGACGCCCTCCCGGGCGGCCACCGCGGCGATGACCAGCCCGGCGACCGGGTCCGCCCAGGCCCAGCCCAGCGTCGCGTTGAGGACCAGGCCGACCAGCAGCACCGCAGACAGGTAGGTGCACAGCAGCGTCTGGGTGGAGTCAGCGACCACCGCGTTGGAGCCCAGCGCCTTCCCGGTGCGCCGCTGCGCCCAGGACAGGAACGGCATCACCAGCAGCGAGGCGACCGCGAGCCCCATCCCGACCGGGGACGCCTCCGGCTCGCTGCCGACGATCAGCGCCCGGGCGGACTCGAACGCGACGTATCCGGCCAGCGCGAAGAAGGCCAGGGCCATCAACCGCAGCGCCTGCCGCTCCCGGGTCTCCGGCATCCGGTGGCGGAACTGCCAGAGGATGATCAGCCCGCTGGAGACCTCGACCGCCGAGTCCAGCCCGAAGCCGATCAGGGCGACCGAGCCGGCCACGACGCCGGCAGTGATCGCGACCACCGCCTCGAGCAGGTTGTAGGCCACCGATGCCCCGGCCAGCAGCTGCGCCCGGCGTCCCAGCCGCGAGCGGTCCTGGGCGGCCAGCTTGCTCTGCACGGGCGCGGTCACTGGCCGTCCTCCTCCGTGGCCCGGAGGCCATAGGTCGGGCAGAGCGCGACGGCGTCACCGGTCAGCCCGAGCAGCCTCTCGGCGGCGGACAGCAGCTCCAGCGTGCTCTCGGGATGGGCCAGCGAGTACAGCGAGGCGCGTCCCTGGCTGCGTACCTGCACGATGCCGCAGTCGAGCAGGCAGGCCAGGTGCTTGCTCACCGTGGACTGCGCCAGCCCCAGGTGGCCGGTGAGGTCGACGACCCGGTGCTCACCCGCAAGCAGGTGCTGCACGATCGCGAGCCGTGACCGGTCGCTGAACCCGTGGAACAGCGAGGCCGCCACCGCGAGCGCGGCCGCCTCCGGCGGGGTCGTGGCATCACCCGCAGCCTGTGTCATCGCCATGCAGCGATGTTGTCACCTGCTCCGCCGCCGTGGCAAGCCGGATGCCACCAGCTGGGTGACCCGTGGTCGGCGCTCAGAGCTCGACGTCGACCCAGACCGGCCAGTGGTCCGAGGCGGCGCGCACCCGCCGCGGGTCGAGGGCCGCCCGGTCACCGGGGCGCACGCGCAGGTCCCGGCTTCCGAAGAGGGCGTCGATCGCCCGGTGCGGGTGGTGGGCGGGGAACGTGCCTTCCGGGGCGCTCACCTGCGGCAGCCGCGCGGCGAGCGCCTGCCAGGCGGGGCCCTGCTCGTCCTCGTTCAGGTCACCGCCGAGGACGACGGGGACCCCCGCGGCGGCCGGTCCCGACTCGACCGCCGCCAGGACGCGGCGCACGTGGTCCACCCGCTGCCCGCTCTGGAGCGGCAGGTGCAGTGAGCCGACCGCCAGTCGGCCACCGCCGGGCCGGGTGACCACCGAGGCGCTCCAGCTGCGCGGGTTCTCGGCGAACCCGACCGGAAGGCCATGGTCGACGGTGTCGGCGGCGATGACCCGCATGCTCGTCAGCATGGACGTCCCGGCGAGCCGGTGGGTGCGCCCGGACCAGTGCAGGTCGCAGCGGCGCGCCAGGTCGGTGACCCGGTAGCCCGACAGCGGGTGTCGCGGGATCTCCTGCAGCAGCAGCACGTCGGGGTCGATCGCGCGCACCACGTCCACGACGGCCGCGGTGTCGTCGCGCAGCCCGCGCAGGTTGTAGCTCGCCACCCGCACCGTGCCGGGCCGGCCGGACCGCTCGGCTCCGCCGCTACCGCTGCTCGCTGCCTCAGTCACTGCCGTCCTCCCGGTCCGCCATGGTCTCCTCCCGCGCCAGCCCCGCGGCACCGATCAGCCCCGCGTCGGTCCCGAGGTCGGTGGCGGTGATCGGCGCCAGCGGCCGGTGGCCGCGCCCGGTCAGCTGCCGCGCGAACGCCTCGCGCGTGGGGCGCAGCAGCAGCTCACCAGACTGGCTGACGCCCCCGCCGACCAGGATCCGGCCCGGGTCCAGAGCCGCGGCGAGGTTGGCCAGGCCCACCCCGAGCCACCGGCCGACGTCACCGATCAGGTCCAGCGCCGCCCCGTCGCCGTCCCGGGCCGCGGCGGTCACGTGGTGACCCTCCACCCGTCCCGGGTCACCCTCGCTCCACCGTGCCAGCCCGGCCGCGTAGGGGCTCCCGGCCAGCAGCATCTCCCGCGCCTCCCGCTGCAGCGCCTTGCCGGAGGCGTACTGCTCCCAGCAGCCCCGGTTGCCGCACTCGCAGCGGTGACCTTCGGGCACCACCTGCATGTGGCCGAACTCCCCTGCCAGGCCCCACCGGCCGCGCTCGACCTCGCCGTCCAGCAGCAGCGCCCCGCCGATGCCGGTGCCCAGGGTGACCAGCAGCAGCCGCGGCTCCCCCTGGCCGGCGCCGTACCGGTGCTCGGCCCAGCCGGCGGCGTTGGCGTCGTTGTCGACCACGACCGGCACGCCCAGCCGGCCCGCGAGCGCGTCGCGGAGCGGTTCGTCACGCCAGGCCAGGTGCGGGGCGAAGACGACGGTGGCCCGGTCGGAGGAGACAAACCCGGCCGCCCCGATGCCGACCGCCGGGTAGGCCCGCTCCCCCGCCGCGTCCAGCAGCTCCTGGACGGCGTCAGCGATCGCGTCCTCCACGGCTCGGGGCGCCAGTGTCCGCCCCGGGGTGTCCCGCCGAGTGCGCCGCACGACGGCCCCCTGCTCGTCGACCAGGCCTGCGGCGATCTTGGTGCCGCCGATGTCGACCCCGACGGTGAGCGAGCCGGCGCCGGGTCCCCCGCCGGTCACCGGCCGGCCGCGTCGGACCTGGCCCCGCGGCGGTGGGTGACCAGGTCGGCGGCCCCGATCATGCCGGCGTCGTTACCCAGCTCGGCCGGCACGAGCGCCCCGAACGGGCGGTGTCCCCGGCCGGTGACCTGCCGGGCGTAGGCGGCCCGGGCCGGTCCCAGCACCAGGTCACCGGCGGCGCTCACGCCGCCCCCGACGACGACCAGGGCGGGGTCCAGCACCGCGACCAGGCTGGCGATGCCGTCGCCCAGCCAGTGCCCCAGGTCCTCGAGCAGCTCGGTCGCAGCCCGGTCGCCGTCCCGCGCGGCCTCGGTGACCTGCTGCCCGGTGAGTGCCTCGGCGTCACCGCCGCAGCGCTCGGCCAGGTCGGCGGCGTGCGGGCTCCCGGCCCGCACCAGCTCCCGGGCCTCCCGCTCCAGCGCTGACCCGGAGGCGTACTGCTCCCAGCAGCCGCGGTTGCCGCAGCCGCAGCGGTGCCCCTCGGGCACCACCCGCAGGTGGCCGACCTCGGCGGCCGCGCCGTGGGCGCCGCGGACCACCTGCTCGCGGGAGATGATCCCGCCGCCGACGCCGGTGCCGACGGTGAGCAGCAGCATGTCGTCGACGTCACGGGCCGCACCGAACCGGAACTCGCCCCAGGCGGCGGCGTTGGCGTCGTTCTCGAGCAGCACCGGCAGGCCGATCCGGCGCTCCAGCCGCTCCTGCAGCGGCTCGTCGCGCCAGGCCAGGTTCGGGGCGAACAGCACGGTGGAGCCGGCGGCGTCCACGAACCCGGCGCACGCCACCCCGACCGCGCCGATCTCCTCCTGCTGCTCGCCGGCACGCTCGGACAGCTCGGTGACCATGTCCGCGACCGCCTCGGCGATCGCCTCCGGGTCCTGGGCCGGGGTCTCCCGTCGCGCCCGGTACCGGATGGCACCGTCGCCGTCCACGCTGCTTGCGGCGATCTTCGTGCCGCCGATGTCCACCCCGACGCTGAGGCTCACGGCTGCCCCCCAGGCTGCTCGACGCCGTCGGTCTCGGGCGGGTGCTCGCTGCTACCGGCTCCGGGCCGGTGGCCGGCGTCCTGCTGCGGGTCCCCGGCGCCCTGGGACCGGGCGTAGGCCCGCAGGCTGTCCGCGGCCGAGCCCAGCAGGTCGGCCACCCCGAGCAGGGTGTCGGCACCGACCGGCCCGAGGGCGGCCTTGGCGCGGCACCAGGGGCAGCCGGTGCAGGTGGCCTCGGGTCCCTTCTCGTGACCGGCGGGCTCGGCGTCGGCGGTCGCGGCCCACGCGCCCGCGGACTGCCCGTCCTGGGCCTGCCACCAGTCCGCCGCTGCCCGGACCAGCCGGTGGGCCTCCTCCTCGACCGAGCCGTGACCGGCCCGTGGGGGCTCGTGCTGCGGTTGCTCAGCCATCGGTCTCCACCCTCCGGCGCAGGTTGGTCAACGCGGTGTCGATGATCATCCGCTCGGCCCGGCGCTTGACCATGCCGAGCATGGGCACCACGACGTCGACCGTCAGCTCGTAGGTGACCTGGGTCTGCCCCTCGTCGGCCGACAGGGTGTAGCTGCCGGTCATCTCCTTGAGGGTGCGGGCCTCGACGAGCTCCCAGGAGACGACGCCGGTGCCCTCCTCGGTGACGTCCCAGTCGTAGTCGAGCACGTAGCTGTCCTTGACCACCCCCGCGTCGAGGCGGAACCGGACCCGGTCGGGCCAGCCGTCACCCTCGGTGGAGAGCACCTCGACCTCACGGACCTCGCTGGCCCACTGCGGGTACTGCTCGACGTCGGCGATCACGGCCAGGACCGCCCCGGGCGCGGCGGCCACGGTGACGCAGGAGGTGGTGCGCTCGGCCATGGAGGCAACCTACCTGCGTCGACGTGGCCAGCCCAGCCGGGCGAGACCATGCTCGGGGGTGATGTGCCAGCGAGCACCTCACGGTGCCGCACACCTCCGGCGAGGTGAGCACGGTGCCGCGCTGACTACAGTGGCGAACTGAACCCCGTCCCCGTTGGAGGCCCTGCCCGTGCCGGAGATCGCCGTGCCCCCGCTCGTGCCAGCGACACCCCAGGGCAGCCTGGCCGACCTGCCCCGAGGGTGGGCCCGGCGGGATCCCGGCCGAGCCCTCTACGCGGTGCCGGAAGGCCCCACCTGGCGGGACGTGTCGGCCAGCGAGTTCGACCAGCAGGTGCGGGCGCTGGCCCGCGGCCTGGTTGCCGCCGGCATCGAGCCCGGCGACCGGGTGGCGCTGATGAGCCGGACCCGGTACGAGTGGACCCTGGTCGACTTCGCGTTGTGGACCGCCGGGGCGGTGCCGGTGCCGGTCTACGAGACGTCGGCGCCGGGGCAGGCGGCCTGGATCATGGCCGACTCCGGGGTCGTGGCAGCGGTCGTCGAGACCACCGAGCACCTGGCGACGGTCACCGGCGTGCGGGAACAGGTCCCGACGCTGCGGGACGTCTGGGCGATCGAGGCCGGGGCCCTGGACGAGCTGGTCACCGCGGGGGCCGAGGTGAGCGAGGCACAGCTGGACCAGCGGGTGGCCGGTCAGGACCGGCAGGCGCTGGCGACCATCATCTACACCTCCGGCACGACCGGGCAGCCCAAGGGCTGCGAGCTCACGCACGGCAACTTCCTGGCGCTGGCCGAGAACGCCGCGGTGCGGCTGGAGGAGGTCATCGCCCGGCCCGGCTCGCAGACGCTGTTGTTCCTGCCGCTCGCGCACGTGTTCGCGCGGTTCATCCAGGTGGTCGTCCTGCAGGCCGGGGCGCGGCTGGGACACTGCCCGGACACCACCCGGCTGCTGGAGGACCTGGGCACCTTCCGGCCCACCTTCGTGCTCGCCGTCCCCCGGGTGTTCGAGAAGATCTACAACGGAGCCGAGCAGCGGGCCGAGGCCGCCGGCCGGGGCCGGGTGTTCCGGCGCGCCACCCAGGTCGCGGAGCGGTGGAGCCGCGCCCAGGCCACCGGCGGTGCCGGGCTGCGGCTGCGGGCCGAGCGGGCTGTCCTGGACCGGCTGGTCTACCGCCGGCTGCGGGCCGCGATGGGCGGCCGGGTCTCCTACGTGATCTCCGGTGGCGCCGCCCTCGGGGAGCGGCTCGGCCACTTCTTCCGCGGCGCCGGCGTCACCGTGCTGGAGGGCTATGGGCTGACCGAGACCACCGCCCCGGCCACCGTCAACACCCCCGAGCTGATCAAGGTGGGCACCGTCGGCCGGCCACTACCGGGCGTGACGGTGCGTGTCGCCGACGACGGCGAGATCCAGGTGCGCGGCAGCAGCGTGTTCCGCGGCTACCACGGTCACACCCAGGCCACCGAGGAGGTGCTCGACGACGACGGCTGGTTCACCACCGGCGACATCGGCGAGCTCGACGGGGACGGCTTCCTGCGGATCACCGGGCGGCGCAAGGAGATCCTGGTCACCGCCGGCGGCAAGAACGTCTCCCCCGGGCCGCTGGAGGACCAGGTGCGGGCGCACGCGCTGGTCTCGCAGTGCGTCGTCGTCGGTGACGGCCGTCCGTACGTGGCCGCCCTGGTCACCCTCGACGCCGAGATGCTGCCCGCCTGGGGCGAGGCGCACGGCCTGGGTCCGCTCACCGTGCCCGAGGCGGTCGAGAACCCGGTGGTCCGGGAGGTGGTGGCCCGCGCGATCGAGCGCGCCAACGACTCGGTGAGCCGCGCCGAGTCGATCCGGCGGTTCTCCCTGCTGGGCACCGAGCTCACGGAGGAGTCCGGCCACCTCACCCCGTCGATGAAGGTGCGGCGCGAGACCGTCCTGCGCGACTTCGCCGACGAGGTGGACGGGATCTATGCCCGGGGCGGCACCCCGGTGACCGAGTCTGACTGACCCGCCGCCCCGGCACCGGCCACCCTCAGCCCACCTCGTCGGCGAGCGTCGCCAGCCACCGTCGCCACCCCGTGAGCAGCTGCCGCTCGCTCTCCTCCGTTACCGCGCGCAGCGCGGTACCCGTGGGGACGCCCCCGGCCACCTCGGACCACACCCGCAGCAGCTGCTCCTCACCGTAGGTGTCGGCGAGGTAGCGGCACGCCAGCCAGGAGAGGGCGTACCCGTGCCAACGGTCCGGGTAGCCCTCGGGGTCGGGCCAGTCACCCGGCGGCCCCACCCGGTCGACCTCCTGCAGGACGGTCCCAGCGATCTGCTGCGGCTCCCGGCCGCTGCCCCGGTGGGCGGTGTACTCAGCCAGCCCCTCGTGCAGCCACGGCGGCGCCTGCTCGGGCGAGCCGCCCTCGGGCACGACCTGCTGGACCAGGTGCGCCACCTCGTGCGTCAGGACCGCCAGCCGCCCCTCCTCGGTCAGCTGGCCCCACGCCGCCGGGTGGATCACGACACGGGCCTGTCCGGCCGGTCCGACCGTGGTCGCGGGGATGTCGGCCGCGTCCTCGGGATGGCCGGTGAGACCGGCGAACGTCTGGGCGTCCCCGGCCACGTGCACCAGCACCGGGCGGGGCACGCGGTTCGGCCCCCACACCGCCTCCACCTGGCCGACGGCCCGCTCGGCGAGCCGCGAGTAGCCGGACACCTGCTCCGGGTCCGCGTCCCCTGCCGCCAGGACCAGAACCGAGTCCGGGGGCGAAGCCTCACCCGAGACCTGCACGCTCGGCTCCGCGGGCGAGGCCGTCACCGGCTCCTCCGGGCCGGGGCCGCAGCCGGCCAGGATGACCAGGACGGCGGCGGAGAACGTGACGGCGGCGGCCCGGGGGAGCTGAGCGACGGGCACTCCTGAAGTGTAGAGGCCCCCCTCAGCCCGCGGCGTGGAGCCGGGGCAGGACCGGCTCCGGCCGGGCACGGGCCCGCCCCGCCTCCGCCTCCGTGACGAGCCCTCCCCGCAGCAGCACGCGCACCGCGGCCTCCTCGCCGGCGTCCAGCGCCAGCCCGGCACCGGCAGTCCGGTCCGGGTCCGGCGCCCGGGCGTCCTGCTCCACCCAGGCACGTCCGAGCACGGGCACGAAGCAGTCCCCGCAATGGTGGCCCCGGGCGGGACAGGTCTGGCAGTCGATCGTGAGCCTCACGGCACCTCACCTCCGTCGTTCGTCGGGTGCGACGAGCTGTCCCGCGAGACGCTAACCGCCACCTCTGACACAGGTGTTCGACGTGCCACCGGATAGCCGTCCCCCGTGACCGACCGTGGCCATCTTCGGCCCTCCGGCCTGTCGCGGCCGGGCGATGTCGGACCCTCGATCTAGCGTTCGCAGGCATGGAGGCGGTGCAGGCGACGTTCGACGACCTGGGCGTCCCCCTCGCCGAGGTGACCTTCGTCGTCGTCGACCTGGAGACCACGGGCGGCGCCCCCGGGGGCGCGGAGATCACCGAGGTCGGGGCGGTCAAGGTGCGGGGCGGTGAGGTCGTCGGTGAGTTCCAGACCCTGGTCCGGCCGCGCGCCCCGATCCCGCCGTTCATCGCGGTGCTGACCGGCATCACCGACCAGATGGTCGCCGGGGCACCGCCGGTGGAGACGGTGCTGCCGCAGTTCCTGGAGTTCGCCCACGGCGCGGTGCTGGTGGCGCACAACGCCGGGTTCGACGTCTCCTTCCTCAAGGCCGCCGCCGAGCAGACGGGGCACCGGTGGCCCGCTCCCCCGGTGCTGGACACCGTCCGGCTGGCCCGGCAGCTGGTGCACCGCGACGAGGCCCCCAACCACAAGCTGGCCAGCCTGGCCCGGGTCTTCGGGTCCGCGGTGGAGCCCAACCACCGGGCGCTGCAGGACGCTCGCGCCACGGTCGACGTGCTGCACGGGCTCATCGAGCGGGTCGGCAACCTGGGCGTGCAGACGCTGGAGGAGCTGCAGAGCTACACCAGCCGGGTCACGCCCGCCCAGCGCCGCAAGCGGTTCCTCTCCGATGCGATGCCCTCCGCCCCCGGGGTGTACGTGTTCAAGGACGGCCAGGGTCGGCCGCTCTACGTCGGGACGGCCACCGACCTCCGTCGCCGGACCCGCACCTACTTCACCGCCTCGGAGAGCCGCCGCCGGATGGCGGAGATGGTGGGCGTCGCCGAGTCGCTCACCCCGATCGTGTGCGCCACCCGGCTGGAGGCCCAGGTGCGCGAGCTGCGGCTGATCGCCGAGCACAAGCCGCGCTACAACCGCCGCTCGAGGGACCCGGAGAAGGCGCTGTGGGTCAAGCTCACGGTGGAGACCTTCCCTCGGCTCTCGATCGTGCGCGAGGTCAGGGAGGACGGCGCCCACTACGCCGGGCCGTTCGGGTCCCGCCGGGTCGCCGAGGCGGCGGTCGCCGCCGTCCACGAGGTGGTGCCGCTGCGGCAGTGCACCCGGCGGCTCGGCCGCGTCCCCAGCGGGACCGCCTGCGTGCTGGCCGAGATGGGTCGCTGCGGTGCGCCCTGCACCGGGGCACAGAGCCCGGAGGACTACGCCGACGTGGTGACCCGTGCGGCCCAGTTGCTCGCCGGGGACGGCCGGGAGGTGCTGGCCGCGCTGCGGGCCCGGCTGTCCGAGCTGGCGACGCAGGAACGGTTCGAGGACGCCCGGGCGCTGCGCGACCGGATGGTGGCGCTGGTGCGTGCC
>NZ_WIQI01000045.1 GCF_009602535.1 Ornithinicoccus halotolerans | reverse complement strand
GCGCGGCACCGTCGACGGCCAGCACGGCGTCGACGCGCTGGCCGGGCTCCCCGGGAGCCGGCCACAGCCGGGTGGCCTGGCCGGCGACGGGGTCGATCCGGTGCAGGCCGCTGGCGGTGCCCACCAGCAGCGTCCCGTCGGCGGCGGCGTGCAGGGCCTGCACGCCCTCGCCGGCAGCCGGCAGGTCCACCGGCCGGTACCCGTCCTCAGTGAGCTCGCCGAGCCCGTCCTCGGTCCCCACCCAGATCCGGCCGTCGCTGGTCGCCAGCGCCTGGACGGGGGCGGGGGTGGGGTGCTCGGCGCCGGCGAGCGGGTCGCTACCGGCAGCGCCGCCGTCCAGCACGGCCAGGCCGGAGCGGCCGCCGGCCACCACGGCCCCGCCGGTGTCGACCACCGCCAGCACCGGCTCGCCCGGCAGCGCGGCGGTGCTCCAGCGGCCGAGGTCACCGGGGGCCTCGACCCGGACCAGCAGCAGCACGGTGACTCCGGCGGCGGCGACGACGAGGAGGGTGGGCACCGGGCGGCTCACGCGGTCACCACCGTGAGGCTGTCGATCCACTTGACGCAGTACTCGCCGATGACGTCGGGGGCCATCACGCGGGCCGGGAACCCGTGCTCGGCGGTCAGGTCGACGCCGTCGACCTCCCAGGCCACCAGCGTGCGGCGGTCCCGGACGGTCGCCGGCTGCAGCGCGACCTCGTAGCCGGTGGTGCTGCGCACCACCACGCTCAGCAGTTCCTGCCCGGCGCCGGCACGGTCGAGCAGCTCCTGCATCGGCACCCCGCCCCAGGTGCGGGTGGCCGACCAGCCGAGCACGCAGTCCAGGCTGTAGCGGTGCCGCTCGACCGGTCCGGCACGCAGCTCCTCCAGACCCACCTCCAGCGGGGTGGCCACGTCGCCGGTGACCCGCATCCGCCAGCTGCCCGGGTCCGGCTGGTCGGGCCCGGCGGCGGTGAGGGTGACCGGGAAGTCGTTGGGGCCGGCGGCCTGCCGGCTCTCCAGCACGGTCCGGCCGCCGCGCAGCAGCGCCCAGCCACCGAGGGCGACGGCGCCCAGCGCGAGCACCCCGCGCCGGGAGGCGCTGGTGGCGGCCGGGCCCACGCCCGCCGCGGCGGTGCCCGGCTCGGCCCGGGCCATCACCTGCCTGGTGACCCGGTGGGACCGGCGCAGGTACCGGACCAGGTGGGCGGCCACCGGCACCGCGGTGAGCAGCGCCGACCAGGCGTGGACGGTCTTGAGCCAGCCGGCGTCCGGGACGTTGGCGACCATGAGCAGCCCACTGCCCAGCAGCAGGGCTAGGCCCAGCACCAGGGCGGCCCCGGTCAGCGCCTGGCCGGGGCCGAGCCCGCGCCGGCCCGGCTGCCGCAGCCGGCGCAGCCCGGAGCGTGCACCGGCCAGTCCCTTGGCGGCCGCCAGCGGGAGCACGACCAGCCCGGCATAGGTGTGCGCCGCCAGCAGCGGCATCCACAGCCCACCGCCCAGCTGCAGCTGGACGAACAGCACCAGCCCGGTCACCGCCAACCAGCCCAGGAACGGCAGCAGCAGCAGGCCCAACGGGTCGTTGAGCCAGCCGTGGCCGAGGGCGCGCCGGAACCCCGCGGCGGGCCGAGTGGCGCGGCTCATGGCGACGGTGCCTTCCGGTCGTGTGCTGGTGCTGGTGCTGGTGCTGGGTGGGGGGCGGGGGTCGTGGGGCGGGTGACCCGGCCGGTAGCGGCATGCTGCCCGCCGGGGTGTCTGAGGTCAAATGTCTCGCCGTGGCCATTCGGCAGCGACAAGGCCACCTTCGCATGTCGGCCCGGGGCACGCCTGTTCCGTGACCCTTTTGTGACCTCCATCCTGGCTTGCTGGCTGGCGCGGGGGGCCGTCGGCGGCAGCCGGGGCGTCGGACCATTGACGCACTCGGCGCGGACGCTAGAGTGCCTCCATCAGAGGTCAGACGAATAGTCGGCCATCGCGGGCGACAAGCCCCGCCGCACCGAGCCGGGAGGTGACCATGAGCGGGCGGACCGCACTGGCCGACACGGTGGTGGCCCGGCTGCTCGAGAGCATCCGGGAGGGCCGCTACCCGGTGGACGCGCGGCTGCCCCGCGAGAGCGAGCTGGCCGAGGACGCCCGGGTGAGCCGGCTCACGCTGCGCGAAGCGGTGCGGGTGCTGCGCGACAAGGGAGTGCTGCGGGTCGAGCAGGGCCGCGGCACCTTCGTGAACCCGCCCGAGCACTGGTCGGTGCTGGACCCCTCGCTGCTGCACGCCCGGCTGGACCGGCCTGGGGCACTGGCGCAGGCCGCGCGGCAGCTGACCGAGGCGCGGTCGTTGGTCGAGGTGGGTGGCGCGGGCCTGGCGGCCCAGCGGCGCAGCGCCGAGGACCTGGCGGCGCTGTGGGGGACCGTCGACCGGATGCGGCAGGCCCACGAAGGCGGTGACGTCGCCGGCTTCTCGGCCGCGGACGTGGCCTTCCACGACACGCTGGCCGCGGCCGCGGGCAACCCCTTCCTCACCGGGTTGCTGCAGCCGGTGCGGGCGCTGCTGGAGGAGGTCCGCGTGGCGACCTCCACGACCGCCGCGATGCGCGACCGCGCGATCGAGAAGCACACCGAGATCCTGCGTGCCGTCGTCGCCGGTGACGGCGAGGCGGCGCGGGCGCGGATGAGCGAGCACATGGCCGACACCCAGCAGGCCCTCGACCGGATCGAGGGCCTCGAGGACCCGGACCGGCTCGCCCCGGCCCCGGTCGCGGGGTAGCGGCGACGACCGACCAGCGACACGACCCGCCCGCCGGCCAGGCGGCGGCACGACACCGAGGAGGAGACGTGGACCAGCGCACCAGGGACGGCGGCTACGGCGGCGCACCCGAGGAGGACGACCCCCGCGGCGGGACCGGCCCGACCGACCCGGCCGCTGCGCAGGAGGCCGCCGGCGGCCGCGCCGGGCAGGGAACCCGCCGGCTGCGCAGCCAGGCGTGGTTCGCCAACCCGGACAACCCGGGCATGACCGCGCTCTACATCGAGCGGTACATGAACTGGGGGCTGACCCGGGACGAGCTGCAGTCGGGCAAGCCGATCATCGGCATCGCCCAGACCGGGTCGGACCTGGCGCCCTGCAACCGGCACCACCTGCAGCTGGCCGAGCGCACCCGGGAGGGCATCCGGGAGGCCGGCGGGATCGCCTTCGAGTTCCCGGTGCACCCGATCCAGGAGACGGGCAAGCGGCCCACGGCCTCGCTGGACCGCAACCTGGCCTACCTGGGGCTGGTCGAGGTCCTCTACGGGTACCCGATCGACGGCGTGGTGCTGACCGCGGGCTGCGACAAGACCACCCCGGCGCTGCTGATGGGCGCGGCCACCGTCAACATCCCCGCGATCGTGCTCTCCGGCGGCCCGATGCTCAACGGCTGGCACAACGGCGAGCGCACCGGCTCGGGGACCATCGTGTGGAAGGCCCGGGAGATGCTGGCCGCCGGTGAGATCGACGAGGCCGAGTTCGTGGAGCTGGTCGCCTCCAGCGCGCCCTCGCCGGGACACTGCAACACCATGGGCACCGCCTCGACGATGAACTCGCTGGCCGAGGCGCTGGGGATGAGCCTGCCCGGCCAGGCGGCCATCCCGGCCGTGCACCGGGACCGGGCGCGAGCCGCCTACCGGACCGGCCGGCGGATCGTGGAGATGGTGCACGAGGACCTCAAGCCCTCCGACATCATGACCCGGCAGGCGTTCGAGAACGCCATCCGCGTCAACTCCGGCATCGGCGGTTCCACCAACGCCCCCATCCACCTGGGCGCGGTCGCCCGCCACATGGGGGTGCCGCTGGAGGTCGCCGACTGGCAGGAGGTCGGCTTCGAGGTGCCGCTGATCGTAAACCTGCAGCCGGCGGGGGAGTACCTCGGCGAGGAGTACCACCGCGCCGGCGGGGTGCCCGCCGTCGTCAACGAGCTGATGCGGCACGGCCTGATCCACGAGGACGCGGTGACCGCCAACGGCCGCACCATCGGGGAGAACTGCCGGGAGGCGCGCTCCGCCGACCCGGAGGTGATCCGCGGCTTCGACAACGCGATGCTGCCCGACGCCGGGTTCGTGGTGCTCACCGGCAACCTCTTCGACAGCGCCATCATGAAGACCTCGGTCATCTCCGAGGACTTCCGCCGCCGCTACCTGTCCGACCCCGAGCACCCCAACTGCTTCGAGGGCAAGGCCGTCGTCTTCGAGGGGCCGGAGGACTACCACGAGCGTATCGAGGACCCCGCGCTCGGCATCGACGAGAACAGCGTGCTGTTCATCCGCGGCACCGGCCCGCTCGGCTACCCCGGCGGCGCCGAGGTGGTCAACATGCAGCCGCCCGCCGAGCTGATCAAGAAGGGCGTGCACCACCTGCCCTGCGTCGGCGACGGGCGTCAGTCCGGCACCTCCGGCAGCCCGTCCATCCTCAACGCCGCGCCCGAGGCGGCGGTCGGTGGGGGACTGGCGGTGCTGCGCACCGGGGACACGGTGCGCATCGACCTGGCCAACGGCCGGGCCGACGTGCTCATCAGCGACGAGGAGCTCAGCCACCGCATCCGGGACCTGGCCGAGGCCGGCGGCTTCCCGGTGCCGCCGTCGCAGACGCCGTGGCAGGAGATCCAGCGCGCCATCGTCGACCAGTTCTCCGAGGGCATGGTGCTCAAGCCGGCGGTCGCCTACCAGCGGGTGGCCCAGACGATGGGCATCCCGAGGGATAACCACTGAGCCCGCGGTACCTGCCCTGGCTGGTCGGCCTCGGGGCGTACCTGGTCGCGGTCACCGGCCGCACCTCGCTGGGCGCCTCCGGCGCCCAGGCGCTGGACCGGTTCGGCGTCGACGCCTCGGTGCTGTCCACCTTCGCGGTGGTGCAGCTGGCCGTGTACGCCGCGGGCCAGATCCCGGCCGGGCTGGTCCTCGACCGGGTCGGCAGCCGGGCGATGATCGCCGGCGGCGCAGCGATGATCACCGCCGGCCACGTGCTCATGGCCACCGCCGAGACGGTGCCGCTCGCGCTGGTGGCCAGGATCCTGGTGGGGCTTGGTGACGCTGCCACGCTGATCTCGGTGCTGCGGCTGCTGCCGCTGTGGTTCCCGTCGCCGCGGGTGCCGCTGATGACCCAGCTCACCGGCATCCTCGGTCAGCTCGGCCAGATCGTGTCGGCGGTGCCGTTCCTCGGGCTGATGCTGGTCGGGGGGTGGACGGCCGCCTACCTGGCGCTGGCCGGCACCGGGGTGCTCATGATCGTGCTGGCGCTGCTGACGCTGCGCGAGGAGGCGCCCACCAGTCCCTCCGAGCACGCCGAGGTGGGCGTCTGGGGCCAGCTGGCGGGGATCAGCCGCAGCCCCGGCGCCTGGCTGGGGTTCTCGACCCACATGGTGACCCTCGTGGCACCGAACACGGTCCTCATGCTGTGGGGGCTGCCGTTCCTGGTCGCCGGGCAGGGCTGGAGCGAGGCCGCCGCCGGCCGCCTGCTCAGCCTCATCGCCGTCTCCGGCGTGCTGCTGGGTGTCGGTATCGGGCTGTTCGTGGGCCGCTTCCAGCGGCAGCGGTCGAACCTGATCATCGGCGTGACCGCGGTGCAGGTGCTGGTCTGGCTGCTGGTGCTGGTCCCGGACACGCCGCGCCCCACCTGGGTGCTGGTCGCGCTGATGATCGCCTGCGGGCTGGGCTCGGCCGCCTGCGCCGTCGGCTTCGACTTCGCCCGGACCGGGGTGCCCCACGCCTGGCTGGGCACGACGAGTGGCCTGGTCAACGTGGGCGGCTACTCCGCCTCCGTGGTCGCGGTGCTGATGGTCGGGGTGGTGCTCGACCTGTCCGCGGGCGGCGGTGGCTACGGGCTGGACGACTTCCGGCTCGCCTTCGCGGTCACGCTCGCGCCGCTGGTCCTGATCGGGCTGGCGGGCGTGCTGTTCTCGCGGGCGCGCGCCCGCCGCCAGCTGCAGGAGCGCTCGGCCGCGCTGCGGAGCTGACCGGCGGCGCACCGGCACCAGCCGTGCCCGTGCGGTGCCGCCTCGGGCCGCCTACCGTGAGCAGCCCAGGGAAAGAGGAGGCGCCATGGTCACTCCCGCTGCCGAGGGCAGCCGCCCGGGATGGCCAGCAGCGGGCCGGCCGGTGGCCCGCGCCAGCGCGGTGGTCGGGGTGGGGATCATGGCCGCGGTCGACGAGATCGTCTTCCACCAGCTGCTCGGCTGGCACCACTTCTACGACAGGGACAGCACCGCCGTCGGGCTGGCCTCGGACGGGCTGCTGCACGCCGCCGAGCTGGTGCTGCTGGTCGCCGGCGGCTTCTGGCTGGCCGACCTGTGGCGCCGCGGGCTGGTCCGCCCGGTGCCCGCCTGGGGAGGCTTCCTCGCCGGTGCCGGCGGCTTCCAGCTGTTCGACGGGCTGGTCAACCACAAGGTGCTGCGGCTGCACCAGGTGCGCTACGACGTGGAGCTGCTGCCCTACGACCTGGCCTGGAACCTGACCGGGGCCGTGCTGCTGCTGGCCGGTCTGCTGCTGGTGCTGCGGGCGCGGCGGGGCCCGCCAGCGGACGGTGCGGCAGCGCGAGGCCCGCGGTGAGGCAGCGTGACGCACGGTGACGCGGGCGCCGCCGGGTGGCTCCTGCCGGCGCTGGTGGCCCTCCCTGCGGCGCTGTACCTGCTCGGGGTGACCCGGTGGCAGCACCGGCGCACCCGCGCCTGGAGCCGCTGGCGCACCGGCAGCTGGCTCCTCGGCCTGCTGCTGGTCGCCGCGGCGCTCGCCCCGCCGCTGGCCGCGGCCGGGCACGCCGACCCGCGGGCCCACATGGTCCAGCACCTGCTGCTGGGGATGTATGCGCCGCTGGCGCTGGTGCTGGCCGCGCCGGTCACGCTGCTGCTGGGCGGGGCCACGCCCGGTGGCAACCTCCGGCGTCGGGTGACGCGGCTGCTGCGGAGCCGGCCCGTGCACGTGCTCGGCCATCCGCTGGCGGCGGCCGCGCTCGTGACCGGCGGCCTGTGGCTGCTCTACACCACGCCGCTCTACGCGGCCACGCTGCAGCACCCGGCCGTGCACCACGGGGTGCACGCGCACTTCCTGGCCTCAGGGGCGCTGTTCGCCTGGGCGGTGGCCGGGCCGGACCCGGCACCTCGCCGGCCCGGCACGGCGGTGCGGGCCGCAGGACTGCTGCTGGCCGCGGCCGGGCACGCCGTGCTGGCCAAGCTGCTCTACGCGCGGGCCGGGGCGTGGCCGCCGGGGAGCGGGCAGGCTCCCCGCGACCTGCAGGAGGCCGCCCAGCTCATGTACTACGGGGGCGACGGCGCGGAGCTGGTGCTCGCGCTGGCGCTGTTCGCCGGCTGGTACCGGAGGGCCGGACGCCGGCTGCCCGCAGCCGGGTCGCCCTGGCGGGTCAGCTCCCCACCTCGCGCAGCGGGTCGTGTCCGATGGACATCAGCCGGCGCCGCCACTCCTCGTCACCGGCGGTGGGCTCCGGCTCCTGGCCGCGGGCAGTCCGGATCTCCCAGGTGACCGAGCGCATCACCTCGACGTCGCCGGTGGTCAGGTCGGTGCGCCGCTTCCGCAGGATGTCCAGCACCGCTTGCGACCGCTCGTCGCCGGCCTGGTCGGGCAGCGCCTCGGTCGCCTCCGCGGAGTCCTGCGTGGCCAGCCACGCCTGCAGCTCGGCCGAGCTCATGTTGACCAGCGAGTGGAACTCCTCCCAGAGCTCGTCCTCGACGGTGTTGTCTGCCATGTCGCCTCCTCACGGTCGGGTCCGTCGTGGTCCGGCTCCCACCACCCTGCCGCGAGAAGGCGCTGCTCGCAGCCCGGCCCGGTCCAGCGGGCGGCGCGGACAACTGCGGGCCGCCGAACAGGGGCGCTGGCGACGGCCGGAGCGAGGCACTCCGCTGCTCAGGAGGTCGGCTCGGCCTCGTTCAGCCGCAGGAACGCCAGGTGCTCCTCGTACCGGTCCAGGCAGTCGTGGATGAGCTGCAGCTCGCCGTAGCCCATCACGTCGTAGCCCTGGCCGCCGCCCTGCAGGTGGACCTGCAGCACGGCGTACGTGTCCCGGCCCCGGGCCATCCGGCCGCCGTAGGAGGGCACCGCCGCCTCCTCTAGCTCCACGCGGTAGATGAACGGGTGGGGATCGTCGTCGGTGGACAGGTGCACGTTGGTGCTGCTCACCTCGTCGCCGCCCTCGACACCGGCGGAGGCGTCGCGCACCACCTGCGCGGCGACGCCCCGCTCGGTGAGCTCGGCCGCGACCGACCGCAGCGCGGGCTCGACCACCTGCTCCAGGTGCTCCACGGCCTGCGGCACGGTGTAGAAGTTGGTCACCCGGCCCAGCCGCGCGCGCCAGTTCCGGTGCGAGCCGGCCTCGGCGCCGGCGGCGTCGGCCGCGGTGCTGCCGCCGCGGGCCGACAGCATCGTCGGCAGGCTCGACCGGCCGCTGTCGGCCCGATGGCCCTCGACACGCAGCGCCCGGTAGAGGCCGACCATGACCAGCACCATCACGAACGCGAACGGCAGCCCCATGATGATGGTGGCGAACTGCAGCGCCTCGATCCCGCCGACCAGCAGCATCGCCATGGTCAGCAGGCCGGTGACGACCGCCCAGGCGATGCGTAGCGGCGGGGCGGCGTCGTCGTGGACGGTCGGCAGCCGGGAGGACAGGTTCGCCATCACCAGCGCGCCGGAGTCGGCGGAGGTGACGTAGAACAGCAGCCCGACGAAGGTGGCCACGCCCGCGATGAACATCGCGCCCGGGTAGTCCAGCAGCAGCGTGTAGAAGCCCTGCTCGGGGGTGTTCATCGCCAGCTCGCCGAACGCCGCGTCGCCGCCGCGGATCCGGTCCAGGGCGCTGTTGCCGAAGATCGAGACCCACATCACGATGTAGCTGAACGGGATGATCATCGTGCCGGCGACGAACTGCCGGATGGTGCGGCCGCGGGAGATGCGGGCCAGGAACAGCCCGACGAAGGACGCCCAGGCGATCCACCAGGCCCAGAAGAACAGCGTCCAGCCCTGCATCCACTCGGTCGGCTGCTCGAAGGCGAACGTCTCCATCGTCAGCGCCGGGAAGGTGCGCACGAAGTCACCGACGTTCATGACGGCGGCGTTGATCAGGAACGTGGTCCGCCCGGTGACCAGCACCCACGCGGCCAGCCCGATGGCCAGCAGCACGTTGAGCTGGGACAGCAGCCGGATGCCGCGGTCGACACCCGTGGTGGCGGACACGGCGGCGATGACGACGGCCAGCACGATCAGCCCCACCTGGGCTGGTACGCCCTCGGGGATCCCGAACAGCAGGTTGAGCCCGAAGTTCAGCTGGACCACGCCGATACCCAGGCTGGTCGCCACCCCGAAGATGGTGCCCAGCACCGCCGCGGTGTCGACGCCGTGACCGAGGGGGCCCTCGAGCCGCCTGCCGAAGATCGGGTACAGGGCCGAGCGGACCGCCAGGGGCAGGTGGCGCCGGTAGGCGAAGTAGGCCAGCGCCATCCCCATCAGGGCGTACATGCCCCACCCGGTGATGCCGTAGTGGAACATCGTCCACACCGTCGCCTCCCGGGCGGCCTCGACCGTCTCGGGCTCACCGACCGGCGGGGCGAGGTACTGGGCGACCGGCTCGGCCACCGAGAAGAACATCAGGTCGGTGCCGATACCGGCGGCGAACAGCATCGCCGCCCACGAGAACGTGCTGAACGTCGGCTTGGAGTGGTCCGGGCCGAGCTTGACGTTGCCGTAGCGGCTCACCGCCAGGAACAGCACGAACACCAGCACGCCGGTGGCGAGGGCGATGTAGAACCAGCCGAACCAGTTGGAGGTCCAGCCGACGGCCTCGCCGATGACGGCGGAGGCCGACTCGGGGGCGACCAGCCCCCAGATCGCCATCGCCAGCACGCCGACGGCCGACGCCACAGCGACCGGCAGCTTCACCCCGGGCTGCACCGGCTCGGGATGCTGCGGCGGGTGCTGGCCGCGGGTCTCGGTCGAGGCGCTCATGCCGGGTGCCCCGTCCGGTCGGTCGGCACGTCGGTGCGCGCGCCCTGCCGCATGGCGGGGCCCGGGGCCGGGTTGGCCCGGGCGGCGCTGGGGACCTCCGTAGCGGTGTCCCAGGCCTCGTTGCGCGGGTCACCGGGCGGGTAGAGCGGCGCCCCGCTCCCGTGCCGGTACCAGGGCACGTCCGCCGGCGGCAGCGGCGTGTTGCCCGCGATCAGGTCGGCGGCCTTCTCGGCCACCATCATCACCGGGGCGTAGATGTTGCCGTTGGGGACGTAGGGGAACACCGAGGCGTCGACGACCCGGAGCCCCTCGACACCGTGGACCCGCATGGTGGCCGGGTCGACGACCGCGGTCTCGTCCGCGCTGGAGCCCATCTTGGCGGTGCAGGAGGGGTGGAGGGCGGTCTCGGCATCACGGGCGACCCAGTCCAGGATCTCCTCGTCGGTCTGCACGCCCGGGCCGGGGGAGAGCTCCCCGCCGCTGAACGCGGCGAAGGCCGGCTGCTCCAGGATGTTGCGGGCCGCCCGCACCATCTCGACCCACTCGCGCCGGTCGTTCTCGGTCGAGAGGTAGTTGAACCGGATCTCGGGCTTCTCGAACGGGTCGGTCGAGCGCACCTTCAGGGAGCCGCGCACGTCGGAGTACATCGGCCCGATGTGGACCTGGTAGCCGTGCTCGGCGGCCGGCCGGGAGCCGTCGTAGCGGATCGCGATCGGCAGGAAGTGGAACATCAGGTTCGGGTACTCGACGTCGTCGTTGCTGCGGATGAAGCCGCCGGCCTCGAAGTGGTTGGATGCCCCCACGCCGGCGCGGCGGAACAGCCACTCGGCGCCGATCCGTGGCTTGTGGCGGTGCTTCAGCCACGGGCCGATCGACACCGGCTGGGTGGCCTCGTGCTGGATGTAGACCTCCAGGTGGTCCTGCAGATTGGCACCGACGCCAGGCAGGTGCACCAGCGGGTCGATGCCCACCGACCGCAGCTGCTCGGCGTCACCGATGCCGGCCAGCTGCAGCAGCTGCGGGGAGTTGAACGCCCCGCCGCACAGGACCACCTCGCCGGCCGCCACGGACCGGTGGAGCCGGCCGGCGCGCACGTAGTCGACCCCGGTCACGCGGTTCCCCTGCCGGCGCAGGCCGGTGACGTGGGCGAGCGTCTCGATGTCCAGGTTGCGCCGGTGCCTGACCGGGTGCAGGTAGGCCCGCGACGCCGACAGCCGCCGGCCCCGATGCACGTTCCGGTCGAACGGGGCGAACCCCTCCTGCCGGTAGCCGTTGACGTCGTCGGTGCGCGGGTAGCCGGCCTGCTGGGTCGCCTCCAGGAACGCCCCGAACAGCGGGTTGGTGGCCGGGCCGCGCTCGAGCACCAGCGGCCCGGAGCCGCCGCGCCAGGCGTCGACGCCGGCCAGGCAGGTCTCCATCCGCTTGAAGTAGGGCAGGCAGTGCGCGTAGTCCCACTGCTCCATCCCGGCATCGGCGGCCCAGCGCTGGTAGTCCATCGGGTTGCCGCGCTGGAAGATCATGCCGTTGATGGAGCTGGACCCGCCGAGCACCTTCCCGCGGGCGTGGTAGACCCGCCGGCCGTGCATGTGCGGCTCCGGCTCGGACTCGTACTTCCAGTCGTAGAGGCGGCTGCCGATCGGGTACGGCAGCGCCGCCGGCATGTGGATGAACGGGTCCAGCTTCACGTCGGACCGGCCGGCCTCCAGCACCAGCACGCGGGTGCCGGGGTCCGCGCTGAGCCGGTTGGCCAGGGCCGACCCGGCCGAGCCTCCTCCCACGATCACGTAGTCGTAGCGCCGGTTCTCTCCGGGCATCGGGATCTCCTTGCGGTGGTGAGCGGACAGGGAGTCAGGGAGCCCGGCAGGAGCTGGGCGGTGCCGCGGCTGCGGGCCGGGCGGACGGGCGGGGTGGGGTAGCGGCGCGCCGCTCCTCAGCGGCGGAACCACCCCGCCGGCGCGGGTCGGGTGTTGTGCCAGATGTGCTTGCTCTCGCGGTACTCCTCCAGGCCGGCCAGGCCCAGCTCGCGGCCGATGCCGGACTGCTTGTAGCCGCCCCACTCGGCCTGCGGGACGTAGGGGTGGTAGTCGTTGATCCAGACGGTGCCGTGCCGCAGCCGGCGCGCCACCCGCTCGGCGCGGCCGGCGTTCTCGGTCCACACCGCGCTGGCCAGCCCGTAGATGGTGTCGTTGGCGACCGCGACCGCGGCGTCCTCGGCGGCGTCCCGGTCCTCGCCGGCGAAGGTCTCCACGGTCAGCACCGGACCGAACGACTCGTCCTGGATGCAGTCCATGTCGGCGCTGCAGTGGTCCAGCACGGTCGGCAGGTAGAAGAAGCCCTGGTCCAGCTCCGGGTCGTCCGGGCGGGCGCCGCCGATGCGCACCTCGGCGCCCTGCTCGACCGCCCGGGCCACGTAGGCCTCGACCTTCTCCCGGTGCTCGCCGCTGATCAGCGGGCCGGTCTCGGCGTCGGGGTCGAACGGGCCGCCCAGGGTGATGGCGCCGGCCCGGCGCACGATCTCGTCGACGACCTGGTCGCGCACCGAGTCCTCCACCACCAGCCGGGCGCCGGCCGAGCAGACCTGGCCGGAGTCGAGGAAGATCGCGGTGAGCGCGTTGTCGATCGCCGCCTCCAGGTCGGCGTCGGCGAAGATCACGTTGGGGTTCTTGCCGCCGAGCTCGAGGGCGATGCGCTTCACGGTGGGGGCGGCCGCGGCCATGATCCGCCGGCCGGTGACGACGCCGCCGGTGAAGGAGACCAGGTCGACGGCCGGGTGCTCGGTCAGCGAGGGCCCCACGGTGCCGCCGGCGCCCAGCACCAGGTTGGCCGTGCCGGCCGGCAGGCCGAGCTCGTGCAGCGTGCGCACCGTCCAGATGGTCGTCGAGGGCGTCAGCTCGCTGGGCTTGGCCACGAAGGTGTTGCCGGCCGCCAGCGCCGGCGCGATCTTCCACGACATCTGCAGCAGCGGGTAGTTCCACGGCGCGATCAGGCTGCATACGCCGACCGGCTCGTGCACCACCCGGCTGGAGACGTGCCCGAGCCCGGTGTCGATGACGCGGCCGGCGTCGCTGCCGGCGACGTCGGCGAAGTGGCGGAAGACGGCGATGATGTCGTCCATGTCGATCTCGGCCTCGACCTGGCGCTTGCCGGTGTCGAGCGACTCCAGCCGGGCGACCTCGGCCTTGTCGGCCTCCAGCTTGTCGGCGAACGCCCGCAGCAGCGCGGACCGCTCCTGCACCGGGGTAGCGGCCCACTCACCGGCGTCGAACGCGCGACGGGCCGCCAGCACCGCGTCCTCGGCGTCCTCGGCGGTGGCCTCGGCGACCGTGGCTACCTCGGTGCCGTCGGCGGGGCAGACGATGGTGCGGGTCCCACCGTCGGCGGCGTCCCGCCAGGTCCCGTCGATGAACAACTCGGGCATAGTGCTCCACCTCTCGCTCGGTCACGGCGGCGTCCGGGCGCTCGGCAGGCTCTATCGCGGGCCCGGGGGCCTGACATGCAGCACACCGTATCCCCGGCGCCCTGGCAAGCCGATGGCTCAGGTCACCGCGGCGAGGAGCTGACCCGCGCCTGCGCGCGCGGGCCGGCCCCGGCGCGTCAGCGGCCGCCGGCCACCCGGGCGATCGGCGCGGCAGCCGGAGTGCCGGAGCCGTCCCTGCGCCCGGTGGCGTCGGGCAGGTCGACCGGCACGCCGTTGGCGGAGGCCGCCAGTGCGGGCGCCGGGCCGGCCCAGGCCAGCACCAGGGCGTCCTCGCCGCGCAGGAACCGGTGGCAGCGTACCCCGCCGGTGCCGCGTCCCTTGGCGGGGTACTCGCCGAACGGGGTGACCTTGACGCTGCCTGCCTCGGTGCCCGGCAGCGCGCTCGCGGTACCGGCCACGGTCACCACCACGTTCTCGGCGGCGGGGTCAACGGTGTGGAAGGCGACCACCTGGGCCCCGGGCGCGAGCTTGATGCCGGCCACGCCGCTACCGGACCGGCCCTGCGGGCGCACCAGCGAGGCACTGAAGTGCAGCAGCTGGGCGTCGGAGCTGACCATGACCAGCTCCTCCTCGCCGGTGGTCAGCTCGACGGCACCGACCACCCGGTCGCCGTCCTTGAGCGAGATGACCTCGAAGCCGTCCCGGTTGGCGGGGTAGTCGGGGTTGACCCGCTTGACCACGCCCTGCCGGGTCGCCAGCGCCAGTCCCGGGCCCTCGCCGGTGAGCCGGCACAGCGCGAGCGGCTCCTCGCCGGCGGGCAGGTCGACGAACGCCGCCAGCGGTGCCCCGCCGGAGAGGGTGGGCTGGCCGTTGGTGGCCGGCAGCGTCGGCAGCTCCAGCGCCGAGACCCTCACCAGCCGCCCGGCGGAGGTGAGCAGGCCGACGTGGCCGCGGGCGGTGGTGGGCACCGCCGAGGTGACCACGTCGTGCTTGCGGCGCGCCCCGCCGCTACCCAGCGGGTCGCCGTTGGGGGTGCGGGCCAGCAGCCCGGTCGAGGACAGCAGCACCAGCGTCGGGTCGTCGGGCACCTCCAGCGGGGTGCTGGTAGCGGCCGGGGCGCCGGCGGACTCCAGCAGCACGGTCCGTCGCGGGGTGCCGTGCTCGCGGGCCACCTCGGCCAGCTCGTCGGAGACCAGCTCCCGGAGCAGCCGCTCGTCCTCCAGCAGCGCGGTGAGCCGTTCGATCTCCCGCTGCAGCTCGTCCCGCTCGGCCTCCAGCTCGATGCGGGAGAACTTGGTCAGCCGCCGCAGCTGCAGGTCCAGGATGTAGCCGGCCTGCACCTCGGTGAGGTCGAACACCTGCATCAGCCGGTCGCGGGCGGTCGCGGCGTCGTCGCTGCCGCGGATCAGCTGGATCACCTCGTCGATGTCCAGGATCGCGATGAGCAGCCCCTCGACCAGGTGCAGCCGGTCGCGCCTCCGGTCCAGCCGGTGCTGGGTGCGCCGCCGCACCACCTGGGTGCGGAAGTCGAGGTAGACCTGCAGCAGGCCCTTGAGCCCGAGCGTGCGCGGCTGGCCGTCGACGAGGGCGACGTTGTTGATGCCGAAGCTCTCCTCCATCGGGGTGAGCTTGTACAGCTTCTCCAGCACCGCCTCGGGGTTGAACCCGTTCTTGATCTCGATGACCAGGTGCAGCCCCTTGCTGCGGTCGGTGAGGTCGTTGATGTCGGAGATGCCCTGCAGCTTCTTGGACTGCACCAGCTGCTTGACCTTCTCGATGACCTTCTCCGGCCCCACCAGGTAGGGCAGCTCAGTCACCACGATGCCCTTCTTGCGGGGGGTGACGTTCTCGACCCGGGCGGTGGCGCGGGTGCGGAACGAGCCGCGCCCGGTCTCGTAGGCGTCCCGGATCCCGTCCAGCCCGACGATCCTGCCGCCCAACGGCAGGTCCGGCCCGGGCACGAACCGCATCAGGTCATCCAGCGTCGCCTCGGGGTGCGCGATCAGGTGCCGCGCGGCGCCGATGACCTCGGTGAGGTTGTGCGGCGGCATGTTGGTCGCCATCCCCACCGCGATCCCGGAGGCGCCGTTGACCAGCAGGTTCGGGAAGGCGGCGGGGAGCACGTCCGGCTGGAACAGCTGGTCGTCGTAGTTGGGGACGTAGTCGACGGTGTCCTCGGCCAGCGAGGTGGTCATCAGCAGCGCCGCCGGGGCCGGCCGGGCCTCGGTGTAGCGGCTCGCCGCCGGCCCGTCGTCGAGGGAGCCGAAGTTGCCGTGCCCGTCCACCAGCGGCAGTCGCATCGTGAACGGCTGCGCCATCCGCACCAGCGCGTCGTAGATCGCGCCGTCACCGTGCGGGTGGTACTTACCCATCACCTCGCCGACGACCCGGGAGGACTTCACGTGCGGGCGGTCGGGCCGCAGCCCCAGCTCGTTCATCCCGTAGAGGATCCGGCGCTGGACCGGCTTCAGCCCGTCGCGGGCGTCCGGCAGCGCCCGGGAGTAGATGACCGAGTAGGCGTACTCGAGGAAGGCTCCCTGCATCTCCTCCTGGACGTCGACGTCGATGATCTTCTCCTCGACGTCGAACAGGTCCGGACCGGACGTGCGGGTGCGGCGGGCCATGCGGGTGCTCTCCTCCAGGGGTGCGGGATCGCCTGTGATCGTATGCGCTTCCCCGCTCCGGGCCGTGCTGGCTCGCCGGACACCCCGGCGCGCGGGACCGGTGCGGCGGTCAGCGCCGGGTGGGCCAGCCGGGCGACTGCGGACTTCCGCACCGGGGAGCGGCCGTCCGGGCTGCGGCTCACATGGCCCGGGACAGGCTCCTGCGCAGCGCCCAGGACCCGACCGCGAGCAGCAGCACGGCCATCGCGGCGAGCACGCCGAGCTGCGGCAGCACGTCCAGCAGCCCGCCGTCGTGGCGCTGGATCTCGGCGAACGCCTGGTAGCCCCAGGCGTGCGGGGTGAGGTTGGCGATGCTGCGCATCGTCTCGGGGAACAGCTCCAGCGGCATCATGGAGCCACCCATCGCGGCCAGCACCAGGCCCGCGCCGACGCCGACGCCCACGGCCGTGCCCTCGTGGTCGATCAGCGAGCCCATCAGCATCGCCGCGCCGGCCGCGACCAGGGCGAAGACGGCCAGCACCAGCAGCGTCAGCCACGGCGAGCCCCAGTCGACGTCGAAGATCAGCGCCGTGGCCAGCACGATGTAGCCGCCCTGGAACATCCCGATCGCGAACCGGCCCAGCACCTGGCCGAGCAGGACCTGCCCGGCCGTGACCGGCGCGGCCACCGTGCGGGTGATCACGCCGAGCCGGCGGGCGTCGATGAGGGTGGAGGAGCCGGCGAGGGTGGCCAGGAACGTGAACAGCAGCAGCTGCCCGGAGGCGCCGAGGTCGAAGCGGCCCAGCCCGGCGAACTGCTCCCCGAGCTCGTCGTCGGTGGCCACCTGCAGGGTGGGCGTGGCGACCTCCGCCTCGGCCTGCGCGAGCGCCTCCCGGGCCACCGTCGGGTCCAGCCCCCGCTCGACCAGCGCCTGCAGCTGGCCCTGCCGCACCTGCAGCGTGCTGACCGCGGCACGCACCCGCTCCTGCACCGCCAGCGACCCGCTCTGCGAGGCGGCCACCATCGACACCTCGACGGCTCGGCCCGCCTCGTAGCTGCTCGCGTCGTCGGCGTCCAGCAGCACGGCCACGCCGGTGCGTCCCCGGGCCGCCCGTTCCAGTGCCTGGTCGGTGCTGGCGTGCTCGACGGTGACGTCCTGCTCGGCGAGCTCGGCCTCCAGCTGGGTGACCAGCTGGCTGCCTTCGACGCCGTCGTCGGTGCCCAGCGTCACCCGGCCGCCGTCGGAGCCGCCGCCGAACTGCAGCCCCAGCACCAGGACCAGCATCAGCGGGAAGATGAAGACGAAGAAGATGTTGGACCGGTCGCGCAGGAACCGCCGCAGCTCCACCGCGGCCACCGCCAGCACCGGTTGCCCCCCACGGAGCGCGCTCATACCGTCTCCTCCCGGTCGGGCACCAGCCGGGCGACCAGCACCATCACCACCGCGAACCCGGCCAGCACCAGCAGCGGCGCGCCGAGGTCGGCCACGCCGCCGCCCCCGGCGGTGATGCCCAGCCCGCGGGTGAACGCGGCGACCGGGTTCAGGTCCATCAGCTGGCCCAGCAGCCCGGGTCCGCTGACGGGGAAGAAGGCGCCGCCGCTGATGCCCAGCACCAGCGCGAGGATCGAGGAGGCGATGCCGGCCTGCTCCTCGCTGCGGGCGACCCGGGCGACGACCAGCATCAGCGACGTGGTGGCCACCACCGCCGCGACGATCACGGCCGCCACCGCGACCGGGGAGCCGAAGTCGACCCCGAACAGCAGGCTCCCGGCCGTCAGCAGCACGGTGGTCGCCACGATGCCCAGCACCAGGCTCACCATGGCCTTGGCCAGCACGATGAGCGCCGGGTTCATCGGCATCGACCGCAGCCGCGCCATGGTGCCCTGCTTTCGCTCGGCCACCAGGCCCAGCACCCCGAAGCTCACCGTGAACAGCAGGAACAGCCCGGCCTGGCCAGCCACCATCGACGCCGACGGGCCGAGCTGCTCGTCGGCGGCCTCACCCGCGACCAGGGTGTGCTGCGGGCCGCCGGTCGCGGCCTCCTCGGCGACCGCGGCCAGCTCGCCGGGGGAGAGGCCGGCCTGGGCGCCGGCGGTCGCGGCGACCGTCCCCGCGGCGAACCGCTCGAGGCTGGCGTGCACGACCGCCATCACGACCTGCCCGCCGATGCCGGCGTCCTCTCCCTCGATCGCCTCCACCGAGACCGGCTCGCCGGCGCGCACCGCGGCGCCGAACCCCTCGGGCACGACCAGGCCCAGGTCCACCTCGCCGGACTCGACCGCCTCGGGCACCGCCTCCGCCTCGGCCGTCTCCACCGTCACCGGCACCGCCGCCGACTCCTCGAGGCCGCGCAGCGTGTCGACCAGCACGGCGGCGAGCGGGTCGCCCTCCGGTGCGGCCGCCGCTACCGTGACCGGCCCCGGGGTGGGCTGCTCGAGGTCGGCGAAGACGAAGTTGAAGACCGTCATCAGCGCCAGCGGCACGACGATCGCGAAGACCAGGACCGAGCGGTCCCGGACCCGCTGGCGCAGGTCCGTCCAGGTCATCGTGAGAAGGGCGCCCACCGGTCAGTCCCGCAGCGCGCGGCCGGTCAGGTGCAGGAAGACCGACTCCAGGTCGGGCCGGGAGACCTCCACGTCCCGCAGCGTCATGCCCGCGCCGGTCGCGGTGGTGACGATGGCCGCGATCGCGGTGGGGGCGTCGCGCACGGTCAGCGACAGCCCCTGCCGGTCGGCGTCCACCTGCTGCACGGCCGGCAGCTCCCGCAGGGCCGCGGCCGTCGTCGTCAGGTCGCCCTCGCCGCTGACCCGGACGTGGTCCACGCCGCCGGTGAGCCGCACCAGCTCGTCACGGGTGCCCTCGGCCTGCAGCGTGCCGCCGTCGATGATGCCGACGCGGTCGCAGAGCCGCTCGGCCTCCTCCATGTAGTGCGTGGTGTAGAGCACCGACATGCCCTCGCCGGAGAGCGCCGCGACCGACTCCAGGATCGCGTGCCGCGACTGCGGGTCCACCCCGACGGTGGGCTCGTCCAGCACCAGCAGCAGCGGCTGGTGCAGCAGCCCGATGCCGATGTTGAGGCGGCGCTTCATCCCGCCGGAGAACTCCTTGGTGGCGTCGTTGGCGCGGTCGGCCAGCCCGATCAGCTCCAGCACCTCGTCGACCCGCCGGCGCAGCTGGTCCCCGCGCAGCCGCTGCAGCCGGCCGAAGTAGCGCAGGTTCTCCCGCGCCGTCAGGTCGGGGTAGATCGCCAGCTCCTGCGGCACCAGCCCCAGGTGCCGTCGCGCGGCCGGGTGCCGTGGCCCCATCGGTTCTCCCGCCAGCGTCACGGTGCCGGCGTCGGCCGGGAGCAGGCCGGCGACCATGGAGATGGTGGTGGTCTTGCCGGCGCCGTTCGGCCCCAGCAGACCGTAGGTCTCGCCGGGGGCGATGGTGAACGACACGTCGCCCACCGCCGTCAGGTCCCCGTAGCGGCGGACCAGTCCCTCCACGCGGAGCACCGGCTCGGTCGCCCCCTCGGGCGCGCGCGCCGGTGCCGATGCCGTCTCGGCCATGGTGTCCCTTCCCGCCGGCGGACCCCTCGCCGGCAGGGCTAGTCAAGCACAGCGGGGGCGCGAGCCGCCACGAAGTTCGGCGCCATACGCACCTGTGCGTATGGCCGGCCGAGCGCCACCGGTCCTACGGTCGCAGTGGCGGACCGGGCGAGACCTGCCCGCCGTCGAGGAGAACCACCACCACCTGGAGGGAATGCCATGAACACCACCGGTAGGCGGCTGCTGGCCGCGTCCTGCCTCGCCGGGCTCGCCGTGGTCGGCGCCGCCGGCACGGCCATGGCCGACCACACCCACGTGCTGCTGCTGGGGAACGGCCAGTGCGCCGTGCTCTCCCAGCACGGCGGCGAGAAGTACGTGCAGCTGCCGCACGCGGACGAGTTCGCCGCGAACCGGCAGCACCCGCTGCACGTCAACGTCCACCTGGGGGAGCCGGGGCAGCGCCCCGACGGTCGGCACGTGATCTTCGTCAAGGGCTCGGCCGACGACCTGGCCAACTGCGATGGGTACGTGAACGACTGAGCGTCGGCAGACCCGGCTCGCTCGAGGAGGGAGTCAACGGCCCTGTGCCCGCGGCCCACGACGCGGGGGTCTTCCGCGGCTGGTCAGTGGGCTCCGCTGAGGTTGAGCACCACCACGCCGGCGACCACCAGGACCAGGCCCACGACCTTGGTCGCCGAGAGCGGCTCGCCGAGCACGGCGACGCCGATCGCGGCGATCAGGGCGGTGCCGATGCCGGCCCACAGCGCGTAGGCCACGCCCACCTGCAGCCCCCGTTGCAGCGCCAGCGCCAGGGTGTAGAACGCCACCAGGTAGGCGCCCAGGCACCCCAGCGTCGGCAGCGGCCGGGTGAACCCCTCGGTGGCACGCAGCAGGCTGGTGCCGGCCACCTCGGCCACGATCGCGATACCCAGCAGCAGAAACGTCACGATGACCCTCCAGTGTGGTCGGCGGCCGGCGTCGCGGCCGGCCCGTAGGTGAGCCCCGCCACGCCCGCGCCCAGCGACGCGGAGGTGACGTCGCCGAGGATGAGGCGTTGCAGGATGAACCCCGGGAACAGCGCGAGCATGGCCTGGGCCATCTGGTGCGGGTCGCCCCCGGGGTCGACCAGGCCCGCGCGCTGCTGGAGGCGGATGATCTCGAGGCAGCGCTCCCGCAGCTGCCCGACCTTGGCCGCGACCACGGTGTGGACCTGCTCGTCGCGCACCGCCTCCGCCCAGGCGGCGACCGCCACCCGGGTGATGTCGACCCCGTGGTCGGCGGCCTGCGCCTCGATCGAGGCGGCGACCCGCTCGACCACCTCGGCGGGGGAGGGCACCGCCTCCTGGCCCGCCGCCCGCGCGAACACGCCACCCACCATCCCGACCGCCCGGTCGGCGATCGCCGAGATCAGCTCCTCCTTGCTGCGGAAGTAGCCGTAGACCGCGCCGGCGGACAGCCCGGAGGCCGAGACGACGTGCGCCATCGTCGTCTTGTGGAAGCCCTCCCGGGCCACGCAGTCCATGGCGGCGACGAGGATCTGCTCCCGCCGGGCGGCCCGGTGCTCAGCAGTGACGCGAGGCATGCGCGCACCCTACCAAGCATAAAAACGAATGATCGTTCTTGACAGGCGTGACGCCAGGCGGCCATGCTCGTGCATAACGAACGATCACTCGTTTTAGAACGGAGCAGACTCATGACGACGACCACCCCCGCCGCCGGCCGGCGCGGCGACCACGAGCACGACGGCGACCACGAGCACGACCACGAGCACGACCTCGAGACCGGCCGGGACCGTGCCGCCCGCCCGGACGACGACGACGAGGCCGACCGGGCCAGCTCTGCCCGGCCGGAGGGCGGCCGCAGCAGCACCGACCAGCGTGGCGGTGCCGGACGACGGCACGGGCCGGTCCCGGCGTGGGCGCGGCTGCTCGGGCCGGTCCTGGGGGTGACTGCGCTGGTCGCCCTCGTGGTCTCGGCGTTCGCGTGGCCGCTGACCCAGGCCGGGCCGCGGGAGCTCCCGCTGGCGGTAGCGGCCCCGGCGCCGGTTTCGACCCAGCTGCAGGACCAGCTGGCGCAGCAGGCCGGTGCGGACGCCTTCGAGGTGACGCCGGTCGCCGACCGCGCCGCGGCCGAGCGGCTGGTGCTGGAGCGGGAGGCCGCTGGCGCGCTCGTCGTCTCACCGGGGCAGCCGGCCGAGGTGATCGTCGCCTCCGGCGGTGTGGTGGGGCGTGCCGGTGCTCGTG